>JAGFJD010000162.1 GCA_024102975.1 Phaeodactylibacter sp. | reverse complement strand
GGCCCGGAAGTGGCGGTATAGGTGAAGCTGAGCTGGCCGCCGCAGGTGAGGTCTCCCAGGGCGGGCACGTTATCAATATTGTCGCTGACGTCGCATCCGCCCATATAGGAGAACCCAGCCACCCAGGCGTTGTAAGCGGCCAGTATGTCGGCAGCGCTGGATGATGCCGTCAACGCGGGGTCGGCCACGCAGTTCTCCGCTAGGTCCCTTGCCGACGCTCTGCTGACGGTGGCGTTGCAGGAAGCCATGTCCTGGCATCCGTCTGGCCCGGAAGTGGCGGTGTAGGTGAAGCTGAGCTGCCCTCCGCAGGTCAAGTCTCCCAGGGCGGGGATGCTGGCGCTGTTGTCCGTCACGTCGCAGCCTCCGTCGAAGGAGAAGCCTGCTACCCATGCGTTGTAAGCGGCCAGTATGTCGGCAGCGCTGGAGCAGGCCGGCAGCAAGGGGTCAGCCTGGTAATCGACACTCCGGCCACCTGCCGCTGCTACGGTGTAGCTCGCGTCGCCGGACGCCAGATCCTGGCACCCGTCTGGCCCGGAGGTGGCGGTATAGGTGATGCTGAGCTGTCCGCCGCAGGTCAAGTCTCCCAGGGCGGGGATGCTGGCGCTGTTGTCGGTCACGTTACATCCGCCCATGTAGGAGAACCCTGCTACCCAGGCGTTGTAAGCGGCCAGTATGTCGTCGGCGCTGGAGCAGGCCGACAGCATGGGGTCAGTTGGGCAATCGACGGTCAGGTCGTCGGCCGCCGCCACGGTGAAGGTTGCGTTGCAGCTTTGCACATCCTGGCATCCTGCCGGGCCGGAAGTGGCTTCGTAAGTGAAGCTGAGCTGGCCACCGCAGGTGAGGTCGCCCAGGGCGGGCACATCAACGATGTTATCCGTTGGGTTACAGCCACCCGAGAAGGAGAATCCATCCACCCAGACCACATAGGCAGCCAGTATGTCAGCGGTGCTGGCGCAGGCCGGCAGCATGGGGTCGGCCGGGCATTCTACCATAAACGCATCATCAAAAACAGCCCAGGAGAATTCTTGTGTGCATTCTGCGAATAATCCCTCGCAATCGTTGGTCGCACGGTAAGTCCGCAGGAGGGTGTAGGTACAGCCATCGTTTGTCGTAGGCGTTCCGTCACTTTGCCAGGTTACCGTAGCGGTGCAATCCATGTTGTCGGTCACGACCGTCACCAGGGTTATATCCGGTTCATACTGGCCACCCATCCCTAAGCTAAGGGGGTAGCCATTGGCATCCAACGGGGGGTTGCACCCGACATATACCTCGTCCGGACAAGTAACCATGGGCGGGTTTTCGCAGGTGCAGCAATTCTGGGCGGGCAGTATATTCACGTCGCAGGAAACGGTGCAGCCCAATGCATCGGTAACGTCAACAGAGTGGGGCCCAGGCGCCAGCATGGTGGCGGTTTCCGTTGTTTCGCCATTGTCCCACAAATAGCTGTAAGGAGGGGAGCCTCCAATAGGAAATACGGTAGCCTGCCCGTCGCTTCCGTTGCCGGTGCAGGAAACGGGAGCGTCGGCAAGGGTTGAACAGGAAAGTGCTGAAGGCAGGGTTCCTGTGAACGTGAGCACACAATCATCGGCATTGCCGTTGTCGCCCGGGCTGTTTGGGAATGGAGTAGGATGAAGGCAATTGGGGTCGGAGGATACGACCGGGGTAGTTGGGAGTGCGTTCGGGTCTTTAGTCGTTTCAAAGATGATGATGTCGTAGTTGTCTCCGGCATTATAACTGAACTGGAAAGTACCCGAGGTAACCGGGTTGGGGTCGGCGGGGTTGGTCAGGCAGACCGGCCCGGAAAAGACACCCTGGATTTGTTCGTAGGCGATGAACTCGCCGTTGATGCCGTTGATGGGAATTTCCAGGGTGTAAGTGCTTCCGTCGTCGACACAAATAGTATCCACCTGTCCTTCAAGCGAACACACGAGGATGTCGGCATCCCCGCAGCCGAAGCGGGCTTTGAAGTTGTTGACCTGCAGGTTGCCGTCAGCGTCCTGGTCCCAGATGGCAAGGTAATAATTGGTAGTTTGGGAAAAATTGGGAACCGGCAGCGTATTCCAGGTATTGGCGCTTTCTTCGCCGCAGGCGCGCAGGGTAAGCTGCGAACAATCCCCGCTAACCTGGAAGCCGGTTTGCGCATTGAGGCTGGTCCCGTTGGTTACGACATCGGAAGAATACAACGCCCATCCGATGTCATCCCCGCTGTTGTCATTGATCTGAACCTGAAAGCTTCCCGCGCCGGGCCGCACGTCGAAGTTCAGCCAGATGATGGGCTGGCCGTTGGTTGGCGGAAGGACCGAAACGGAGTTGCCGGTACTGGGTTCGACGCAATCCTGCATGGAAAGGTCGATTTCAAACAAATTGGAGTTGTAAACGCAATTATTTATAGGTGCCACCTGAGACTGCGTTTCGGCAGAACTCCCGCAGCGGATGATCCCATTGGGCGGCGGCGCATTGGGGGCGTCATTGATCGAGCCATTGTTCCAGGTCGCGCCCTCTTCCCAGCGCTGGACACATTCGCAGGGCGTATCATTTTGAGCCGAAACAGGCGTTTCCCACAAAGAAAAAAGGGCGGTGATTAGGATCAAAGAGGTCCACGTGGGCGTGAGGTGCCCATAATAAAAGGTACACAGTCTTCTCAATTGGTATGTGTTCTTCATTTCATGAAATAGTTTAGACATAGAATCGCCGCCTACTCTCCGGGCACAATAAGCCGGCAGAATACGCATGCATTCAAAGCTCTTGATTTGTTAAGTTAGACTTGTGTTGCTGTTTAATCTTAAAAAGGAGGGACAGCCCGTCTTTTTATTACACTTTGCCTGTAGCCTTTAACCGATGCATTACAGGTTATGCAAGTCAGGGTTACAAGTCATGTGTTCAAGGGGAAGGCTGTTGTTAGTGTGTGTTATTAGTATGTTAGTTTGACCCTCCGGTTTTTGGACCTGGATACAATTCACTAAAGACGGGAGCAGATGTAAATCACTGTAAAGAAAGAAAAAAATTGTGAAGTGTACAAGCCCTTGGCTTTACATTTGATAAAAAAGGGGGATGTTTGGCTGGCATGCCTAACCCAGGTTTGACTGGCAGCCCCAAACTTTGGCGGTTGAGTATTCGGCAGTTCGCTGTTCCGGGATGCTTCCGAATAGCGAAAACCGAAAGCCGGTTGGGGCCTAAATATCGAACACGGGCTAAGGAAAAAGCTGCCCGGAATCCGGATATGTCCGGGCAGCTTTCGTACAGTCGGCAAGAGAGGAATATGGGCGCACCGAGCCTTTCAAAAAAAGAACCCCGGCGCAGCTCAAACTGCGACGGGGTTCTTTTTTTAACTGGCAGGTCGTTGTTAAGAAGAGGACTTTAATTCCCTACCGGTTCAGCACAATCTTCTGCGTCGTATAAGCATCCTGAGTGCGCACCGTCAGCAGGTAAGTGCCATTGCTCAGGCCTTCCCCGCCCAGGTTCAGTTGCTGGGTGGGCGCATCCAGGGTCATGACGCGACGGAACACCTCCTGGCCGTAGAGGTTAGAGAGTGTAACAGTCGCCGTTTCGTAAGACAAATCGCCGAACTCGATGAAAAGCTCTCCGCTGGTCGGGTTCGGATAGGCTTTCAGCTGAAGCGCAGCCGGAGTGCCCGGGTTAGCCGGCCCGTTGCCCGGACGGCTGATGCCGCCGGTATGCGTGACGGAGCAAACTACGGAGTTATCGCAATCGTCGTATATCCGGTAGTGGTAGGTGACGTTCATGCCGCTGAGCGTGGTGCCTACCCGGTAGGCGTGAACCGAGGAGCAGTTGTCTGTATAACCCGCAGCAACTCCGGCCGGGTCTGGGGCGGGCACGACGGAAGCCGTCACGCCGGCAGGGCATCCACCGTTGGTGGGGGCGGGCGGCGTCAGGTCCTGGCCGGAGTACTCCAGCACACAGATGGTGCGGTTGCCGGTGCAGGGGTCAGTAACCGAGAAGGCGTAGGCCGTGGAGAAGGTGCAGTAATTATTCGTAGTGGTCGAGCCAATCAGGACGGCGGTAGCGCCGGGGAAAGCATTCTGCATCGTCATCTGGGCCTGAGCCGGCGTGGGCACGTCATCCCAGCATTGCAGGTTGGTGACCGGCGCCGGGCAGGTTCCGGAGATCGGGGCGGTCCCGTTGGGGGCTACCGTGTAGCTCACCGCGCAGATCACGTTGTTGTCCTTGCCGCAATTGTCGCCGACAGAGTAGGTGTGGGTGACGGTCAGGCCGGTGCAGGCGCTTCCGGTCTGGCTGGTGCTCAGCACCTGGGCCCACACCTGGCCGCAGTTGTCGGTATAGTTGTTGGCGATGAAATCCGGGTCTGGGGTGGGCACGTCGTCGAGCGATGCTACCTGTCCGCCCACCGGGCAGGTGCCGGTCGGAGGCACGTCGTCGCCGCCGGAGTAGGTGATGGAACAGGGCGTATAGTTGCCGCAGTCGTCATAAATCCGGTAATTGTGGGTGACCGTGAAATCGCAGTCGTCTTCATCCAGCTCTACGCTGGCGAGCACGCCGATCACGATGCCGCAGTTGTCGGTATAGTTGGCGGCAATGGCGTCGGCATCCGGTTCGGGCACTTCGCTGAGGCAGGTCAGGTCGTCGGCCCCCGCCGGGCAGGTGCCCATCGGCGGCTCATTGTCAGGAGCGACGGTGAAGGTGCTCGAACAGAAGCTCATGCCGCAACCGTTGGGCGTGACTGCGGTATAGGTAACGCTGACCGAACCGCCGCACTTGCCGGGTGCCTGCGGGGGAAACGTAAAGCGGCCTACTGTGCCCGGGCAGGCGTCAACTACCGCGAACTGGGCCAGCCAGTCCTGGAACTCCTGCTGCACTTCGGCCTGGCTCAGGCAGGCGGGCAGCATGGGGTCCGGCGGACAGAACAGCACCGGGTCTTCGGTTGGAAGAACGGTGAAGGTGCGGGTGCAGGTGAACGGCTCGTAACAATCGATCTTATTCTTAACGACGTAAGTAACCGTCGTGGAGCCGCCGCAAAAGTCCGGCGCTCTGGGGTAACCCTGGAAGCCGCCGATGTCGTCGTTGACGTCGCAGCGGTCAACGACCTCGAACTCGTCGAGCCAGTCCTTAAAGGCTTTCTCTACCTCACCCTGGGTTACGCACGGGCCAATCGTTTTGTCGGACGGGCATTCCGCTTCCGGTTCCGGTGGCTTTACCACGGTGAAGGAGGATTGGCAGTTATCAGAAGGATTGTCGCAATCGTCAAGCACTACCGTGACCGTGCCGCCGGTACACTTCTTAGGTGGCTTCAGGTCGTCCAGGTCTTCGCTGATGTCGCAATCGTCGTAGTCGAACTTGGATTTCCAGCGGGCGAACTCGCGGTTGATGTCGCTCTGCCAGGAGCAAAGCGGCATGACTACGTCATCGGGGCATTCCTCCCCGCTTCTGGCCTGGGCTTCCTGCGGGGCGGCCAATCCGATGCAACAGGCTGCTGCCAGGATTGCGATTCTTAGAATTTTGTTGAAATGCTTCATGGTTTAGTCAGTCTGATTTTATTAGTTTAAATACGTTAATGGGATACCTTCCCTGCTTCGTTGCCGAAGTGGTTACAGCAGCAACCGCTGCCAGTGATAGCTGTAAAATTGAAACTGTTGGGCAGGCATCCTTCAAGGATGCGCAGGCGCCAACCCGGTGATGTAGTGCCTCTGGATTAACCTGCTTAAAAGCAGTTTATTGATAGCTCTCAAAACATGTTCCGGCTGCTGATGCATCCGGGGAGGGGGGCGAAATCCATCAGATAGACGAACTCCTAACGTTTTACGACTTGAATTCTTTCAGGTTGCATGATTGGCAACTTATGTTTAAAGTTTTTTTATTTGTTCT
>JAGFJD010000153.1 GCA_024102975.1 Phaeodactylibacter sp. | reverse complement strand
GCGCCTACGGCGCTGTCGCCCGCGACTTCAACCAGGACGGCACCCTGGACATTGCCGCCATCTCTTTTTTTCCTAACTTTGAAAAGCAGCCGAACGAAAGCTTCTTCTTCCTGGAAAACGACGGCCGGGGCAACTATAAGCCTCACACATTCCCGCAGGCCGGCCTGGGCCGCTGGATCGTCATGGATGCCGGCGACATCGACCAGGACGGAGACGAAGACATCGTGCTCGGCAGCCTCGCCTTCGAAGTGATCCCGGATGGAGGGGAAGTGGAAAGGTGGGTGAATAATGGGATACCGTTTGTGGTGCTGCGGAATCAGGTAAAGTAGCAAGTTGCAGTCCGGTTATTGAACATACCCAGAGGCAAACGGCGTTAATGGTTATTGGCATGGTTTCTTGCCGGTTGCAAGGCACCCTTGCCATCAACAGACAACTATACTGACGCACGGCAGGTTTTGTCGGCTACAAAACCCGCCGGGTCAGTATATACTGGCATCGCTGGTTTTGCTCCTGACAAAACCACGCGTTCGCCAGTATAACAACAAGCAACGGCGCCTTGTCCAACATCAGACGGGTAGCCGCTATACTGTCCTTTATACCTGCTCATCATGCTTGAATCATACATCCAAGACATCCTTTCCGCTCCCCTATCCCCGCCGCCGCCCCATTTCCAGGGCAACAGCCGGGAAGGCAGGCCTGTCGCGGCCTATCGTTTCGGCCGGGGCCCATTCCGCATCAGCCTGCTTGCCGGCTGCCACGCCGACGAGCCGACGGGCCCGCGGCTGTTGCGCCACCTGGTGTCTTTCCTGGGCAGGCAGGACGAGGGCCACCCATTACTTCAGGATTTCAGCTGGTGGATCGTACCCCACGCCAACCCCGACGGCGAGGCGGCCAACCGGCGCTGGTACAGCGAAACCGACGACTGCTACAGCCTGCCCCGCTACCTGCAGCACACCGTCCGGGAGCTGCCGGGAGACGATATGGAGTACGGGTTCCCCATCGAGGGGCAGGCCGGACCGTTGCGGCCGGAGAATGCCTTCATCTACGAATTCTGGAAAAAGGCAGGGGTGCCTTTTCACCTCCACGCCTCCCTGCACAGCATGGCCTACTCCTTCGGCCCCTGGTTCCTCGTCGACCCGGGCTGGGAAAATCGGTCCGCTATCATCCAGGAACGGTGCCGGCAGAAAGCCATTGAGCTGGGTTATTCTCTCAACGACATCGACCGCGGCGGCGAGAAGGGCTTCCACCGCATCAGCGAGGGCTTCTGTACGCGGCCCGGCGCCGAGGCCATGAAGGCTCACTTCCTGGAGCGGGAGATGCCCAAGACGGCGGCTTTTTTCCACCCCAGCTCCATGGAGAGCATCCGCAGTTTTGGCGGCGATTGCCTGACGCTGGTCTCGGAGATGCCCTTCTTCACCATCCCCAACGAGAGCCGCAGCCTGGCCTGGCCCAACCCGGACTACGAGAAGTGGCGGCGATTGATGAGTGGGTGGAAAATGGCGTTAGCCACCGGCAAAAAGCGGGAGGAAGCGGTACTGCAGGAAGCCTGGCACCTGGGCCTGCGCGCCATGCCGGTGGCCGACCAGATGCGGCTGCAGTGGGCGTTGGTGGGGGCGGGGGTGAAGCAGGCTGTGGGTTGACGTCGAAGTCTGGGAGCTGGCATCGAAGTCTGGAGACTTCGACGAGGCGGCGGCGAGCGGGCGGGCCGCTGGCTGGGGGGAACCAACAGTGTGGCTGTCAGCAAAGTTACCCGATGCGGCCATTTTGTAATTCCTCCAACTCCCGCATCATATATATGCCTACCCCCAACTGCCACAGCCCAACCATGATGCCCGCCTTAAGCCCTATGGTGAAAATATCCTTCGGCAGACTTCTGAAGGAGATCATCAGCAATACGCCCGCCACTGCCGCCGCCGTGCCCGTCATCACGATCGGTTGAAGGGCAGGCCAACTGAGGCCCAGAAACCGCCGGCTCAGCCGACAAACCAGCCAGGCACCCAATCCGCCGGAAACCGGCGCCAGTATCCAGAAGAGCAGGTTGTAAGAAAAACTGAACAACACCAGCCAGACGAGCAACGCCAGGCCGGCAAATTGCAGTTGCGCACCCCAGCTGGCCCGGGGCCGAAAACTCAGCAGCATGGCGGCGATGAAGTACAGGCCCACCAGGACTGCCAGGCCGAGGTCGAGGCTATGTTCCGATTTTTGGTAAAAAGTAAATACGGAAAGAAAGGCAGAGAGGGTAAAGAGAAGGATAGTCCGAGCCATAATCGTTTTTTTGAATTTCCATGCATTTCCATGCATTTCCATGCATTTCCATGCATTTCCATGCATTTCCATGCATTTCCATGTGTTTCCATGTATTTCCATGTATTTCCATGTGTTCCCATGTGTTCCCATGCATTTCCATGTATTTCCATGCATTTCCATGTATTTCCATGCATTTCCATATGTTTCCATGCATTTCCATACATTTCCATACATTTCCATACATTTCCATACATTTCCATGCATTTCCATGTATTTCCCTATTTCAGGCCTAACTGTTCAATACGGATCCACATCCACGCTCACCCGCACCCCGCTGTAGCCCGAAGTTTGCTGCATAGCGTCGATGGCCTCCTGGATGGTTTCTTTGGCGTAGCGGATCTTCTTCGCATCTTTTGGCATCTTGATGAGGAAATCCAGCAGGTAATATCCGCGGATGCGGTTGACGTAAGGCTCGGCCGGGCCGATGGCCCATTCTCCCAGCTTGCTTTTGAGCGCCTGTTCGAAAATCTGGGCGCCTTCGTTGAGCGTCTTCGGTTTTTTGTGCTTCAGGGTGATGCGGATGAGGCGATAAAAAGGAGGATAATTGAACTCCTGCCGCTCTCTCATCTCGCGGGTGAAGAAGGCGGCGTAGTCGTTGGCCAGCACTTCCCGGAGGACCGGGCTGCTGGTGTTGAACGCCTGGATGATGACTTTGCCCTGTTTGTGCTTGCGCCCTGCCCGGCCGCTCACCTGCAGCATGAGCTGGAAGGCCCGCTCGCCGGCGCGGAAGTCCGGGAACTGGAGCAGCTGGTCGGCGCTGAGTACGCCGACGACGCCCACCCGCTCAAAATCCAGCCCTTTGGTGACCATCTGGGTGCCGACCAGGATATCCAGGCGGCCCTCCTCGAAGTCGTTGATCAGCCGGGCATGGGCGTTCTTGCCGCGCACCGTCTCCAGGTCCATCCGGCCGATCTTCGCATCAGGCAGGTAAACCTTAAGTTCATCTTCGATCTTTTCGGTGCCGAACCCCTTGAGGATCATCTGTTTGGCGCCACAGGCGGGGCAGGCGTCGGGCAGGCGGGCGGTATAGCCGCAGTAGTGGCACTTCAGCGCGTTTCTGAACTTGTGGTAGGTCAGGCTCACGTCGCAGTGGATGCATTCGGAGTGCCAGTCGCAGGTGAGGCAGCGGTAGGTGGGCGAGTAGCCGCGGCGGTTCTGGAAGAGGATGGCCTGTTCGCCCCTTTCGAGGGCCGCCCTGAGTTCGTCCAGCAGCGTAGCGGTAAAGTGGGAATGGAGTTTCTGTTCCTGCATGGCCCGTTTGGCGTCGGCCACCTCTATGGCGGGCAGCTGCAGGCCGCCGAAGCGCTCCGGCATTTCCACCAGGCCGTATTTGCCGGTTTTGGCGTTGAAATAGGATTCGATAGAGGGCGTAGCCGTGCCCAGCAGGATTTTGGCGCCGTGCAGGTGGGCCAGGTAAACGGCTGCGTCGCGGGCGTTGTAGCGGGGGTTGGGGTCATATTGTTTGTAGGAGTTGTCGTGCTCCTCGTCGACGATGATGAGCCCCAGCTTGCGGAAGGGCAGGAACAGGGCCGAGCGGGCGCCCAGCACCACGGGTTTGCCTTTCAGTACGCCGTTCCACATTTCCACCCGCTCGTTGTTGCTGAAGCGGGAGTGATAGATGGCGATCTGTTCGCCGAAGATTTTTTCCAGGCGCCCGGTCACCTGGGTGGTCAGGGCGATTTCCGGCAGCAGGTAGAGCACCTGTTCTCCTCTTTGGATGGTTTCCTGGATGAGTTCCACATAAACGCGGGTCTTGCCGCTGCCGGTCACGCCGTGGAGCAACACGGCATTATTCTCCCGGAAATGGCTGCGCAGCTCCGCCAGGGCCCGCACCTGCTGTCCGGAGAGCACATCGGCATCTACCGTTTCTTCTTCGTACCCTCCCAGCCGGCTCACCTCCCGTTCGTACAGTTCGAAAACCTCCTTTTTCTCCAGGGCCTTCAGCACGGAGGCATCCACGTTGGCCTTGCTGTAAATGTCCTGCCGGCGGACAAACTCCCGTTGTTTGGCCAGCTGCACGTAGGCCATCAGCGCTTCCACCTGGCGGGTGGAGCGGCTGCACAGCTCGAAGGCTTCCGCCAGCCGTTCCGGCCGGGAGGCGTAGGGTTCCCGGAGGCGCACACAGGAGACCGTCTTCGGCTTGTACCTGGTTTTGAGGTCCTCCTTGAGATAGATGATCCGTTTTTCCAGCATGCGGCGGATCAGCGGGTAGACGGTTTTCTGCTGGAGGATGCCGCGCACGTCCTCAATACTGATCTCGTTCTGTATGGTCAGGGCTTCGGCGACGAGGTACTCTTTATCGTCCAGCCCGCCGAAGTCCTCGTCGAAAAGCGGGCTGAGGGTCAGGCGGGTTTCGCTGGCCAGCTTGAGGTTGGCGGGCAGGGCGGCGTGCATCACTTCGCCCAGGGTACAGAGGTAATAACCGGCAAGCCACTGCCAGAGCTGGAGCTGCATCTTGTTGATGATCGGCTCGTCGTCCACCACCGAAAGGATGGGCTTGGGACGGTAACCCTCCGGCGCCCGCCGGTGCTGCTCGACCACCAGGGCGGTGTACAGCTTGGCCTTCCCGAACTGCACCTCTACCCGCTTGCCGAAGGTGGCGTCCGGCACCAGTTGCTCCGGCACGGCATAGGTATACGGCTTTGGCACTGCCAAAGGCAGGATGACGGTGACGTAGGTTTGGGTGGCAGTGGGGATCATGGATTCACTGTTTCATGGGTTCACTGGTTCATGGGGTCATGGCTTGATTGCTGCCATTTTTTGTTTCAAAATTATAACTTTTTTGTTTAAAACAAAACTATACTTGAAACAAAAAATTAAAACCCTTATCTTGCGAAGATACAACCTTGGCGTATGGAAACCACCACGAAGAAGATAACTTATCAGGAATTTCGTCAGATGGAATTTGACGAGGACGACCGCTTTCTGTATGAACTCCTAAATGGCGAACTAGTGAAGAGAGCAGCACCTTCTCCCCTGCACCAGCGCATCTCCGGCAGGCTTTCCCGGAAGATAGGAGCCTGGATTGAAGAAAAGAATCTCGGAGAATTATTTTATGCTCCCATTGATGTTTTTCTGGACGATTACAATGTCCCCCAGCCCGATCTCATTTTTATAAAAAAAGAACGGCTGGGAATTGTCAACCTCGAAGAAGCTGTAATGGGGATGCCTGACCTGGTGATCGAGATTCTGTCTCCCAGCTCTATTAAACGGGACCGTTTTGAAAAAATGGAGGTATACCAGCGGTTCAAAGCCCCTGAATACTGGATCGTCGACCCGGCCAACAGCAGCATAGAAGTTTATACCCTGCAAAATGACAAGCTGGAGATCACAGGTTTTGCCGCCCAGGAGGGGGCCGTTCAATCTCCGGCGCTGGGTGGGTGGGAGTTGGAGGTAAAGCAGGTTTTTGAATGAAATCCCGGAAGCGCCGGGCGGATTGAAAATTCCCCTTGTCACATAAAACCCGGGGATGAGAGCTTGTTTGGAGGAAGGACTCGCGATTTCTGCCTGTTTCCACCCGGTTGACGGCTGCGGTTTGGCAGCGGCTCATCCGAGCAAATCGCATATCGAAAATCGCACATTATACTGACGCACGGCAGGTTTTGTCGACTACAAAACCCGCCGGGTCAGTATATACTGGCATCGCTGGTTTTGCTCCTGACAAAACCACGCGTTCGCCGGTATATACTTCAAAAATATAACAACGCCTTCCCTCCCACTCCGTTACTACCCCCCCGCCGCCGCATCCTTCCGGTCGAACTTCTTCACTTTGCTCCGGCTCTTGAACGGCATATAGCGGTAGGGGCGGTCCTGGAAGTCGTTGATCAGGGAGTCGGCGCGCTGGCTCAGCTCGCTGATGTTGTTGTACAATTCCTCGTCGGACATCAACCTGCCCAGGGAGCCTTCCCCGTTCTTTATTTTGCCCACCACGTCCGAGACGCCGTCGAGGGCGCTGTTGGCGGACTCCATGGTGGTTTTCAGGCCGGCGATGGCCCCGTTGACCTCCCGCAGGGTCTGTTCCAGGTCGGCGGCGACGAGCTGGCTGCTCAGGGAATCGGCGTTGCCGAGGATGCTGTTGATCTTGTCGTTGTTGCGTTTCAGGTTGCCGGTGATGGCGTTCAGGTTGGCCAGGGTGCCGTCGATGCTGCCGGAGGAAGAGCGCAGCAGGCCGTCGAGCTGGCCGGTGGCGGAATTGAGGTTGGCCAGGGTAGACTCCAGGTCTTTCAGGCTTTTTCCAAGCGGCGAGTCGGGGTCTTCCAGCAGGGCCCGGTTCAGGGTGTCGATCACGTCCTGCAGGCCTTCTTTGATGATGCCGACGTACTGTTCCACATTATCCTCTCCGACCATGGATCCCAGCAACCCCCGGAATTCGCCTTCCAGCACGTCGCCGCTTTTGGCGCAATCGTCGCCGGAGCAAGGCCGGGGGTATTCCAGCATGATGGCCTTGCCGCCCATGAAGCCGGTGGAAACGATGACTGCCTTGGTGTCTTTGGGGATGGTCATGCCCGGCTTGAGGTCAAGGACGACCTCGACGGTCCGGTCTACGTCGCTGAGCAGGTTTACGCTGGCTACGTTGCCTACCTCGACACCGTTGATGAACACCTGGGTGCCGACCTGCATTCGGTCCACTCTGGGGTAATAAACTTTGTAGGTGTTGGCCTGGAGCAGCAGGTTTTTCCCGCGGATAAACTTATAGCCCCACACCGAGAGGGCAATGGCGACCACTGCCAGGATACCTACCTTTACTTCGTTTGACATGGCATATCGGGTTTAAGCGCCGCAAAGGTAAAAAAAAGAAAACATCCCCGGCACTTATTCTATGCAACTACCGCTGCGATGCGCTGCAAGACTACTAGAACGCACCGGGCAGATAGATGGTTGACGGCCTTGTTTTATTATACTGACGCACGGCAGGTTTTGTCGACTACAAAACCTGCCGGGTCAGTATATACTGGCATCGCTGGTTTTGTTCCTGACAAAACCACGCGTTCGCCAGTATAAAATATCCCGGGTCGTTGCGGGGGGCTTTTTCCGGTTAGGGTATGCCCAACTCCCGTTTGGCCTGCTCCACGGAGATGCGCCGGCCATCTTTGTAGGCGACGATGAACGCGTCGGGGAAGCCGCGGGCCTGCAGGAGCAGTCGGGCTTCGAAGGCCTGCTGGAGGGTGGAGAAGTTGCGGGCCTGGTATTTGAAGAGGTTGTCTTCGTTCACCACTTCGATCAGGTAGCCGGTATTGCGCCATTTGCTGTGGCTGGTGTCCACCGGTTTGGAGGAAGCAGCCAGCTGGACGTTGAACTGTATATTTTCAGAACCGGAAGCAGGCCCCGGCCATGCCCCGGGTGCCCCTTTCTCGCCGGTGGCGCCATAATCGTAAGCGCGGGGAGCAGGCGGGGCCGGGGGAGAATATTCCACCTGCCGGTTGGGGAGGCTGTAATCCGCCGGCTGGGAGGGCGGGGAGACATTCCTGGTTTTCACCGGCTGGTAGGCCGGCGGCCCTTCCGGCTCGCCGTAGGAATACGACTGGTTAGCCTGGACGTTCTTCTCCAGCGCCAGTTCGGGGTACTGGCCGCTTTCGACAATGACCTTATACTCCTCAAAGGCTTTCAGGATGGCGCCGGCAACGGATTGCTGCCCCGTTTCGGTCTTCAGGAACTCTTCCTCCTCCTTATTGCTCAGGAAACCCGTTTCGACCAGCACGCTGGGCATGGCCGTCTCTTTGAGCACCACGAACCCCGCCTGTTTAACCCCCCGGCTCTTGAGGCGGGCCTGGTGGAAAAAATTGGCTTCCACCCGCTCGGCAAAGAGGATGCTCTGCTCCAGGTAAGCGTTCTGGAACATGGTCAGCATGATGTGGCCTTCCGGAGAGTTGGGGTCGTAGTCGTAATTGCGGCGGTAGTTGTCTTCAAGCAGGATGGCGGCGTTCTCCCTTTTGGCCACTTCCAGGTTGTGCCCGGCGGTATGCAGCCCCATGACGTAGGTCTCGGTGCCGTGCGTAGCCGCCGAGCCGGGCATGAAGTTGCAGTGGATGGAGATGAACAGGTCGGCCTCGTTGCGGTTGGCAATGGCGGCCCGCTCGTAGAGCGGTATAAAAACGTCCTCGTTGCGGGTCAGGATCACCCGCACGTCCGGGAAACGAACCTGCATAGCGGTGGCCAGGGCCTGGCCGACGGCCAGGGCCAGGTGTTTCTCCCGGGAGCTGCTCCCCAGGCAGCCGGGGTCGTGCCCGCCGTGGCCCGGGTCGATGACCACCGTTTTGATCCGGTAATCTTTTCTTTCTTTGATAACTTTGCCCATCTCGCCGCCAAAGCTTACTTTCGCAGCAGCTAAGGAAGCAAAGCGGGCCTCGTGCCCGTGCAGGCAGCCCGATCCGGGGCAGGAAGGCTCAAAAGATAACAAAGTGTTAAACCCCCGGTGGGTGAATGGCAAAAAACAAAACAGGATCGTTTGTAGGATGGTTACCGCTTTCTTCATAGCACAACTTAATGATATTTAATCCTTGAGCGCAAAGTTACCAATAATAATTGTATCCGTCATCTGGCCGCTGCTGAATCTGTCAGCGCAGGTGGTCCCCCCCTCTGCACGGGACAGGCTCCCGCCCGCTGCCCGGGATACGCTTCCGCCCGCTGCTCAGGATACGCTCCTGCCGTTGCCGGCGGACAGCCTGCGGGTGGACTCCGCCGCCGCCGACAGCCCGGCCGGGCCGCTGCAGCAGGTAACTTTCTCCCGGGACTCCCTCGACGCTCCCGTGGAATACACCGCCACGGATTCCATGATCTACGACATCCGCGGGCAAAAAATCCACCTCTACGGCAACGCGTCCGTAACTTACACGACCATCAACCTCAAGGCAGATCATATCATCTTCGACTGGGCGACAAATATCGTCACTGCCGAGGGCATGCCGGACAGCCTCGGCCGCCCCGCCGGGCGGCCGGAATTTTCCGATGGCGACCAGAGTTTCCTGGCCGACAGCATGCGCTATAACTTCCAGACCCGCAAAGGCGTCGTTTACGATGTGACAACGACGCAGAACGACGTCGTCGTACACAGCGCCCGCTCAAAGTTTGTGAGCAGCCCGGCGCAGGACACCACCCAGGAAACCAACGACGTCATTTTCAGCTCCGACGCCTTGTTTACCACCTGCACCCACGACGACCCCCACTTCGGCATCCACAGCCGCCGCCAGAAGGTGGTGCCCAACAAGCTGGTAGTCGTCGGCCCTTCCAACCTGGAGATCATGGGCGTGCCCACCCCCCTGTGGCTGCCCTTCGGCTTCTTCCCCATCTCCTCGGGGCGCCGCACCGGCCTGCTCTTCCCGCGCGACTATCAGTACTCCCCGCAGTGGGGCTTCGGCCTGGAAGGCATCGGCTGGTTCTTCCCCCTGGGCGACCATTTCAACCTGTCGCTCACCACCAACCTGTACATCAAGGGCACCTGGGGCGTCAACGCCATCTCCCAGTACCGCAAACGCTATAAGTACAACGGCAGTTTCGACCTCGGCTACGACGTGCGCCGCCAGGAGGACGACGAGGGCAACATCAACCGCCCCAAATCCTTCCGCTTCCGGTGGTCGCACCAGCAGGACCGGTCCGCCCACCCGACCAACACCTTCGGCGGCTCCATCAACATACAGACCAACAACTACCAGAGCCGGGTGTTTAACGACTTTAACAACGTTACCAACAACCAGCTCAACTCCAACCTGGCCTTCAGCAAAAACTGGCGCGACAAACCCATCAACCTCAACGCCAGCCTCAGCCACAGCCAGAACTCCAACACGCGCAACGTCACGATCAACTTCCCGAACGTCAAATTCCAGACCCAGGCGCTCTACCCCTTCAAGCGCAAAGAGCGCAGCGGCAAAGAGAAATGGTTCGAAACCATCACCCTGCGCTACCAGGGCGACGCCCGCAACCGCTTCGAAGCGAAAGACACCACCCTGTTCACCCAGCAAACGCTGGAGGACGCCCAGTTCGGCGTCCAGCACTCCGTCAATACCGGGACCTCCTTCAAGCTGTTCCGCTATTTCAACCTCAACCCCAGCGTCAACTACGACGAGGTGTGGTACCTCAAATCCCTGCGCAAGGACTTCATCCCGGGGCTGGAGATCGACACTATGTTCAACAACGGGGTTGAGACCTATGACACCACCGCCTACGGCGAAATTAACGAAAGGCTGATCACCGGCTTCGAAAACTTCCGCGAGTTCAGCGCCAGCATCAGCCTCAACACCCAGCTTTTCGGCACCATGCAGTTCAAAAAGGGATGGCTGCGGGGCATCCGCCACGTGATGAAGCCCAGCGTCTCCTTCGGCTATACCCCGGATTACACCATCCCTGAGCTGGGTTATTTCCGGACGGTGCGGGAACCCACCACCGCCGACGGCCTGCAGGAATACTCCATCTTCGAAGGCGCCATCTTCGGCGGCCCGTCCACCGGCGGCCGGCAGATGGCCATGAGCTACAGCATCAACAACATCTTCGAGGCCAAGTACTTCTCCAAAAAAGACTCCACGGACAAGAAGCTCAAGCTGTTCGACAACATCGTCCTGTCCGGCAAT
Organism: Phaeodactylibacter sp.; assembly: GCA_024102975.1. Lineage (GTDB taxonomy): Bacteria > Bacteroidota > Bacteroidia > Chitinophagales > Saprospiraceae > JACJXW01. The sequence continues at coordinate 1,250 of JAGFJD010000153.1, read as the reverse complement.
TACAACTTCGCTGCCGACTCGCTAAACTTCAGCCCGGTCAACATCAGCGGCACCACCCGCCTGGCCAAGGGCATGACCACCGTGGGCCTGCGTGCCCAGTTCGACCCCTACGTCGTGGAAGAGGTCAACGGCCGGGCGCGGCGGATCAACCAGTTCGCCTGGAACCGCGACGGCAAGCTGCTGCGCTTCGTCAACGCCCAGGCGCGCTTTACGACCAACATTACCGTGGGCAAAATCCGCGCCCTGTTTATGGGGAAAGAGGAAGAGGTGATCGAAGACCCCCTGGAGGAAGAGGCCAGGAGGCTGGAAGAACCGGAAGAGACCGACTTCCTCAGCCTGTTCGAGAATTTCCGCATCGGCCACAACCTCGTCTTCGACTGGGAGGGCCTGCCCGACGGCCGCGACACCTTCAAAGTCACGACCCACTCCATCAACTGCCAGGGCAACATCGCCCTGACCGACAACTGGAACGTCAACATCGGCAACTTCGGCTACGACTTCGTCCGCAAGGGCATCACCTACCCCTCCGTCGGCTTCTCCCGCGACCTCCACTGCTGGGAGATGGGCATGAACTGGCAGCCTACGCGGGGCACCTACAGCTTCTTCATCCAGGTGCGGCCGGGCACGATGGACTTTTTGCGGATACCGTATAACAGGAATAATATTGATGCGCGAAGTGGGTTTTGAGGTTTGTCGTCGAAGTCTGGAGACTTCTTCGACGAGCGGCTGGCATCGTCGAAGTCTGGAGACTTCGACGAGCGGCTGGCACGAGCGGCTGGCATCATTTGATTTCTATCTGCTCGAAAACCATTACCCGGTTATAAATCGTTATATTTGTCGTAAATGTCAGAAATGCTTCTTTAAAATTCACGAAATATTAAAGATGGAAGCTGCTTATCAGGATATTATCGACTGGCTGGCAAAGCTAAACCCAGAGGAAGTAATTGCCTATTCTCCGAGCGAAAAAACTTTGGAAAGAGTTCAGGAATTGATCTTAAAGCAGAGCGCGGATACCTTGTCAACTGAAGAAAAAGAGGAGCTTCAGTACTATGTTTACCTGGAAAACATGCTTGGCCTGGCCAAGGCGCGGGCTCACCAATTGCTTCGAGCGTGAGCGAGTATATTCCTGAAAGAATCCGCTCTTTGGTTAGGGAGCGCGCATGGGGTTGTTGCGAGTATTGCCTTATCCATGAAAGCGACCTTATTTTCAGTGGCCATATCGACCATATCATTAGCTTAAAACACTTTGG
>JAGFJD010000150.1 GCA_024102975.1 Phaeodactylibacter sp. | reverse complement strand
CTACTTCACCACCTCCACCGCCAGCGTATCCTCCGAACGGGCATACAGCTCTGCGATGGTCAGCCCGAAGACGGGGTGCACCAGCCCGGGAGCAATGTCCATCAGCGGCAGCAGCACGAAGTTGCGGTAGTGAAGGTAGGGATGAGGGATCGTCAGGGTTTCCGTATCGATGACCTCGTTGTTATAGAACAGGATATCTATGTCAATGATGCGTTCGCCCCATTTGACCTCCCGGACCCGGCCCATGCGCCGCTCGATGGCCTGTATGCGCTCCAGCAACTGGAAAGGGGGCAGATGGGTGCTTACCCGCAGGGCCTGGTTCAGGAAGTCCGGCTGGTCGGTAATGCCCCAGGCCTTGGTGCGGTACACCTTGGAGGCCTCCCCAATCGGGCCGATCTCCCGCCCGATCCACTCATTGGCCCGCAGCAGGTTCGACTCCCGGTTGCCCAGGTTGGTTCCGGTATGTAAATAGACTTGGTTCGCCTTCATCGCGTCGCAAAGGTATAATTTAAACTTAAAATCTACAATCGGCAATCGCCGGGGAAAGAACGCCGGGCCTTCCTTTTAAGTTTAATAAAAAGTTGCAAAAATCGACCGGTCGGTTTATTTTTGGGTTTCAAAACGGATCCGGAACCATGCCCAAAGCAGAAAAAACCAGGCAATATATCGTCGAGAAAGCGGCTTCACTGTTCAATTCGAAGGGCTTTGCCGGCACTTCGATGGATGATATCGTCAAAGCGACCGGGCTGTCTAAAGGCGGCGTGTACGGCAATTTCAGCAGTAAGGAAGATATCGCGCTGGCGGCCTTTGAACACGCGGTGCAGCGGGTGTCCCGGGAAGTCCGGCAGCGCACCCGGGTGATCGGCCCTGCGCCCGACAAACTGCGGGCGGTGGTGTATTTTTATAAGGAGCGCATCCTGGACCCGCCCATCGAAGGGGGCTGCCCGATCCAGAATACGGCGATCGACGCCGACGACAGCAACCCGGCCCTGCGCAGCCGCGTCATCGCCGCCCTGGACGAATGGCAGCAACGAATCGTCTACACCCTTGAAAAGGGAAAAGAGCGGGGAGAAGTGCTGCCCTCCGCCGACAGCCGGGCCTTCGCCGCCCGCTTTATCGGCACCCTGGAAGGCGGTATCATGCTGGCGCAGCTCTACAAGGACGTACGCTACTTCGACGCTATGGCCGAACAGTTGCTGGATATGATAGAAGGGCTGCGGCCGGGGTAGGGGATGAGGAGAAATGGGGGAGATGGTGAGAAACGGGGGAGAGGGGAGAAATGGGGGAGATGGGGGGAGATGGGGGGAGATGGGGTTTGTGGCTTGCCTTCAAAATTTCATTAAAGAAAAAGATGGAAGACGTCAAAAAGATCGAATACCTGAAGTCCGGCTGGGAAGACAGCCCGGAGGCGCCGCCGGCCTATCCGCCGGTGCTGAAGCTGGTCCGCTTGCTGTTCGGGACGTTGGGTTATGTTTTCCCAAAAATTGCGGGGCGGGTGGCGTACCGCCTGTTTTCCACGCCGCGCGTCCGCGCCCGGCACCGGTCGTCCGACCCTGTGCTGGAGAGCGCCCGCCTGTTTGAATTCCTCTACGGGAAGCAAATCCTGAAAGGCTACGAGTGGGGAGAGGGCGCGCGCACCGTGCTGCTGGTCCATGGCTGGGAATCGAGAGGCACCGCCCTGCGGTCCTTCGTGCCGGCCTTGCTGGAACGGGGCTTCCGGGTCGTGGCCTTCGACGGCCCGGCCCACGGCCATTCCGGGGGGAAGCGCACCAACCTGCTCCACTTCGGCGGCGCCGTCCGCGCCGTGCTCAACCAGGTCGGCGGCGCCTATGGCGTCATCACCCATTCTTTCGGCGGGGCATCCACCGTTTTTGCCCTCTCCAACCTGGATACCCGCCTCCAGGTCGAAAAGCTGGTGCTCATCGGAGCGCCCAGCCACATGGACAAAGTGCTCCACGATGCGACCCACACCCTCAACCTCCCGGCCCCGGCGGCACGCCAGTTTTTCCGGTATCTCGAAAAAAAAGTGAAATTTCCCGTCCGCCTGGCCAATGTCAGCGCCGCTTCCGGGCGCTTCCGGGTAAAGCAGTCCCTCATCGTACACGATAAACAAGACGCCGTCGTCCCCTTCTCCGAAGCCCTGGCTACTTTCGAAGCCTGGGACAACGCCCGCCTGCTGGCCTGCGACGGATATGGCCACTACCGCCTGATGAAAAACCCGGATGTGGTGCAGAAGGTGGCGGAGTTTATGGGGGAGGGGTAAGTAGGTATATTGCTATGCGAATCCAGGGGGAGTGTTCGCAATTCGCTGTTCGCCGTTAGCAAGTCACTGAAAACCAGTCTTTTTTTAAAAAGACAAAGAAAATTGAACTATCCAGCCCCTGACTTTTCGGGTTCCTTGCCCTCTTAAGATTATGGCCCGCTGGGCCTTAGGGCAACGATTCCTGCCTCATTCTACCAATATGATGTCCCTCCGGGCATTGCCAACCAACAACCAACAACTAACAACTAACAACCAATACCGCCACCGCCCACCACTTTGTCAGTTCCCCGCCCAGATCGGGCCTATTCATTAAGTAAATTCCAAAATTTGATTAATTTTGGTCGGCTTCTTGTTAAGCAACCCGGAATCAATAGCCGCCGTATAAAACAAAACACTAAAAGGCAAAAGATGAGAATACCGTTACTTTCCCTGTTTTTACTGTTCCTCGCTTCCCACCTGTCAGGCCAGGCCCCGCAGAATGACGATTGTCCGGGCGCGATCGACCTCGGCGTCCTGCCGATGGACTGTTCCGGGCAGATCTATAACAACGTGAATGCGGCCCCCGGCAACCTCGCTGTTCTGGGTGGCGTGCCAGGTTGTTTCAACGGGAACACCGTCAACCGGGATGTGTACTTTACTTTTACCACCAACGACACCCTCGTCGACATCACCATCCTCCTCCAGGGGACGGATATGGGCCCCAACGGGCCGATCACTAACCCGCAGATCGCCATCTTCCGCGGCGATTGCGGCGGGCTGGCCTTCCTGGGCGATTGCAGTTCTGCCAGCCAGGGAGACAACCAACTGCAGCTCGACATACTCGGCCTGACGCCGAACACCACTTATTATCTGGTCGTAAACGATTACTCGGCCTCCGCTACTCCCAATTCGGGCGACTTTACGCTCTGTGTGGAGCAGTATGTGCCGGCCGTCAACATCGGCGACCAGCCGGGCTCCGCCTCCTGCTTCGGCACCCTGTATGATACCGGCGGGCCGGATGGCGATTACGCCTCCGGCGAAAACCTCACCTTCGTCATCGAACCGGATGATGTGCACCAATGTATCGAGATCACCGTGTCCGACTTTCAACTGGAAAATTCCTTTGATTACCTCAACTTCTACGCCGGCCCCAATGCCAACGCCCCCCTGATCGCCAGCCTGACCGGCACCGGCAACGGGCAGCCCTTCGTCATCCAGGCCAGCTCTTCGGCAGTGACGGTGGAGTTCACTTCCGACTTCTCCATCGTGGCGGCCGGCTTTGAGCTTGCCTGGTCCTGCAGCCCCCTGGCCTGCGACGGGACGTCTTTCGACAACCCCATTTCGATCAGCGGCCTGCCCTTCAACCAGAACGGGTTCTCTTCCTGCGACGATGCGGCCAACTTTTCCGGAACGCCCTGCAGCAACGCCCCTTTCCTGAACGGCCCGGAAGTGGTCTTCGCCTACGAATCGGCCGGCGGTTTCTGCGCCAACGTGTCCGCCAGCGGTGCCGCCTCCGGCACGGGCATTGCCGTGCTGAACGGCCCGCCGAACGCTCCGGGAACCCTGTGCCTGGCCCAGAGCTCCGGCAGTACCGTGAGCGCTGTCGATTTCCAGGATCCGGGGATTTATTACATCATCGTGGCCAACGGCCAGGGCTGCACCGATTTCGGCCTGTCCATCACCGAAGCTTCCTGCAGCCTGAACCCCTCCCTGCTGGGGTCCCTCTGCAACCCGCTCAACGGGTGCGTTAACCCCAACGGACTCCCCACCACCTTCGTCTTTAACCCGGGCTTCGAAGATATCGAGTTCACCCTTGGCGTCAACAACGGCTGCTGGGGCGGCACCGGGCTGTTCCAGCCCAATTACTACTGGTTTACCATCGAAGCGCAGGCCGACGGGCCGTTCGGCTTCATCGTCCAGGCCGCCGACCCGGCCGAGGCCTCGGATATCGACTTCAACGTCTGGGGGCCTTTCACCCGCCAGCAAGCTTGCGAAGAGCCGCTCTCGATCAAAGACTTCATCGAAAACAACCAACCCATCCGTTCTTCCTGGGATGACGGGGCGCAGCCCACCGGGCTGGCCTTTTTTAACGCCAACGGCGACCCGGTCACCGACCCCTACGACTGCGACCCCGTTCCCGGCGCCAACGGCGACGACTTCGCCTCCGTCATCATGGCCCAGGAAGGGGAAATCTATGTGGTGTTGCTCAACGACTGGCAAAACAACATAACCAGCGGCGCCATGTCGGTGGACTGGTCGCCGTCCGACACCACGGTCATCGGCGTGCTGTCCACCGCCCTGATCCAGATGGATACGGCTATTTGCGCCGGCGAATCCGTCCAGCTGATGGTGGACGCCCCGGCAGAATACGTGACCTGGATCAGCGACACGGCAACCCTGTCCTGTGTCAATTGCTCTGACCCCATCGCTACGCCGACGGAGACGACCGTTTATACCGCTATTGTCGAAGCGGTTTGTTACGTCGATACCGTTCAGGTCACTGTCCAGGTTTACGAGGTGGATGCCGGGCCGGACCTGACGGTCTGCCTCAACGAAGACATACAGCTCAACGCCGGCAGCGACCTCCTGTTCGCCGGGTTTGAATGGACAGCGCCCGCCGGCCTGACGCTTAGCTGCACGGATTGCCCGGACCCCATCGTCACGGCCGATGCGCCCGGCACGTATGTGCTTTCCGTAACCCTGACCGGCGTCGGCTGCACCCTGGGCGACCAGATGACCCTCACCGTCCGCCCCGAAGAGGCCGCCGTTTATACCATCAGCGACGACCTGCAGATTTGCATCGGCGAAACAGTCGACATCGGCGGAGCTGCGGTCATGGGCAATACCTACGGCTGGACCTCCGTGCCGCCCGACCCCGGACTGGATATGTCGGCATCCAACCCGTCGGTATCTCCGGATGCGACGACGGTGTACTACCTGGAAGTCCTCGGCCCGAATTGCCCCATTCCTTCGATCGACAGCGTACGGGTGGAAGTTTTCCTGCCGCCCACCCTCAATATCCGGGGCGATACGTCCGTCTGCCAGGGCGATTCAGTCCTCATGGGCAATACCCTGATCGAACCCGGCGTGGCTTATACCTGGGCCGGGCCGCCCGCCATCGCCGACCCCGCCGACCCCAACTCGGCCGTCCTGCCGCAAACCAGCGGAACCTACACGCTGACAGCCGTTCGCGGCGCCTGCGAAGTGACGGCGTCTTTTGAAGTGGAAGTCACCCCCATCTCTATAGAAATACAGGACATCAATATGGACGCCCTGCCGGATACGGTGCGCATCTGCCGCGGGGAGCAAGTGGTTCTGAGTTCAAGCATCACGCCGGCGGACAGCATCCCGTTGTGGACCTCTACAGAGCCGGGTTTTGATACCCTGCTGGCTGCCGGCCTTACCGTAAGCCCCCAATCGGTGGCTACCTATTACGCAGAGGTCAGCCTGGACAACGGTTGCTTCCGGATCGACTCGGTAGTCGTGCTGGTCGATTCGTTGCCCAGTAATAATGTGCCGTTCGTGCCGGTGGATACCACCGTTTGCGAAGGGGCGCCGGTAACGCTCATGCCGCCTTCCCCTGCCTCTTTGTATGAACCGTCGGACTTCCCGGAGATCGAATTCCTGTGGACGCCGACGGATGGGCTGGAGACGCCCGACACCCTGCCCTTTCTGGTGATCACTGCCCAGGAAGAAGGCACCTACGTCTATCAGCGGGTAGCCGTCAGCGGTGTTTGCTCGGATACCGCTACTTTCACGCTCAACGTCAACCCCACTCCCGAGATAACCATCATCCCCGGCGATACCACCATCTGTATCGGCGGCGGGCCGGTACAGCTCAACGCCACCGTCAGCGAGGAAGTCACCGAGTTTGAATGGGTCGCCGGCCAGGAATCCCTGAGCTGCGATGATTGCCTCAACCCGCTGGCCAACCCGGCGGGCACCACGACCTACACGCTCGAAGCCAAGGTTGAAGAATGTCCCGCCCAGGCCAGCGCGACGGTCCAGGTGCTGGGGCCGCCCCAGTTTCTGCTGAACACGGAAACGACGGTCTGCGAAGGCGGAAGCATCCAGCTCATCTTTTCCCCCGACGCCAACGCCACTTATACCTGGACGGCTACCGACCCGGATTTCGGGACGGTAGTCAGCTCCGACCTGATCGTGACGCCCGTTGAAACAACCACCTATTTCCTTGTCGCCGACAACGGGGTCTGCGACCCGGTCCTGGCCGACATCACCATCGAGGTCCTGCCTGCCCCCATCCTGAGCGCACAGGCTTCGGCAGACAGCATCTGCCGCGGCGATCAGGTGACGCTCACCGCTCAGGTGGAGAACGGCCAGCCCGGCGACCAGTTTTTCTGGGAGGACAGCAACGGCAACGACGTAGGCGAAGGGCCAAGCGTCACCGTTTCTGCCGACAACAGCACAACTTTCACCGTGAAGTATGTCAGCACTATAGGCTGCGACGCCGTGGAGGCCACAGTAGACGTGGCAGTGCTGCCGGATCCGGTTGCCGATCCCATCGGGAACACCACCATCTGCTTTGGCGACTTCATCATCCTGAACAACGAATCCGACCCTGCGACGACAACTTATACCTGGACGTCGACAGATCCCAGCTTTACAGATTTCTCAAATCCGGAGCCTGAAGTCAGCCCGGAACAAACAGCCACCTATACCCTGGCCGCTTCCAATGGCGTTTGCCCGGATGTCACGGCTGAGATCACCATCGACGTGATCCCTGTACCCGTGCTGTCCGCCGGAATTTCTCCGGAGGTGGTTTGTGCGGGCGAAACGGTAACGCTGACCGCCGACGTGCCAGGCTCAAGGGAAGGAGACACTTTCACCTGGGTGGACGGCAACGGCGTACAGGCTGGAAGCGGGCAACAACTGGCCGTCACCCCGGCTGCCAGCACGGACTACACCGTCACCTACGTCAGCAGTTTCGGCTGCGGGACGCTCGCCGGGACGGTAAGCGTGGAAGTACGGCCGGCGCCAGTGGCCGCTCCCATTGCCGATACGGTCATTTGCCTGGGGCAATCCGTTATCCTGAATACAGAATCCGACATACTGGCCACGGTTTACTCCTGGACGTCGACAGACCCCAGCTTCACGGACCTCTCGAATCCGGAACCGGAAGTCAGCCCGGAGCAAACAGCTACGTATTCCCTGACCGCCTCCACCGGCGCCTGTCCGGACATCGTGGCGGAGATCACCGTCGAGGTGATCGGCCAGGTGACACTGTCCATCAATGCTTCCGATGAGGTGATCTGCCCGGGCCAGGAGGTTACCCTGACGGCAGTAACCGACGGCGGGACCGCCGAAGACAGCTTCTTCTGGGAAGGCAGCGACGGCACCACCTTTGAAGGCAACCCCATCACCGTCAATCCCCTGGTGCTGACCGAGTACACCCTGACCTACCAGGATGCCGCCGGCTGCCAGACCCTGACGGAATCTGTCACCATTGACGCGGAAGCCGATATCGGGCTGGAGGGCATCAGCATCGAACCGGATTCCGCCGGCGTCTTATACATTGGCGACCAGGTCGTCCTGACGGCAAGTTACGATACGGATTTTCCCGGCCAGCTGACCTTTACCTGGACGCGGAACGACTCCGTTGTCGTTTCCGGCCCGGACATCGATTTCATCAGCGAAACCCTGCTGATGGAAGGAGAGATCATCTATAAATTGATTATCGAAACGGATAATGGTTGCCGGGACAGCGCCAGCGTCCTGGTTACCGTGGAAGTGCCGGATGTGGCAGTGCCCAATGCCTTTACTCCCAACGGGGACGGCACGAACGACTTCTTCAACTTCGTTGCCGAAGGCGGCGAGGGGGCCGTCACCCTCACCGAATTCAAGGTGTTCAACCGCTGGGGGCAGCTGATCTACGATAATGAAAACCCCGGGTTAGGATGGGATGGCACCTTCAACGGAAACCCCCAGCCTTCGGAAGTATACTTTTACATGATCTCGGTCAGCCTGGCCAACGGCGAGGCCCACCCGGATTCGCCGTTCCGGGGGGATGTGACGTTGTTGCGGTAGGCGGGATCGTCGTTGGCTGGCCGTTGGCGGTTGCCGGTTGGCAGCTGCCAACGGCCAGCTCAAAAATTTCTCATGCCTGTTCTCTTTAAGGTCCACCTTTTTTTCACGCTGTACATGACGGGGCTGGTCTGGTTCGTGCAGGTAGTCCACTATCCATTGATGGGCAGGGTAGGGGAAGGTTTTTTCGTAGCCTACGAGCGGGCCCATACCCGCCTGACGTCGTGGGTGACAGCGCCCCCCATGTTGCTGGAGCTGGCCACCGGGGCGGCCCTGCTGTACTTCGATCCGGTTTCGGCCTTGTTGCAGGCCAACCTGGCCGGCATCCTGCTGCTGTGGGCGTCAACCTTTTTCATACAAGTGCCTCTGCACGGCAGCCTGAGCCGTGCCTTCAGCCCTGCCGCCCACCGGAAGCTGGTGCTGTCCAACTGGTTCCGGACGGCTTTGTGGACGGGTAGAGGGGTATTATTGCTGGGTTGGGAGGGATGACGGAGAAGTTGTGCATCACCGGAAACGCTGGCCGTGAACAAACAACTGACCCTCCTGTCACTCCAGCAGCCCTTCCATGCTCTCTTCTGTCTGCCGGAGCTTCTCCCGGCAGTAGGCAATCAGTTCCGCCGCCCGCTTCACCTTGTCCGACAGCTCGTCTACGCTCACAGCGTCCTCCTGGATTTGGGCGACGATCTGCTGGAGTTCGTGCAGGGCTTCTTCGTAGGTTGGTTTCATGATAGGCATTGCTTTTTCATATCTTGTTGAACAAACTTTCAGAAGTAAATTATCCATTGAACTTCAAAAACCGTCAGGATTAGACTTGACAAGTTTAGCGGAAGGTGCCGGGGAGAAAAACTTGTCAAGTCTGAACAGCTTACTCCACCACTGAATCCACCTCTCCATCTTCAAAACGGGTTTTGATCCGGTCACCACTTTTCAGTTCCAGTACGGAACGCACTGCCTTTCCGTCTCTCAGGGCGATGCTGAACCCCCGCTTCAGCGTCGCTTCCGGGCTGAGCAGGCGGTTGAGCTGTTCGGCCTGTTCCAGCCGCTGCCGTTCCAGGCGCAGGCGTTGCCGAATCAGGCGGGGGAGTTCCGCTGCTGTCCGGTTGATGGTTTCCCGCTGCTGGTTGAGCAGTTGCCTGGGGTAGTATTGCAGCACTTGTTCGCAACGTTCCAGCAACATCGTTTCCTCGCGGGCCTTGTGGCTGGCCAGCAGGCGCAGTTGTTGCCCCAGTTGGTGGAGGCGCCCTTCGAATTCCATATTGCGGTGGACGATGAAGTCGGCCACGGCGGTTGGCGTCTTCAGGGCAGTGTGGGCCACCTTGTCGAGCAGCACCTCGTCCACATCGTGGCCGATGCCGGTGAGCACGGGCAGCGTTGAATCAGCCACAGCCTTGCAGAGTTGGTAATTGTCGAAAGCAGCCAGGTCTAATCTGGCACCGCCGCCGCGGAGGATGGCGGCGCAGTCGAAGTGGGCGCGTCGGCGTTCTGCCTTTCTCAGTTGTTGGATCACTTCTTCTTCCGTCTGCCCGCCCTGCATGGCGGCAGGGTAGAGGCGGCAGTCGAACCGGTAGCCGTAGGCGTTCTCCTGCAACTGCTGGAGGAAGTCCTGCAGCCCGGCGGCCGTTTCGGAACTGATCACGGCGATGCGCTGAATGGCTACGGGCAGGGAGTGGCGCCGGTTTCTGCCGATGAGCTGTTCGGCCTGCAACCGCTCCAGGATTTGCCGGCGGCGCAGCTCCAACTGGCCCAGGGTATAGGCCGGGTCGATGTCTTCGACGATGAGCTTCAGGCCGTAGCGTTCGTGGAAATCCACCTGCACCAGGAGCAGGGCCTCGATGCCGTCCTGCAGCAGGCTGTCGAGGGTGCGGCCCAGCTTGCGGCGCAGCTTGCGCAGGCTGGACTGCCAGATGACTCCTTCTGCCTGGGCAACGATCTGGTCGCTGCCGCTGTCCTTCTGTACCAGGCTGAGGAAGCAGTGGCCGCGGGCTTCGTTGGCCTGAGCGATCTCGCAGCTCACCCATACCGGGGCGGGCAGGTTGAGGGCCAGCACCCGGCGGATGTGCTCGTTGAGCTCGAAGAGGGTGTGTTTTTCCAAAGGCGGTGGTTTTGTGGCAGCAAAGGTAAGGGACAAAAGGCCAACGCTGCATAAAAGTGGCGAGATTTGCCCGTATTTCAGTAAATTTGCGCTCATGAAAGAATTGCCGATTAGCAGGCAGGTATTCCCGGAGTTTATTGAGGAGAACTTGCTCTATGTAGACAAGACCCGGTTTGTTTGGGAACTGGTGCGGCAAGGGAAGTACTATTTCCTGTCCCGCCCCCGCCGTTTTGGCAAGACGCTGCTGCTGAGCACGCTCAAGGCATTTTTCGAAGGGCGGGAGGATTTGTTTCGGGGCCTGTATCTTCACAGCAAGGTGAAGGAGTGGAAGAAGTATCCGGTAGTGCGTATTGATTACTCACAGGTCAGTTACAAAGATGGAAAGGCCATTTTTCAACAGTCGCTGCTCAATCACTTGAATGAAATAGCTTCTGATTACGGGCTAACGCTTGAGAACACTATTTTAGGAGATGCTTTCACGGAGTTGGTCAGGACCTTGCACGGGCAATATGGAAAAGTTGTCATATTGGTTGATGAATACGACAAAGCAATGGTAGATGCCCTCACAAGTGAGGAGCAGTTCGAGGAAAACAGAGAGGTGTTGCGTGGTTTGTACAGTGCCATGAAAGGGTTAGATGAGTATCTTCGTTTTGTTATTCTGACCGGAGTGAGCCGCTTTGCCAAGGTGAGCGTTTTTTCGGGACTGAATAACCTGGAAGATATATCCATGGACAGCGCCTTTGCCAATGCCGTGGGCTTCACCCAGGAAGAACTGGAAGCCAATTTCGAACCCTACCTGAAACAGGTGCAGGCAAAATTCGGTTTTTCCTGGGAGGAGCTTCTGAATCATTACCGAACTCAATACAACGGTTATTCCTGGGATGGAGAAAGTACGCTGTACAATCCCTTTTCTATACTGAAAAGCCTGAAAGAACAAGATTTTGGCAATTATTGGTTTTCTACCGGCACCCCCACTTTCCTGACGGAAATAGTCAAAAAGCAACAGTTTCCGCCGGAAATTTTGGAGGGCCTGAAAACGGAAGACCTTGTCGGCTCTTCTCTCCGGCTAATCAACTTTCCGTTGATCCCCCTGCTTTTCCAAACTGGTTACCTGACCATACGCCGCATTGAGCGGGAGGGTATCCGTCAGCGGTTCATTCTCAATTACCCCAACGAGGAGGTGCGCCATTCTTTCCTGACCTTTCTTGCCGCCGCCTTTATGGAAAAAGATGAGTTTGAAATACAACCTGAAGCAATTGAACTTAGGGATGCATTGAGGGAGGAGCGCACCGGTGATTTCGTGTTACGATTGCAGAGTTTCCTGGCGGATATCCCATCGCGGCTGCACATCTCTCAGGAAGCTTATTACCATTCGCTGGTGTATATGATGCTTAGGCTTGTCGGCATGAAGCCGTTTTTGGAAAAAGAAACGAATAAAGGCCGCCTCGACGCCGTGCTGGAGCTGCCTGACAAAACCTATATCCTCGAATTCAAATTCGGTTCCGGCACTCGCGTCAAAAACGTCAGGACGCTCTCCCGGCAAGCCATCGCTCAGATTGAAAAAAAACAATACTACGAACCCTACCTCGGCAGCAGCAAAAAGATTATCCTCTTTGGCATCGGCTTCCTGAACAAGGAGTTGGATGGAAGGGTCAGGATGCTCCGACCCTCTTAAGCCCCCCTCGAATTTATTTTTTATTTTTTTGGTTAAATTTGGGTGATCATTACCGCCCAAAGGAATACATGAATAAGAACGAAGAACAGACTTCGCTGAAAAGCCTGGCCGACCGGGCCCGTTCCGGCGACCCGAAAGCAGAGGCGCTGCTGTACCGGTACCTGAGCCGGGAATGCTACCCGAAGATCGAGAGTTACATCCGCAACCGGGGCGGGATGCCGGAAGACGCCCGGGATCTTTTCCAGGATGCCTTCCTCGTGTTGCTGGAAGCCATCAAGGCGCAAAAGTTCGCCTTCAACCCCCTGAGCCTGCGTTCCTACAGCGGGCAGTTGTGCGCTTACCTGATGACGGTGGCCCGCAACCTCTGGCTGAAAGAACTGCGCTGGCGAGGGCGGGACAAAGAAAGCCGGAGCGAATCGGGCGAAGAAGCTCTCAGCCTGGACCTCTTTTCAGCCCTGATCCGGGAGGCCTTTCTGGAGCTGGGCGAAGATTGCCGGCAGTTGCTCATCTTTCATTTCAAAGAGAAGCTTTCGCCCCGGGTGATCGCCGGAAAGACGGGACAATCGACGGCCGAAGTGAAAAAGCAGTTGTCCGATTGTGTGGACAGCCTGCTGAAAGACATCGGCCGTTTCCTGGGCAAAGAGCACCAGGGAAAGTTGATAGAAATGATGGAAGAAGGCATGGACGAGCTCGAAGAGCGGTGCCGGACGATACTGAAGCTCTTCTACTTTGAGCGCAGGAGCATGAACGAGCTGGCGGAGCAGTTGGGCTATGCCAGCGCCCACTCAGTCACTGAGCAGAAGCGCAGGTGCATGGAGCGCCTCAACTACGCCGTGGCGAACCGGCTGGCGAACCGCAAAAAACTATGAAAACGCCCTGTTAATTTCCTTATGTTAAGCCCTGGAAAATGAAAATCAACGATAAAATCCTGGAAAGGATACGGGAATACTACTCGGAAGAGCTCAGCGAAGCGGACGCCGAGGCGACGGAGCGTTTGATCGGATCGGATGAGCAATATGCTTTTCACAATAAGCTGTTCCGCGCCGCCGGCAAAGGGATCACAGAGGCCATCGACGGGCCGAAAAAAGAATGGATGCGGGAGCTGGACCGCCGGGAGTGGGACGATGCAGAAAAAAACGCCCTCGAGAATTTAAAAAAAAGTGACCGCTCGGGCACGCGTGCCCGGCGGGTAGCCTTTGCCGGCCTGCTGTTGATCCTGCTTGCCCTTTTGGGATATGTGGGCTGGCTGCAGTGGGGCACCGGCAACTCCCGGTTGGATCAACCGGCAAATCCGGATGTTCCCATTGCCGCGGAATCTACCGTTGAAGAAGAAGAGGAGTGGGTCGGTTCGCCGGGAGTACGCGTTCCGAAAGAAGCCGAAGTCTTTGTCTTTTCTCCCGAAACCAACAGTTTTGAGCCCGCCGGCGGAAAACGGGCCGTCTCGGTCCAGCGGTGGCCGGAGCCGGGGTTGTCCTACGTTTTTACCGGCGACACGCTGCTCCTGTTCGCCGAAAACCCGGAAGTCTTCCGGGAAGCCGACATCCGGTGGATGGAAAAAGGCAACAAGTTGTTCCTGAGCCTGGACGGCCGGGTGTATGAATTGGAAAGAGGGGCGGCCGAGCGGCAGCCGCTGGTGGAGGTAGAGGAAGTGAATGAAGGGATTTCACCCGGCCGAGGCACGAGGACGGGGAAGGACTGAGTAAGGGAGCCTTGGCATGGGAGCTTGAAGGGCCTGGTCACAAAACTGTAATACCGCAAAACCGTAATACTTGAACAACCACTCAAAAACCCATACAAATGCGATGGTTACTCTTATTCACACTTCTGCCTTTTTTTACTTTCCGGGCCATGGGCCAGGGCGTGATCCTCGATGACGAAGCTTATGAACAAACGCCTCTGGTGGAAAAAGCCCCGGACCGGGGAAGGATACCCACCGCTGTTGACCTGCGCCTATACTGTCCCCTGCCGGGAGACCAGGGTGGCCTTCCGTCCTGCGCCGCCTGGTCGCTGGCCAACGCAATGACCATTCAAAAGGCCTTTGCAGAGGAAAAAACAGATCCCGGGGAAATTGAAAAGATGCGGTTCTCGGTAGCCTATATCTATAACCAGGTTGGCGATTGCTACCGGGGCGCCACTTTCCCGGACTGTTTGGAACTGCTGCAACAAAAGGGCGACTGCCCGGCGGCCCTGCTGCCCTACTCCCAGGATTGCGCTCCAATTCCGGAAAGCCGTCACCATGCCCGCGCCCGGGCCAACCGGATCAAGGGCTACCGGAAAGTATTCAGCCTGTCGGCTAATATGGATGAAAAGATCGAAAACATACTGGACGAAGTGGGGAGCTACCGGCCGGTCATCGTCGTGTGCAAAGTCCCCCACAATTTCCGAAACAATATTCCCAACGTCAGAGCCCCGTGGCCAACCGAAGAGCTGCACGCCATGGTGGTGGCCGGCTACAACGAATACGCGGAGACCTTTATCCTGATGAACAGCTACGGCCCCGGCTGGGGCGACCAGGGTTTTTTTGAGATGGACTGGGAGACGCTGGGGAAGGCGGCGCGGTATGGGTATGTGCTGGAAATGGAGTGAATGAGGGATGCCGGGCATTGGATTGCATTTGGGGCCTGGAAAATGAGGGTACAGAATGCTGTCCAATGGTTACTGGCTGGCTGGTTAGATGGCTGGATTGTTAGATTGTTGGATGGTTATTTTCTGTGCGCTTTTCTTTTCAAAATTAGAATGATTTCCCGGGAGCCTTGCTATTTCATACTGGATTACATGCTTGGACTTGGTCT
>JAGFJD010000099.1 GCA_024102975.1 Phaeodactylibacter sp. | reverse complement strand
GCGGCCGCCTGTAAATGTGAAAAAAACAATCGAAACACTGATCAATCAGGGTCAGCTCGGTAGCGCCGATGAGGATGGCCTGTGCCCCGCCATTTGCATACTCGATGTAGGTTTTTTCTTCCGTGCCCAGCAGGGTTTCAGTAGAGATTTTCAGGTCGTATTCCGACTCGAACGCCAGGGAGTCATTGACGTATTCCCTGAAAAAGAAATCGTCGATGGCCAGCCTGCGGGTGAAGCCCTCGGTTTCCGGAGTGAAGGTCGAGCCGCTAAGCCCGCCGTTGGATTCTACCCAAATCCATTCTCCGTTTATTCCGACAGGAGGCTCGCAATTGGTTTCTTTCTGGCAGGATGCCAGCATCAGAAAAAGGGAAAGGGCGAGTATGTTTTTCATGCTGTAGTTTGTTTTGATGTGAATGTTTCTCTGAGAGACGTTAAACTCTACAGTTTCGTTAGGTATCCGGGGATAATAATGACCATCCGCCGCCGGTTGTTTTTCCGCCAACTTATCCCCCGCATACCTTACAGGCAACGCCCTCGCCCTTCCCGCAAAACCTGCCATCGGATTTCCGGTAGTACCGGCAGCCGGCGTTGTGCCGCTTGTTGCTCGACGTGGTCAGCCAGAACCCCTGGGTTGGAGGAGGGGGGCTTGCCGAACGGTACTGGTAAGCCTCCGGCCGGGGGGCGGCGGCGCTCCGGAAGTCGTCGGGCCATACCCAGAGGCGGATTTTGTCATCCAGCCCGGCGTATTGCAGGGCTGAGCCGAACTGTATGACGTACTTGTGGTCGTCGTTATCCTTTTTGACCAGCACCACGGCGGGTGTTTTGCCGGCCTGCAGGCCATACCACAGCGCCTGCCCGATGGACTGCTTCCAGTTGGCGGCAAACTCCACTTCAATGGCGTAGTCGTCGGTCACCAGGTCCACATAGCCGCTGGTGACAGGCACTTCCTTCCGGCCGCCCAGTTCCTGCCGGATCAGCTCGACGTAGTCTGCCTCGTACTTTTGGGCGGCGGCGGTAAAAGCGGCGGCGGCGGCGAGGCCCCAAAGGAACGCCAGCCGGGCGGCAGGGTTAATCCATCTCATATAACCATTACATTTTGACGGGCTGTGCATAGTCGTTCATTCTCTCCGCAATTGTCCTATTATCCCGGCCCTCGTTTCCCGGTCATCACAAAATTGAAGGGCCCGCTCATAATACTTACGCGCCTCCTTTTCAGCGCCCAGCTCCCGGTAACTGTCGGCGGCCTGCCGGAGCAGCCGCCAGTCCTCCGGGTGGAAATCCAACAGGAATTCCAGGAAGGCTATGCTGTTCTCGGTTTCCCGGTTGTCTGACATGCGGGCCAGGACGGGATGGACATTCATCCTGGCCCGGGGCGATATGGCCTGAAATTGCCGGTAGAGCGCCTGGAGGGTGTCTATGCCGTGCTTGGCGTACAAGTTAAGGATACTGTCTTTTGATGGCAATAGCAAGGGCGGTTGATGCCAGACCTTCAGGCTATTTCTGCCCGGTGGGCCCGCCTTCAGCGTTTCACCTTTGAGGCAATGATCAAAAAAGGCCGCCACTGCCTCCTGCAGAGCCGGATAGGCATCAGCATCCCGGCGCAGGGCGGCGACGTCGGCGGAGTCGCTGTACTGGCGGCTCACCAGCGGGTAGGCCAGGGCGGCTTCGGATAAGAACGATTCGTGCAGGATGGGGAAGGGGAAGGTGGCGAGGTATATATCTGACCTGAAAAGCCGCTTTACGAGCTCGTAGCCTGGAGTAGAGCCATCCTCCCGGGTTCCGGAAATATTGAGCACGGTGGCCCGGCAGTTGCTGTAGCCGTTCGTCAGCGCCTCGTTGACTTCTCCCCAGGAGGTGTTCCGGTAAACGGGAGATTCAATCTCTGCGATGGTTTTGTAATCAAACGAATTGTCGAGGCTCACGAAGGCGTCGATGACGTTGTTTTCCCGGGCCAGACAGGCATAGCCGGCCTGTGCGCCGAAACTATGGCCCATCAGGCCGATCCGGGTGAGGTCTGCATTCGGAATAGCCGGGGCAACGGCGCTGAGCAGGAAATCCAGATCCTCCAGAGAAGTGGCGATGGCCCCGCAATAGAAGAAGTCCTGCCAGCTTTGCTGCGCATGGAAGGAGGAACTGATGACGATGTAGCCCCGGGCCGCCAGCTGTTCGCACAGCGTCGTGTTTTCCAGCAGGTTGCCGCCCAGCCCCGGATGGTAGAGGATCACCGGGAAGCGGCCGGAAGGAAGGGGTGGGGCGTTTTCCAGGGCCCGGAATGGCGTTTTCAGGAGTTCGGCGCAGGCCTGTTCGGCATCGGCGTCCCATTCGTCGAAATGCCAGCCGATGCTGTAGTCTTTGAAGGAGTTGAGGCTGTAATCCTTCAGCGCTTCCGAAAAGCGGGCCAGGAGGGAATCGCGCTCCGGGGGTACGGATATTTTATCAAAATAAGCGCCGTAGGTGAGCGGGCGCCCGGCCGTTTGCGCCGCCGGATACCAGATGAAGGCCGGCACGGGCCTGCTTTCGCCGTATTCCCCATTGGCAAAGGCGCGGGAGTGGTCGTATTGCCAGGCGGCCTGAAAGCCGACAGTGTGCGTTGCCGGCGGGGCGGCTTCCTGGGCCTGAACGGCAAAGGCCAGTGCGAGGGCCACGGATAATAGTATGGTTCGTTTCATGAGTGTTGGCAAGGTATATGTTCCCTCAAAACCCATCACCCCCTGCAGCTTCCAGCTCTTCAACGATATCCTGCAGGTAGATTTTGTCGATCGTCTCTGTATAGGTGTCCGTCCGGAACTTCCCGGCTTCGTAGTACGCCCTGGCCTTCTTCAGGTTGGACACGTATGCTTCTCTGTCGCCCAGCGCTTTGTGAGCCAGCGCCAGGAAATAGTACGTCTCGCTCAGGTAATCGTTTTCCCGGATTTGCCGGGTGAGGTGCGCTATGGCCGTTGGGTATTGCCCTCTCTCGTATTCGATCACGCCCAGGTGGTAGAAATCGTACAGCCCGGTGTAGGCATCTTCGGCTTGCAGGTATTCTTCGAACAGGCTTTTGGCCTTATCCAGCTGCCCCAGCTCTTTGTAGCACAGGGCCAGGGCGATGTCCAGATGGTAATCGCCCGTCTGGCAGAAGCCGATGTCGTAATCCACCAGCGCTTTCAGCCGCTCGATGTCCTGTATCGCGCCTTCATAGTCTCTCAGGAACTGCAGGCGGCACCAGCCCCGGTAGCCCAGGTATTCTGCGGGTTCGAGTTCCACGGCCTTATCGATCATTTTTTTCCACTGGACAAACTTCCCCCGCTTCAGGAAGGGCACCGCCTTTTCCATGTAGGAGTAGGCAAAATCAGGGCACAGTTCAATGGACCGGTTGAAGTGTTGCTGCGACTGCCAGGAACCCTGCCGGTAGCGGATGGCCATCATGGCTTCCTGGCAGGAGGCATAGCAGGCATCGTCGGTTTTATAAACCTCGCAGTTGGGCGGCGCGTACAGTGGCAGGCTGAGCAGCGCCAGAAGGCAGAGCAGGGTATACTTTTTCATGGCAGTATCTTTTCAATTTGTCCGTTCCGGAGCTTAAAGGTAAGGTATTGGTAGAAATCGCAGGTTTTGCCTTCCCGGCTGATGGGAATCCAGCCGTCCAGGCTGCTGGTTATTTCCAGCAACTGTTGCACCAGTTCAGGGTCAAAATTCCTGGGTTGATAATCGAATCCCATCTGTTCTATCCGGAACCGCCCGGACTCGCCCCGGCAGTTGACGACGAAACGTATGGTGACGTATCCGTCCTCACTTTCCGACACCGGGAAGTTATATCGCTCCAGAAAAGCCTGCTCCAGGGCCCTTTTTTCCCCTTCGTATCCGGCGGGGGTATGAGAGGAGCCGCGCACATAATACTGTTTGATGCTGCTTTCCTGTCCGCATATTTTGAAATTGGGGCTATCGGTTGCCGGGTCAAAGGGGATGTCGCCGACCTCTTGCTGATGGCCCTGATCGAAACAGCCTGCACTAAATACCAAAAGCAGGAAGAGGTGAAGCTTTTTCATTTGTATTCCTGTTTTGTGATCCTGTAAAGGGCTACATTTCCATTGACATTTTCTTTTTTCAGGCCGTTGTGGAGCAGTACTTTCTCAGAGGCTATGTTCCTGATATGAGCGGTAGCATATATTTCATGGAGGTTCAACTCTTCTAACCCGAATTTCAGGATTGCTTTGGTGGCCTCGGTGGCAATGCCTTTGTTCCAGAAAGGCTCGCCGACCCAATAGCCCAGTTGAGCTTTGTTGCCGTTTTCTATATGCAGGCTGGCCTCCCCGATAAATTCCCCGCTCTTTTTCAGAATAATGGCGAAAACATAAAGCGTTTTCTTCCTGAACCCCTGCACGACATAGCTGATCCGGAAAACGGCGTCCGGCTCCCGGTAGGGGTAGGGTATGTTTATGATATTGTCGGAAATCTTCCGGTTATCGGCATAGCGGACCAGAGCGGGGATGTCCTCGGGCACGAGCTTTCGCAGCTTTAATCTGTCCGTATTTAATTCCGGGAATTGTTCCATTGTTGTCGTCATTGACCTATCCAATATTTGCGGAGCTTTTGCTGTTCTTCCGTCCTGTCCGCCTCCTCCGTGATTTTCTCCGTTTCTAAATCCAGTTCCAGCCCTACCTTTTTCAACGTCTCCTGCAAAGGTAAGCTTTCTCCGCCGGCGATGTATTTTTCGAAGAATATACCGATCTCCGGGTAACCGGTGATGCCCACGATCTCATCAAATAACACCTCATCTTCAAACGGCCGGTTTGGCCCGTATTTTTCAATCAAATCCGGCACCAGGTCCTGCACGCCGTACTGGCCGCCGGAGAGTTCCCGCAGGCGGATGTCCAGGCACAAATTTACCAGCGCCCCTTTCAGGTAGAAATTGTAGTACTGATCCTGCCGCTCCCGCGCGTTCAGGCTGAGTTCCGTGAGGGGGATGGTGTTGTCGAAATCCTGCATGGCGGCGACCTTGCGCTCCACTTCCCGGAGGAAATCCTCCATGCGCTGCAGCCCCGTTTTCACCGGCATGTGCATGGTGAAATACTCGGTCATGCCCTCGTACAGCCAGAGGTGGCGGGAAAACTTCGGGTTATTGAAATCGTAATCGGCGATCTCGCGGGAGTGCAGCCCCAGCGGCATCAGGATGTGGAAGAACTCGTGGCTGGCGATGCCATAAACCGTTTTCCGGATGGCGTCCATGTCGAGGGGCATATACAGCAGGATGAGGGTGGAGCGGGCGTGCTCCAGGCCATCGCCGATATAGGCGTTGGCCTCCGGGTTCAGGTTGTGGTAGAGGAGGAAGGAATATTTGTCCACCGGCAGTTTACCGCCCAGGTACCCCGCCTGGCTTTCCAGCAAGGGCCGGATGTACTGGGCGACTTCTGCTGAGATGGATTTTCCGGAGGTAGAATGGCAGGCCACCTCCACGTCGATGCCCGGCAGTTGGATCATCGTGGTGTCCGGCCGGGCGTACAGAATGGGGTTATCCACCAGTTGGCGGTAATCCGTTGCGGTGAAAACATCCCGGGCGGGCGTGGTTTTATCCGCATCCCGGGCCAGGCTCGTGGCGCCGTACAGCCCTTCCGGTTTGGCGATGCTGACTTGCACCGGACCATCCTCGAATCCTTGGAAATAGCCGAACAGGCAGTTGGTGTTGATCACAAAGCTTTCCGGCGAGAACGAGCTGGCGGCGGAGCGGTAGAAGCCTTCCGTCAGGTTGAAGTCGAATGCCTCCCAGGCGTCGTCGACAAGGTAGGTGATCTTCCGCAGCTTTCCCGCTTTGGAAATCTCCCAGCAGTTGTCATCCACCTTCCGGGTGGCTAGTTGCTGCCCATCCTCATCCATTACCTCCAGGGCGCTGGCGTACTGCCCGAAGTTCATATCACCGTAGATGCCGGGGACGATCTTCGGGAAGCAGAAGGTGGCGGTGGGCTGGTTCCAGCCGTTGAGGGTGAGGGATATGTTCAGCTGGTCGTTTTCCAGCTCGTTGAGGTTGAGGGTGTAGGAATAGGCCGGCGCACTCCCGGAAGAAGCGGCTTTTTGGGCAGCGGTGCAGGAAAACAGGAGGATGGTGAAAAGAAGAAGCGAGAAGATCCTCATCTGTGTCGATGTTTTTTTTGGTGGTGTTTAACTGACTTTGGCGCAAAATGCCTGCTTTTCCGACTTCCGCCTTCAACCCCGGGCTGTCCAAAGTTAAGTAACTGACCAAGGTCATTGCCAATATCCTTTCTTTTCCCTTTATTTTATAACAAAAAAATGGCAAAGCGAACAGTAGTTTTCGGTTTGTTCATTTCCGCCTTATTGCTTTACTGCAATGCCAAAAGTCCGCATGATGCAGCGGCGGAAACCCCTTACACCACCATTGAGCAATCAACGAGTGAAGTATTGAAGTTCAAAAAGGTATCGTACATTGATCAAACGGGTACCGGGCTGGAGGCCTTCAGCTTCCTGATGCCGGCCGACTGGCAGTTTTCAGGAGGCATCACCTGGATGCTGGACGTACCCATGATGCCGGCCCGGGCCGCCTTCCGGGCTTCGGACCCCAACAGCAAGGCGGCTTTTGTGACTTATCCTTCCCATTGTTTCTATTGGCTGCAGGACCCGCTTAACCAAAGCCTTTTCCCGCCGGGCGCCCGGTACTTCGGAATGGAGGTCAAATATCCGGTGTCGGCATTGGATGCCCTCACCAATATGGTCTTACCACAGGAACATGGAAAGGTAGAGATCATCCAGGCCGAACCCCTACCTGAACTGGTCAAACTGGTCGGTGCCGGAAGCCAGGGTTACGCCGACGGCGCCAAAGTGAGGTTCCGTTTTTCTGACGGCAATGCCATGGTCGAAGAAGAACTATACGGTGTAGTAGAAGTGATCAACATTCCTGTCCAGTCTATGTACGGACAGTACTACAACTATCTGTGGTACGTAGAATATCTTTTCGGTTTTCAGGCCGAACCCGGACAGCTGGAGGCCCACGCCAAAACCTTCCAGGCCATTTCCTCTTCTTTCCAGCTCAATCCGAAGTGGTATGCCAAATACAGCCATTTGATCGAATATCTGGCCCAGAACCAGATCGAACGCATCCACAGCCTGGGCGAGCTGAGCCGGGCCCTGAGCCGCATGAGCGACCAGATGCGGGAAGAAAACCTCCGGCAATTCGAAGAAAGAGGGCGTATCTACGACCAGGGCGCGCAGAACTTCAGCGACTACATGCTGAACATCGACCGCTATTACGACCCCTTCGAAGGGCGCGAAGTGGAGCTGCCCAGCGGTTACCAGTACGCCTGGTCGAACAACCTGGGAGAGTACATCCTCACCGACGACCCCAATTATAACCCCGGCGTAGGATCGAACCTGCATTGGGAGAATATGAACAGAAGCGGGCATCCGTAAGGGAGAAGGCATAAACCGGATGAACAGGCGCATCGCCTCCTATATTCAATTCATGTGCGGTGATGTTGCCAATCGTATTCATTTCCGGAATTCTCGTGTTCCCATTGTATCCGGCGCTCATATAGTTTACCATACCTGTTACAGCCCTGAAATGGGCACTTCCATCAAGTACGATAAGCACGGGATATCGCTTATAGGAGGAGGCTTCGTTGCTGTAAGATTCAGGAAGGCCTACCCAATATTCTCTGTCTTCATTCAAAATACCGGAGTGGAGTATATGTTTCTCGCCGATGACAACCGGCTCGGCATTTTGTGAGCTTACCTGATTAATCCCGATCAGGAAAAAAAGCAGGACAATGATGTTTGGTTCTTTGACAAATCCCGTGATCGAGAGACAGTTCCTCGTGCGGAAGCCCTGCTCCTTCTTGTCGCATGGCTTCCGCACGAGGAACTGTCCACAGAATTTGTCAAAGAAGGTGATGTTTTTACTCATTTTGTTGATTTACATATAATTTATTACCTTAATGTATCTGTTGTTCTGATATTCAGGCCTGCCGGTAAGCTTTTTCGAGGCGAAGGCCTCCCTTCGGGCGCAGTTGCGATTTGTCCCCCTCTGCTGATGAAGCGAACGGCCTGAAAGGCCAGCCTATCTTAGCAGGGGGCAACGCCCCCTGTAAAGGCGCACAACCGTAGCCGGCGCCCTGAAAGGGCA
>JAGFJD010000643.1 GCA_024102975.1 Phaeodactylibacter sp. | reverse complement strand
AGGACGGGCCACCCGTCTTATCTAAGCCGGGCAAGCCCGTCTTGCAAGCCGGGCAAGCTTTTAAGTGGCCCGTACCGTACAAAAGAAAGGCCGGGTAGCCCGTCAGGGCTGCCCGGCCTTTTGTTTTGCAGGGATTTGTACTACTTTAAAAGATCCAATGAGGAGTTCGTATCCGGTTTCCTGCTTTCAGTATTCTCCCAGCCCCTCCTCCCCTTTAAAATCACTTTGCGCGATGTAAAGGATCAGGATGCCTGCAATGATCATGACGAGCTTGGCGACGAAGCCAAAGAGCCGGCCGAAAGAATCGAGCCAGGTCAGGAATGAGAACTGTACGCCTACGAGGCTAAGGACGATGGAGAGAAAGCCGATACCGGCCACAATAACCCCAAGGAGAGATAAAACACCTTTATTCATGAGTTTTTGGATAAAACATCATTGAAAATTGATAGTTTATACTATATACATATTTAGGATTACTTAAAGCGCTAACCATTCATGGTCAAAGTAATTGAATGCCCGCGGGATGCGATGCAGGGCATAAAAGAATTCATCCCGACGGAAAAGAAAGCTGCTTACATCAACAAGTTGCTCAGGGCCAATTTTGATACTATTGATTTCGGAAGCTTTGTGTCTCCCAAGGCCATTCCACAGATGAGGGACACAGCTGAGGTACTTAGCCGTCTCCATCTGAGTGGCTCCCGATCCAAACTACTGGCCATTGTAGCCAATCAGCGGGGAGCAAATGATGCCGTTCAATTTGACGAGATCACCTATCTGGGTTATCCCTTTTCTATTTCCGAAACTTTTCAGCTGCGCAACACCAATGCCACCATTGAAGAATCTGTCGGGCGGGTAGGGCAGATCCAAGACATTTGCCTGGCGCACAACAAGCAATTGGTCGTTTACATTTCGATGGGTTTTGGCAATCCTTACGGAGACCCCTGGAATGTAGAAATTGTACAACGCTGGGCTGGCCGCCTGGCGGAAATGGGCATTACCATCCTTCAATTATCGGATACGATCGGAGCGGCTAGTCCCGAAAGCATCGGCTATTTGTTCAGCGACCTCATTCCTGCTTACCCTGATATAGAATTTGGAGCTCATTTTCACACCGTTCCGGACAAGTGGAAGGATAAGGTGGCAACTGCTTATCAATATGGATGCCGCCGGTTTGACGGAGCGGTAAAGGGATATGGCGGTTGCCCGATGGCCAAGGATGACCTTACCGGCAACATGCCGACGGAGAACATGCTGTTTTACTTCCTGGATGAAGGTATAGAGACCGGAGTAGACCTGGATGCCTTCCGGGAGGCGATGGCCATGGCGGGGAGTGTGTTTCCATAGCGCCGGAGCGGGGGGGCATGGGTTCACTGTGCCATGGAACCATGAAACAGTGAAACAGTGAAACCATAAAAAAACCCCTCCGACGATTGAAGGAGGGGTTTTTTTGTGATTACATCATGCCGGGCATGCCGCCGCCGGGCATGCCTGCCGGCATGCCGGCGTCTTCTTTTTCCGGCTTGTCATTGATGACGCATTCGGTTGTCAGGACCATACCGGCGATCGACCCGGCATTTTCCAGGGCGATGCGGGTTACTTTGGTCGGATCGATGACCCCGGCCTGTTTGAGGTCTTCGAAAGTATCGGTGCGGGCGTTATAGCCGAAGCTTCCCTTTTCGCCCAGCACCCGTTGCAGGACGACCGAGCCTTCGACCCCTGCATTATCGGCGATGATGCGAAGCGGCGCTTCCAGGGATTTTTTGACGATCTGTACGCCGATCTTTTCATCTTCGTTAGCCCCTTCGACTTTGCCAAGGCAATCCATGGCGCGCACCAGGGCTACGCCGCCTCCGGCGACGATCCCTTCTTCTACAGCTGCGCGGGTAGCGTGCAGGGCATCGTCGACGCGGTCCTTCTTTTCCTTCATTTCCACTTCGGTAGCGGCGCCGATGTAGAGGACGGCAACCCCGCCGGAGAGTTTGGCCAGGCGCTCCTGCAGCTTTTCCCGGTCGTAGTCGGAAGTGGTGGATTCGATCTGTGCCTTGATCTGGTTGATCCGGGCCTGGATTTGTTCTTCGTTGCCGCCGCCGTTGACGATGGTCGTGTTATCCTTGTCTACCGTGATCTTTTCTGCGCGGCCGAGGTGTTCCATGCCGGCATTTTCGAGCTTGTAGCCTTTCTCTTCGCTGATCACCGTACCGCCGGTCAGGATGGCGATGTCCTCCAGCATAGCTTTGCGGCGGTCGCCGAAGCCGGGCGCTTTAACGGCCACGACCTTCAGCTGGGCGCGAAGGCGGTTGACGACCAGTACGCCGAGGGCCTGGCTTTCAATATCTTCGGCAATGATCAGCAGGGGGCGGCCCGCCTGTACGACTTTCTCCAGGATGGGGACGATGTCCTGCATGTTGGAGATTTTCTTGTCGTGGATGAGGATGAAAGGATTTTCGTAATCCGTGACCATGTTCTCGGTATCGGTCACGAAGTAAGGAGAGAGGTAGCCGCGGTCGAACTGCATGCCAAGAACTTCCTCCATATAGGTATCCGTACCTTTGGATTCTTCCACCGTGATGACCCCATCCTTGGACACACGCTTCATAGCGTCGGCGATGAGGCTGCCGATCTCTTCGTCGTTATTGGCGGAAATGGCTCCGACCTGTTTGATCTTTTCAAAATCGTCGCCGATCACCTCGGATTGTTTCTGAAGATCTTCGATCACAGCGCGGACGGCTTTGTCCATGCCGCGTTTGAGGTCCATGGGGTTAGCGCCGGCGGTGACGTTTTTCAGGCCGGCGTTGATCATGGCCTGTGCCAGTACGGTGGCGGTGGTGGTGCCGTCGCCGGCGATGTCGGCCGTTTTGGAGGCCACTTCTTTCACCATCTGGGCACCCATGTTCTCAACGGGATCTTCCAGTTCGATCTCTTTGGCGACAGTGACGCCATCTTTCGTGATCTGCGGGGGGCCGAAGCTCTTCTGGATCACGACATTGCGGCCCTTGGGGCCGAGGGTCACTTTTACGGCATTGGACAGCGCGTCGACCCCGGACCGCAGTTTTTCTCTTGCATTTCTATCAAAGCTAATTTCTTTAGCCATTTCAGGTTGGATTTTTTTGTTTTGGAAAATTTGAAATCACCGGGCAGGCAGCAGCTTATTCATTACCTTCCAGGATCACCAGGATGTCATCTTCCCGCATGATCAGGTAATCCTGTCCTTCGAAGTGTAATTCCTGGCCGGCGTATTTGCCATAGAGGACAATATCGCCAACCTGTACGGTCATGAGGTTGCCATCTTTTCCCGGGCCGACGGCCACGACTTTCCCCCGCTGGGGTTTTTCCTTGGCGGTGTCCGGGATGATGATCCCACCTTTGGTCTTTTCTTCAGCCGGAGCAGGCTGGACGACTACTCTGTCGTTGATGGGCTTCATAGTTACGAGCTTTTATGGTTCAGTTTTGTTAAACGAAAAAATATGCTTCCTGAGAACGTTGCAGGAAATCAATCATCCTCTATCATACGGTATGCCAAAGTGGATTTCATGACAATATTGCAGGTTTTCCCGCCAATAAGCAGGGCATACGGTTTTTCGGCCAGGGAGATTGACAAATTGACAAACGGGGAAAGAAAAAAGGCCTGAAGGTTTTCCTCAGGCCTTTTCCGGTGAGCGGGCGCATGGTCACTGCGACAATAAGGGGTCGACAGCTTCTGTGCCGCCGCCAACCATCAGCGCCGTGATGATGCAAAGCACGCCCAGGGCGATAGCCAGGTACCAGGTCACTTTTTCAATGAAGTCGGTGGACTTGGCAGCTCCGAACATCTGGTTGGCCTGCGTTCCGCCGAAAGTGGAGTCTACACCGCCGCCCTTGGGGTTCTGGATCAGCACTGCGCCCATTAATAAGATACACACCAGGGCGATCAACACGGTCATAGCAGTTAACATATCTTTACGCTTTACTTGCTTTTTAAATTTTCGATTTTCTCCGCAAAGAAACCGCTTTTTTGGGGAAAAACCAACATTAAAGCCTCATACATTTCTATCGCTCTTTGATATTCTCCCTGTGAGGCCAGCAAT
The DNA here is from genome assembly GCA_024102975.1 of Phaeodactylibacter sp. GTDB lineage: Bacteria > Bacteroidota > Bacteroidia > Chitinophagales > Saprospiraceae > JACJXW01. The sequence continues at coordinate 7,494 of JAGFJD010000643.1, read as the reverse complement.
TCGGCCAGCGTTTCGGAGAGGATTTCCTTGTTTTCGGTGATGCTTCGAAGGGCGAGCCGGCCGACGCGGGAGGGTTTGTTCTTTTTATTTTTTTTGCGTTTTCTTTTGGAATCTTCCCGTTTTTTGGATTCCATCAATTCGCTGAGGCGCGTCTGTACGTTTGGCGCCTGGAATTGTTCGACCCAACTGGTAAAGGATTGTTTGGGTTGGGGCCCGGGTTTGGAGGAACCGGCGGCCTCTTCTGTTTCCCGGAGGGTGCCGATGGTGAAGACGGGGCGGCTGGGCCGGGCCTGTTTGAGGGCTGCCAGTTCGGGGCTGAGCAGGGGAGGGCGGTGCCCTTTTTTGCCGGCGCGCTTTATTTTATCTTTTGCCTTTTTCGGCGCGGGAAGGCCGATGGCGGTGGTTTCTGTCAGCCCTGCAATGATTTCGGGCAGGCAGGAGAGGGTTTTCACCAACTCCTCATCCACCCGGAAGGCGGGAGGGGCCGGCTCGGGAGGGGCGGCGTGGAGGGCAGGCTGCTCGCCGTCAGCGGATTCCGCCCGCCCGGCCTCGGGTTCTTTCTCTTCAGGGTTTTCTTCTTCCCTGGGGGCGGGGCCGGCGCTGATCTCCGGGAGTTCATCGAATTCTTCTTCGTCGTCATCCTCCGTATCGGCAGGCAGCGCCTTTCCGGGTTCGCCTTTCCGGCTCGGCGCCGGTTCCTGTGGCAGGGGGCCGAACTCGAGGCGGATGCCTGTTTTTTCCCCGGCGCCCGTTTCCGGCAGGAGATTTTCTTCCAGTTGCAGGATTTCCAGGCTCTTGAGTTCCAGGAATTCCTCGCTTAGCATAAAGTTCTCTTCGGCCGCCTCCGGTTTTTTGTCAAGCCTCCGGGACATGAAAAACAGGCGCCGGCGGTCGATGCTGTAAGCTGCCGCTTTCTCCAGGTTCTGCTCCCATTCCCCGGAGCCATCCATGTAGCTTTTCTGAAAGAGTAACAGATGAAGGTTCCGGCAGTAGGGGTACTGCAAAGCGAGGCTTTTCAGCTCCTGATAAGAAGCCTGATACAACAATGACGGATCTTCCAGAAACTGGCTGAAATTGTCTGCGTTCATAATCCTGCTGTCTTTCTTGCTCTTATTGTAGTTTGGGGGTGGCTTTTGTCTTTAAACGCTATAAGATAAGGAGAATTGGCAAACATGTCAAAGGGGGATGCATGGTTTTACGGGTTGATGGGGTCATTGTTGCATGGGTTTGAGGGTTCGCTGCAACCATGAGCCGGCAGAACAACGGCCACGTCATCCCTCGCCCATCCGCTCCAGCAGGAACGCCTTCAATTTGGCGATGGCCTGGCCGCGGTGGCTGATGCCGTTTTTTTCTTCTACCGACATCTGGGCGAAAGTCCGGTTGTAGCCTTCCGGCATGAATATGGGGTCGTAACCGAACCCTCCCTGCCCTTTTTTGACGTGGATGATCTTACCGTTAACGATGCCCTCGAAGGTGTATTCCTTGCCGCCGAGGATAAGGGCGATGACCGTCCGGAAGCGGGCGTTCCTGTTTTCTTTGCCCCGGAGGTTGTCGAGCAGCAGGTCCATGTTGGCCTCGGCGTCATTGGCCGGGCCGGCATAGCGGGCCGAATACACGCCGGGGGCGCCGCCGAGGGCTTCGGTTTCCAGGCCGGTATCCTCGGAAAAACAGTCTGCCTGATAGTTCCGGTACACGTATCGGGCCTTTTCCAGGGCGTTGCCTTCCAGGGTGGGGCTGGTTTCCGGGAGGGTTTCGTGGCAGCCGATATCCCGGAGCCCGACGATCCCGAATGCCCCCCGGAGGAGGGCATTGGCCTCTTTGACTTTGTTTTCATTTCCGGTGGCAAAAACGATGGTTGACATAATATATTTTTTTAATCACTGCTAATATGGATCGATAAACAGTTGCTTCAGGTTTTTCCAGAGGGCGGCGGCTTTGGGCCGGGCGGCAGCCTCCCGTTCTTCCCAAAGGCTGCGCAGGGGGCCGGCATACAGGAAGGCCCTTTCCCCGGCCGTCACCAATTGGCCGGGCGGCAGGGTAAAATGCAGCCCCAAACGCCGGGGAGGCACACCGAACAACAAGGTTTGCCGGACGGGATGCACCCGGGCGAGGCCGGAAAAACTTATGTTTTCTCCTTTTGTTAATCTAAGTAGAAGCGTATCTTCCTGAAGGTTTAGTTTAACGGCCGACAATATTTTCCCTAAATAATCCGTGAGTTCTGCCTGGTTTTCCTCCTGTTCGACGACGATGAGAACGTGCCGGGCATTGCCGCCGGAGAGCCGTTCCTGAAGCTGCCGCCAGTCCGAAAGAGGAAACAAATGAAAGTCAAACAGGTTAGGTTTCAAGTTTAAATGTATTTTTTTTGATGGTTTTTGGAATTTTATTTCGAAATTCCTGCAAAAATTACATAAAAATAGAATTTTTGCATAAGAATAGTTAATTTTACACAAAAATCTTACCTATGAAATATAACATCAAGATCACAAAAACCCAAAATTCTCGCCTTTCCGATGTCGATTTTGACAACATTCCCTTCGGACGCGTTTTTTCCGACCACATGTTTGTCGCAGAATATCGCAAAGGGAAGTGGGAGGATTTGCGCATCGAGCCCTTCGGCCGTTTCACCATTCACCCGGCAGCGATGGCGTTGCACTACGGCCAGGCTATTTTTGAAGGCATGAAGGCCTCAAAGAGTTACGATGGCAAGCCTTTGTTTTTCCGCCCGGAAATGCATGCCAGCCGGTTCAACAACTCTGCCCGGCGCATGTGCATGCCGGAGGTTCCGGAAGAGCTCTTTCTCCAGGCCCTGCACCAGCTGGTGGCCATCGACAGCGACTGGATTCCGCCCCAGGAAGGCAGCGCCCTGTACATCCGCCCCTATATGTTCGCCAATGACGAGTTCATCGGCGTGAAACCTTCCGAAAACTACCGCTTCATCATCTTCACCGGGCCGGTCGGGCCTTATTATCCCAAGCCGGTGAGCCTGATCGCCGAGCAGGAGTACGTCCGCTGCGCCGTAGAAGGCGGGACCGGCGAGGCCAAGGTAGCCGGCAACTATGCCGCTTCTCTGCTCCCGGCCCGGAAGGCCAACGAAAAAGGTTACGACCAGGTCATGTGGCTCGACGCCAACGAGTTCAGGTATGTCCAGGAGGTAGGCACCATGAACATCTTTTTCGTCATCGACGGCGCCGTGGTCACGCCCGGCCTGAACGGAGGCATCCTGCCGGGCATCACCCGCGACAGCATCCTGAAGATTTTCCGGGAGAAAGGATATAAAGTGGAGGAAAGAAACATTTCGACAGACGAGCTGATGGACGCCTTTGACGCCGGCAAGCTGCAGGAGGCGTTCGGCACCGGCACCGCCGCCGTAGTGGCTCACGTGTCCAGAATAGCCATCGGGGATAAAGTCATGGAACTCCAACCGGTAGAAAAGCGGAAGCTGGGCGAAATGGCGAAAAAAGAAATCGACGGCCTCCGGTCAGGAAAGGTCAAAGATACCCACGGATGGATCGTTCCGGTGAAACACCTGGAACTGGCCAAAGCATAGCGCCCCAGCGCCAGGCCAGCCCTGCCAAAGAAAAGAGCTGTTCCAGCCGGAGCGGCTCTTTTTTTTGATCCGGGTGCCCTATCCATGCAATAAAATGCAAAACAATATTTGGCGAAATAAAAAATTAGAGCGACTTTAGCCTATCCAAAAAACGCCCTTTTTTTGGGAAGAAAACAGCGATATCGAATGAAAAAGAAAGCCTTCTTAACAGCGCCCTTTCTGCTGGTTGTTTCCACTTTATTCGGACAGGGAGAAGAGGCGGATTTCATGCGCAGCACCGGCAAGGTCTACGTCGTCGTGGCCGTCATTGTGACTATTTTCATCGGCATCGTCTTGTTTTTGATTTACCTGGACAGAAAACTAACCAAATTAGAAAATCAAATTAACGATAATGATTAATCTCGAACCGAAGTCACAAACCAGCTTTTATCAAAGTGTCCAGAATTACTTTGAAAAGGCTGCCCGCCATACGGGGCTTCACCCTGGCCTGCTGGAACAGATCAAAGTCTGCAACGCCGTTTATCAGGTCCACTTTCCGGTCAAAGTCGGCAACGAGTACCGGGTCATCGAGGCCTACCGGGTTCAGCACAGCCACCACCGCACGCCGACCAAAGGCGGCATCCGCTTCAGCAACCACGTCAACCAGGAGGAGGTCATGGCCCTGGCTACCCTGATGACCTACAAGTGCGCCATCGTCGACGTCCCCTTCGGAGGCGCCAAGGGGGGAGTGAAGATCAACCCCTGGGAGTTCACGCCGTCCCAGATCGAAAAGATCACCCGGCGCTACACCTCTGAACTTATCCGCCGGAATATGATCGGCCCTTCCGTGGACGTGCCGGCGCCCGACTACGGGACCGGCTCCCGGGAAATGGCCTGGATTTATGACACCTACCGCACTTTCAACGGCGACGACATCGACGCCGCCGGCTGCGTGACCGGCAAACCGGTCAACCAGCACGGCATCCGGGGGAGGACGGAAGCGACCGGCCGCGGCGTCTTCTACGGCATCCGGGAAGCCTGCAACCAGGCGGACGACATGAAAAGGCTTGGCCTCTCGCCCGGCATCGAAGGCAAGACCATGGTGGTGCAGGGGCTCGGCAACGTAGGGTCATACACCGCTACGATCTCTCAGGACGAAGGCGGCGTGCAGATCGTAGGCGTCGGGGAAGTGGAAGGCGCCATCTATAAAAAAGACGGCATAGATATTCACGACCTGCTGAAATTCCGGAAGGAGACCGGCTCTATCCTGGGCTATCCCGGCGCCACTATCCTGGACAAGGAGAACCGGAAGGCCGTCCTGGAAATGGAATGCGACATCCTGGTGCCCGCCGCCCTGGAAAACCAGATCACCACCGAGAACGCCCATAAGATCAAGGCCAGGATCATCGCCGAGGCGGCCAACGGCCCCATCACTTCCATGGCCGAGGAAATCCTCCTCGAAGGCGGCAAACTCATCATCCCCGACGTGTTCCTCAACGCCGGCGGGGTGACGGTTTCCTATTTCGAATGGCTGAAAAACCTCTCGCACATGCGTTTCGGGCGCATGGACAAGCGGTTTAACCAGCAGACGTACCAAAACCTGATCGAACTGGTGGAGCGCCTGACCGGCCACACCATCGGCGAACGGGAACGGCACATGATCGGCCGCGGGGCGGAAGAGATCGACCTGGTGCGCTCCGGCCTGGAAGAAACCATGATCACCGCCTATAACCAAATCCGGGAAGTGATGAAACGCAAACGCAAAGTGGCCGACCTGCGCACCGCCGCCTTTGTCAGCGCCATCAATAAGATCAGCAGCGATTACCTTTCCCTGGGGATATTTCCGTAGGGAGAGGGAGAGGGGGAGAGGGGCGTCCGGGGCCATTTCGGGCGACACCCTTTCGCCTTTATTTATTGAGTTTCAAATATTAATAAGGGGATGTGATGTCGGCTGGCGACTAGTGTCGACTATCCTGGCAAACCCTCTGTTTAATTTTTGAAAACCAATTGAGGCGAAGCGATACAGGCTGAAGTTCGGTGAACAGGCGAAAGGCTGCCACCTGGCTGGGTGCTGAACGCCCGGGGCACAGCCGGGCATTCGGAGATTTTTGAGCAGTTCAAAATTTTGTTATAAAAAATTTCCTGAATACCGGGGAAAAAAAAATTTAGATAGGTTTGACTGACCGATCGCTTGTATTTTATTCTTTTAGTCAATATCTTACAGCGGTTTTTTTCCATTAAAAGCATAACGAAACGGACAATGCCGGACAAATTAGACAAGATCGACCTCAAGATCCTCAAAATCCTTCAGCAAAACAGCAAGATCACTAACCTGGACCTCTCCAAACGGATCGGGCTTTCCCCGGCGCCTACGCTGGAAAGGGTGAAGAAGCTGGAAAACGCCACCGTCATCGAAAGTTACCACGCCAAGGTCAACCCTCAGTCCATCGGCCTGAATGTCAAGACCTTTGTGCTGGTTTCGCTTGCCTGGCAGAAAGAGAACGCCCTGAACCACTTCCTGGAAAAGATCAAGGAGATCGAAGAGATCACGGAGTGTTATATCATCACCGGCGAGGCGGATTTCCTGATCAAGATCGTCTGCAAGGATATTCCTACTTATGAACAATTGCTGTTCAAGACGCTCTCGCAGATCGACGAGATCGAGCGCCTCAAGACGCTGATGACGCTCTCTACGGTCAAGGATTCGAAAGTACTGCCCTATAAGTACGAATAGCACGGCCTTTGATAATTACCCGTTCATGGCCTTAGCCGCTGCAGGTTCCGTTTCCGGCAGCGGCTTCGCGTTTTGGGCGGGCTGGCGTAACCAGGAAGTACCCGGGCGGTTATTGACCTGGCGGGAACCGGCCGGAGTTGTTGGCTATTGCCAGAGAAAGCCGCAGGCAGTTGATTATTGGCTTTGCCCTTTTTTCAGGATGAAAGATAAAAAGAAAACCCTGCTGTGGGAAATCCGCCGGGAAGAAGCGCCGGGCCCTTCCTATGTTTTTGGCACCATGCACGTGCAGGACCAGCGGGCCTTTGCCTTTCTGGAGCAGGCCTACGGGAAGATCGCCCAATGCGATATCATGGCTCTGGAGTTCGACCTGGGCGAGGCGCCTGCCGGCCTGGACCCCGGCCTGCTGCGCCTGCCGGAGGGCTTGACGCTCACTCAGCTCATCCCGGATAAAAAATTCCGCAAAATCCGCAAGGTGTTCCGCAAAGTTGCGGGCATTGACTTGCACAACCTGCAATATTTTTCGCCCATCGTCGTGTCCAACCTCATCAACGAGCGCATCCTTTCGCAGGACATGCCGCTCTCGCTGGACGAACACCTCTGGAAGTATGCCCGCGGCCTGGGCAAGCCCGTCGTCGGCATCGAATCTTACCGCGAGCAGTTGGAAATCCTGCGGCAAATCTCCCTGGAGCACCAGGTTGCCTCGCTGGTGGAGATGGGGCAGCACATCCGCCGCCACCGCCGGCAACTGCTGCGCATGGCCGAAATCTACAAAGAAGGAGACATCTTTAAGCTGTACCGGACGGCGCGGCGCAGCGCTTCCGGCCTTCGGCAGCTCCTGCTGTACCGCCGCAACCGCATCATGGCGGAGCGCCTCTCGGAGCTGGCGGCGGGGCAGCGCGTTTTTTGTGCCATCGGGGCGGGGCACCTGGCGGGGGGCAAGGGGGTGCTGCGGTATCTGAAGCGGGAGGGGTGGCGGGTAAGGCCGGGGTGAGGGGGCGGAGGCTTTTTTTTTATCACATAGGCCACATAGACGTTTTCACATAGGGCACATAGGGCGGGGGGCGGCTGCTTTTTTCATCACATAGGCCACATAGGGGTTTTCACATAGGGCACATAGGACGGGGGCTGCCGTTTTTTTCATCTCATAGGCCACATCGGGGGTGGGGCGGCCGCTTGTTTCATCACATGGCCCACATAGGGGTTTTCACATAGGGCCTAGTGTGCAGGGGCTGCA
>JAGFJD010000624.1 GCA_024102975.1 Phaeodactylibacter sp. | reverse complement strand
ACCGAGTATGGATTATTACTGCTATGACATCAAAGTGGCCACTTCCCTCAAGGAAATTGCCCTGGCCTTCCTGAACGAACTGCCGTTCGACAGCTTTGAAGAGGCCGACGACGGCCTGCGCGCCTATCTGCGGAAAGACAACGATGTGGAAGAGATTGAGGACGAGCTGTCCAATATCGCCGCTCAGCTCTCCTTTACCTATGAGCGCCGGCTGATCCCCGACCAAAACTGGAATGCGCTCTGGGAATCCAATTTTTCTCCCATCCGGATCGGCAACTTCTGCGGGGTGCGCGCCCCTTTCCACCCGCCCATGGAAGGCGTACAGCACGAAATCGTCATCAGCCCGCGCATGGCTTTCGGCACCGGCCACCACGCCACCACGTACATGATGATGGAACGGATGGGGCAGGAGCGCTTTGCCGGGCTCCGGGTGTTGGATTTCGGGTGCGGCACCGGCATCCTCGCCATCCTGGCCGAAAAAATGGGCGCAGCATCGGTAGAAGCCGTAGACGTCGAACTCCCGGCCTATGAGAACACTCTGGACAATGCCCGCGCCAATGGCGCTGCCCGGATCCAGGTGTATCACGGCACCCTCGATGCGGTTCAAGGCAGCAGCTATGGGTATATTCTGGCAAATATTAACAGAAACGTAATATTAAACTCGATCAAGGCGTTATATGGAAAACTCGCCCCCGGCGGTGTATTGTTGGTTTCCGGCATCCTGACAGCGGACGAAAGCCTCGTGCTGAGCCGCGCCAGGGCGGCAAAGCTGAAGTTCGCCGACAAAGCCCGGCGGGGAGAGTGGAGCTGTATTCGTTTCGTCCGTTAAAAAATATTCATGAAAAAGGTATACGTTTTACTGCCCGTCTTTTTATCCCTTGCATTTTGTCTTAGCGGCCAGCGGCTGGAGCGTTTTTCCGAGGACCGCGCGGAGTTCATGCGCCAGATGGAGGAGTATATGACCGCCAGCAAGAGGCAGTCTCTGGAAAAAGCTTATAAAGAATTTGCCCAGGTGTTCGCCGGCGGCCGGTTCAGTGAAGAGGAGGCAAAACAAATCTACAAAACGGCCAACGCTATGCTGGGGCAGCGCATGATGGCAAGCCCGTATTTTGAGAACTATCTCAGCGCACTGGCCATGATCGTCAACACCAGCAACCGCGAGCGCCATTTTAAGGAATGGCATCAGGTGCTGGACGAGATACTGGCCAGCATCCAGGACCGCCACCTCAAGCCGTTCAATGAGTTCGTAGCGTTCTCCATACTTTTTTTCGAACGGCAGGCGCTCCGCTATTCCGATTCAGGCGGAACCTCCTGGTATGCGCTGGCCGACGACTACCAGTTCCGCTTTGAGGAAAATGAAGGCGCTGTCGTGTTCGGGAAGCTGGACCTTATGGCCAACCGCCGCACCGATTCCATATTTATCTACAATACCTCCGGATACTTCCTGCCTAACCAGCGTACCTGGAAAGGCCAGGGCGGGCGGGTTACCTGGGAGCGGCACGGGCTGGGCGCCGAGGTATACGCCGAGCTGGGCGCTTATGAATTCGAAGCCATTAAAAGCCTGTACGAAGTCAAAGAGGCGCAGCTGCATTATCCGGTATTCTTTGGCGAAGGGCGGCTGATCCCGGGGACCTTCAGCGACAAGCTGGTGGCCAGCAACGACGCCACCGAAGGCTCGTTCCCCCGGTTTGAGTCAAAAAACCGCGTCCTGGAAGTCAATAATATCGGTGAAGGGATACAATATGTCGGCGGGTTCCGCCTGAACGGCAAAACGGTCTATGGCTTCGGCTCCAAAGACCGGCCGGCGCGCATTCTGATTGAAGACCGGAACAGCCGGGCCACTTTCCGGGGGGCCTCCGAGCTGTTTACCATTCGCCGCGAAGAGATGATCGCCGGACAGGGCGTGGAATGCGTGCTCCAGTTTGGGCAGGACTCGATCTACCACCCCTCTGTCAATGTGCGGTATGAGATCGCCGATCGCGAGATGGCCTTGTCTCGCGGAGATAATGCAAACGACCGCAACCCCTTCTTCAGTTCCATGCACAAGGTCAATATCCACGCCGACAACATCATCGCTTACCTCGACCAGGATTCCATCGCGATCGGGCGGGAGAAAATCCCCATCCACCGCAAACCGGTCGTGGAATTCGAATCTTTCAACTTCTTCACCGAGAAGGATTACCAGCAGCTGCAGAATATCGCCACCGTCAACCCCATCGCCGTGCTCAAGGTGATGCAGGACAATGAGGGCAAGAACGACCTGCCTGCCGGTGAGGTCGCCCAGAAACTCAACCCCCGTTTTTCGATCGAGAACATCAAGGGCCTGCTGTACGACATGGTGGCCCGGGGCTTCATCAACTACAACAGCGATGACGAAATGGTGGAGGTGAAAGACAAGGTGAAGCTGTATGCCGACGCCCACCGTAAAAAGACGGACTACGACGTGCTCAAGATCAAGTCCGATACGGACAGTACCAACGCCATCATGAACCTCCGCGACAAGAGCATCGATATCCGGGGGGTGGACCTGGTGGAGTTCAGCGATAAACAACGGGTAGCCATCATCCCGTTCAACAAACGCCTGACCATGCTCACCAACCGGGATATGGATTTCGACGGAAAGGTTTTTGCCGGCTTTTCCACCCTGGAGGGCAAGGATTTCCACTTCAAATACGACCAGTTCCAAATGGACCTGGACTCCATTCGCTATTTTGACCTGTTTATCCCCACCGGCAGGATCAACAAGGGGCAGCCCGAGGCCCTGTCTATTGGCTCCCGGATCGAGCACCTGACCGGCGTCCTGCTGATCGACGCGCCCTCCAATAAATCCGGGCAGGATGACATCCCGTTGTTCCCCTCGCTGCAGAGCAAGGCGAATTCCTTCGTCTTTTACGATTACGACAAAACCCAGAACGGCGCCTACACGCGCGACTCCTTCTATTTCCAGCTGACCCCCTTCAGCTTCAACCACCTCGATTTCTTCGGCAAGGACGACGTGCAGTTCGAAGGGACGCTTTTTTCCGCCGACATCTTCCCGCCTTTTGACGAGACGGTAAGCCTCCAGGCCGACACCTCCCTCGGCTTTGTCACCAAAACGCCGGGAGAAGGGTATCCGGCCTACCAGGAAAAAGGAAATTACGAGGGAGAGATCAGCCTCAGCAACCTGGGCCTGCTGGCCAAAGGCAACGTCAAATACCTGGGCGCTTCCATTTATTCCGAGGATATCATTTTCATGCCCAAACAGATGCTGGCCAGCGCCGAGCGGTTCGACCTGGAAGAGAGCCGGGAGGAGGGCCTGGAAGTGCCCCGCGCGCAGGGGTTTGACGTGAAGATCGACTGGAGGCCCTATAAGGACAGCATGTACATCCGTTCGGAAGAGGCGCCTTTTGCCCTCTTCCAGGAAGGGGTCCATACCCTGGAGGGCACCCTCATCCTCACGCCGGGCGGCCTGAAGGGCGACGGCATCCTGGATTGGGACAAAGCCACCATGAAATCCCACCTCTTTTCTTTCGGCGCGTTTTCCTCTACGGCGGATACCACCGATGTGAAGATCAAAACTCAGGACCTCAAAGACATCGCATTGGAGACCAGCAACGTGAAAAGCGACGTGGATTTCGAAGAACAGGTGGCTACGTTCAAGGCCAATGACGAATTCCTGGAGACGACCCTGCCGGCGGTGCAGTACAGGACTTCGATGAACGAGTTCACCTGGGACATGGCCGAGGAGCACATCACCTTCAAGTCGGACCCCACCAAGCCGGGCCAGTTCGTTTCTATCCACCCCGACCAGGATTCTCTTTTCTTCGAAGGGGGGGAAGCCTTCTACGACCTGAAGACCGACGAGCTGCAGGTGAGCGGCGTTCCTTTTGTCGTCGCTGCCGATGCGTTTGTTTATCCCGACAGCAACTATCTGGAGATCGGCCGGGGAGGGGTTATCGCTACCCTGGAAAACGCCAGGATCATTGCCGATACGCTCAACCGCTACCACGTCATCAACCGGGCCACCGTCGACATATTGGGCAAGCGGTTGTACCGCGCCACCGGTTTCTATGAATACAATATCGGCGAGCGGGAACAGGAGATCGAATTTGCCGATATCGTCGGCCAGCCGGTCGGCAAAGGCGCTTACAGCGAGAAGCGGGTCGTTACCCGGGCCACCGGGGAGGTCACGCCGGAAGACAACTTCTACATTGACCACCGCACCGAGTTCCGGGGCAGGATCAGCCTGGAGGCGGAGTCCAGAAACCTTTCTTTTAACGGTTTTGCCCGGCTGGATTCGGAGCGGCTGCCCCACCGGTACTGGTTTACCGTGAGCAGCAAGGCCGACAAGAACAACCTGGTGATCAACTACGATGAGCCCAAAAACTACGACGGAGAACCGCTGGGCACCGGGTTTTTCCTGGGCAAAGAAACCTCCGAAGTATACCCGCGGGTGATGATGCCGCTGTTTTTCCGCAAAGACCGCCCCATCCTGCCGGTCAAAGGCGTATTCAAGTATGACCAGGGCAAAGACCAGTTTGTCTTTGGCGACTCGCTCAAAGTCATTGGCGGCAACCTGCGCGGCAACCAATTGATATTCCGCAACCGGGACGGAAAGCTGGAGGGCGAAGGCGCTTTCAACATGGGAGGCGGGTTAAAGTACATCAAAGTGGATGCTTCGGGAACCATCCGGTCCGAGTTTGTGGAATCCGCCGCCCCTGTCCAGGAAAACCTGATCATTTCCGACACGATGGACTTCACCGCCGCAACTCTGCCACCCGTCCAGCAGGTTTATCAGGTCGATGCCGACGTAATGGCAGGCATCAAGCTGATCCTGCCCGAGCGGTTGCTCCGGATCATGATCACCGACATCGAGTCGATGAGCTTCGACGCCAGCCCGGTAGTATACCTGACCGACCTGGACTTCTACCGGAAGGCTACGGCCAACCTGCTGCCGCCCGGCAAGGAAGCTGACGCCGCCCTGGCCAGCCTGGGCACCGGCCTGATGAACGTGCCGGAGAAAGTGAATCCCTATACCTTCCTCTTCAGCCGGATACCTATGAAGTGGAATGCCGAGTTCCAGTCCTTCATTTCTATGGAAGACAAGAACGCGCTGGCCAGTATCAACGGGCAATCCATCAACCGGATGCTGGAGTCCTATGTAGAGTTCAAGATGCCGTCCAACGACGATGACCGGCTCTATGTGTATATCAAGTCTCCCAGCGAGCTGTTTTACTTCTTTGGTTTCAAGCAAGGCATACTCAGCGTTACCTCCAACAACCCTGCATTCATGGAGGAGCTGGCGGGCATGAAAAGCAAGGAAAGGGTCACCAAGATGGATGACGGCAATACTTACGAAATCCAGGATGTGGATGTGGGTACGGCCCGCCTTTTCTACAACCGGGTGAAGGCGGCCAGGAAGTAACCCGCCGGACGGGATGGCGTGACAAAAGTCATCTGTTGATTGGAGAAGGCTGGATATTTTGGCAGAAAAAACTGGAACCTATGTATCTGCTGGATTTATTTCAAGCCAAAGCCGCTTTCCTGGCGATGGTGGTTGTCCTTTTCGTTATTCCCGTATGGATCGGGATTGTGGCGTTTACCAAAAAGAAGGGAAAAGCGGATAGCGTCGATGCTCCCGAAGAAGAACAACCGGTTTCCTGACTGGCTGTCCTTCTTCGGGAGCCGGCTCCCTTTTTTACGCTCTGCTGGCCTGATTAGCATAAATTTAACGGTTATTTTCGGGAGCTATTCCGTAATCTTGACTATTTTGTGTGCGATTCCGGCATTCGGGCCCGGTCAATCGGATAATCATTTCTCATCCTGACAAAGGGAGCTTCCTCAATGTACAGTTTCTCCGGTTTTTACAGGAAGGGGCCGGCCCGGGAAGCTGGCGTGTTTCATTATTCCAATCACCAATTACGCAATGAACCTTACCGAAATCAAATTCAACCGCACCCAGCATAAAGACTTCATGCGGGTACTTCGCAAACGAGTAAACGACTACTTTCAGGAAAATAACATCAGCCGTTA
>JAGFJD010000609.1 GCA_024102975.1 Phaeodactylibacter sp. | reverse complement strand
TGCCGGAGCCTCGTATATTTGAGCCTATGAAGTACCCCGTCGGCATACAGGATTTTCGGGAACTGCGTGAAGGCAAATACCAATACGTAGATAAAACCCAATATATTCATCACATACTAACGGCCGGTAAGTATTTTTTCCTCTCCCGCCCGCGCCGCTTCGGCAAGTCCCTGCTGCTGTCGACGATCAAAGAGTTGTATTCCGGGAGCCGCGAATTGTTCGAAGGGCTTTGGGTGGAAAACCACTGGGACTGGGAGCAGGCCAACCCGGTGATCCACATCAAATTTGCCAGCTATAAATACAAAGACAACCCGCTGGGCGAGGCCATCCAAAACGGCCTGCAGCCGGAGGCGGAGCGGCTGGGCGTGGAGCTGCGGTCCGGCCCTTTTATTAACCCTTTGGAGGAACTGATTCATCAGGCCTATAAAAAGCATGAGCGCAAGGTCGTCCTGCTCATCGATGAATACGACAAGCCCATCATCGACTACCTGGGCGAGCCGGAGCAGGCGGAGGCCAACCGGGATACGCTCAAAGGGCTGTATTCGATCATCAAAGACAGCGACCCTTACCTGGAGCTGGTTTTTATCACCGGCGTTTCCGCCTTTTCCAAAGTCAGTATCTTTTCCGACCTGAACAACCTGAAAAACCTCAGCATGCACCGCGATGCCGCTGTCTTGCTCGGCATCACTCCGGAGGAATTGGAACGTTATTTTATGCCGCCCCTCCAGAAAATAGCATCGGATAAAGGCACATCCACCGACGCCCTCTACGGCGAGGTCAGGCGCTGGTATAATGGCTATTCCTGGGATGGCGTACAGGCTGTATATAACCCTTTCTCCCTGCTCAGCTTCCTGGATAGCAGTGCTTTCCAAAACTTCTGGTTTGAGACCGGCACGCCGACATTCCTGCTGTATGAAATGCGGCGGCAGCACTATTACGACCTCGACGGCTACCTGGCCTCTCCCCTACTGCTCAACGAGTTCGACCTGCGGTCCCTGCACCCCGTCTCGGTGCTGTTTCAAACCGGGTACCTCACCATCAAGGACAAGCCCAACCGGGTAGGCCTGTACCCAATGGGCTACCCCAACCAGGAGGTAAAAGACGCCTTCCAGGAACGCCTGCTCAACGTATATGCCGCCGACGAGCAAAAGGAAGCGCGCATCCGCATGGGGGCCCTGCTCGACGCCCTGGAAGCCCGTGAACTGGACAAGGTGATAGAAGTCCTCAACGCGACCTTTGCCTCCATCCCTTACGACCTGTGGCAGAAGGAAAACGAGCATTTTTACCACGCGCTCATCCACCTCACTTTTTCTCTGATGGGGGCATACGTTCAATCGGAAGTGCATACTGCCAAAGGGCGTTGCGATGCCCTGGTGCGCACAGAGCGTTATATCTATGCCTTCGAATTCAAGCTCGACAAGAGCGCCGAAGAGGCCCTCCGGCAAATTAAGGAAAAAGGCTATCTCGCGCCTTTCGCGGACGCGCCGCAGGAAAAAATAGCGGTTGGCGTCAATTTCTCCACTGCGGACAAGCGGGTGGAGGGCTATCTCGTGGAGAAGTGGTAAGCGGGGGGGGGTACGATTCCCTGTGAGGTGTTTGCGGGGGGTGCCGAAGGCAAGGCGGGTATGTGCAGGAGTAAGTGCCTGTAATAAAGCACAGGCATCGTCAACATCCGGGCTTCCCTGGAAGAGGTAAAGTCGCTTCGGGTGTTTGATGCGCTTGGCAACAGGGTCATGGGCTCAGCCCCTTATCCTGGAAACGCCCAAACCATCAACCTGGGACAAGAACCTCCCGGGCTTTACTTCATAGCAATTACCCGTAAAAATGGCGAACGGCAAGTTGAAAAAATTGTGCTCCATAGGTAAATTTCTGGCCTTTTCGCTCTGGTTCCTGGGCTGCTCCTTCCAGGGAGCAGCCCAAAACCACGACTATATCTGGTACTACGGCTGGTCCAATGGGAACGGACATCCCGATTTTGCAGGGGGGGTAATTGATTTTAACACCAACCCGCCGCAGGCCCGGCCGCAGCGCAGGCCGGTCAATATGGACTTTTATGGACATATCATGTCTGATAGCTTGGGCTTGGCAGTATTATACTACAGCAATGGCCTGCACATTTACAACCAGCAGGATCAGATTATGGAAAACGGGGATACCATTAACCCCGGCTTTTGGTGGGAAATCAGCAACCCGGAGCCTTATGCTTACCGAGTATCCGGTCTATCCATTCCTTTTCCCGGCCGGGCGGATGAATACCTTTATTTTCATCAGCGGTTTGATTCTCTGCGGGCACTCCCTATCTGTTGCTGGTTTCCCAGGGATATTTATTACACCCACATCGATATGTCGGCCAACGAAGGGTTGGGCCGAGTGGTGTCGAAAAACAATGCGGTGTATGCGGATTACAGCTCCAGCTTTGGCCTGGTGAAAACGGGCGATAACCGGGGCTGGTGGCTGGTACTCGGCGCCATTCGTTCCAATATATTTTATACCTATGCCATAGATAGCCTGGGGGTAAGCTTGCACCTGGTAGATACGCTGGGGCCTAACATTTACGAAAACGATTTCTTGCGGGATAAGCCCACCTTGGGTGGCTTTTCTCCGGATGGGACTAAGTTTGCGAAATACGACTACTGGCACGGCATTACCGTCCTGGATTTCGACCGATGCGAAGGCCGGCTATCCAACGCCCGCTTTTACCCGGTAGACAGCACCAACACCTCTACCAGCCTGGCCTTTTCGCCCAACTCCCGCTTTATTTACTACAACACCAGCGGCCAGCTGATGCAATTAGACACCTGGGCTGCCCCGGAGGAGCATGCTACAGACACCATTGCCAACTGGGACGGCTACTACGAGCTGAACATGCCCCCCTTCAGCGACGGCTTCGCCTTCAGCCAGCTGGCGCCGGACGGGAAGATTTACATTTCCGCTACAGGTTCCAGCCGCCACCTGCACGTAATCGAGCGGCCCGACCTGCCGGGCCAGGCCTGTGGGTTCCGGCAACACGGCTTTCCGTTGCCCACTTCAAACGGGGGTACCGTGCCGCATTTTCCCAATTACCGGCTGGTGCCTATAAATTGTTACTGACATGAACAAAAACACCCTCTGGTTTTCCCTGCTCTCCCTGCTGTTTGCGCCTGCGGCCCTTCCCGCCCAGGTGTTCTGGGCGGCGGGCTATACCGAAAGCCTGGACACCGTGGCAAACGGGCAGATACTCATCCAACCCTTGCCGGATACGGTGCTCGTCCAGCCCTTCGACAGCCCGGTGCAGTTTGAAAGCACTATGGCCGGCGCCTATGGGCCGGGCGGGCAAATCCTTTTTTATACCAACGGGTGCCATATCTACGATAAAAACCACGAGGTCGTCCCCGGCGGGCAAGGCCTCAACCCCGGCGAAATCCACGACATGGCCTGCGACGAATACGGCTACATTGCCCCCAAGGGGGCTTCCGTCATTACGTTCCGCACCCACCCCAACCTGTTTTTCCTCCTCCACCTGGGCCTGGAAAACACCATCGCCCATTCCATATCCTATGGCCCGCTCTACCTGACCCGGATAGCCTACGACACGATTGCCGAAACCGTCACGGTATTGTCCAAAAACGAAATATTGATCGGCGAGGAGGTTGACCCTTTTGAGCTGGTCCGGCACGGCAACGGCAACGACTGGTGGCTGATTGCCAACGCTTTTGGCACGGCGGAATACCACAAGATATTGCTCGCGCCCGAAGGACCGCAGCAGCACGAAACCCAAAGCCTGGGCTACTCCTTTCCTTTCCCCCCCTGCCGCTGGCAGCGCTCCCTGTCGGCCTCTCCTTCCGGCGAGCGGCTGGTGCGGTTCAGCTCCAAATGCGGGGCGCAATACCTGGCCTTCGACCGCTGCAGCGGAGAACTGAGCGAAGCGGGCTTCTCCCACCTGGAAAACGGCGTGTTCGGCGGCGGCGGCAGCGCCTTTTCCGAAGATTCGGAGCACGTCTATTTTTCCAGGTGGTACCGGGTCGCCAAAGCGCCTTTTTCAAACCCGCCCGACACGCTGCGGGCTTCCTACACGCCGCCCTCCGGTTTTGGAGGGAGCTTCGTGCATATGTTCCGCGACCCGTTCGGGCGCATCTATATCGCCCCCCAGGCCTCCGAGCCTTACCTGCACCTGATCGGCCCCGGAGACAGCGAGCCCGGTGCGGCCACGGTGCGATTCAAAGGCCTGCGCCTGCCCCGGCGCGTCCAGCGGACAATACCGCACTATCCCAACTATGCTCTCGGGCCCCTGGCCGGCTCTCCTTGCGACACCTTGATGATCACTTCGGTAGAAACCAGCCCATCCGGCAATCCCGGCCTGCGCCTGTACCCCAACCCTGCCCAAAACCGGATAAGGATAGACATGGGATGGGAGGGCGAAAAACAATTGGTATTGTTGGATGCGCTGGGGCGGGAGCTAAGGCGGCTGCCCGCCTCCTCCACATCGGTTGAAATGGAGCTGGGCGGCCTGCCCAAAGGCCTTTATTTCATCCAGGCTTTCCGGGAGGGGCGGCGCCTGGGAGGGTTGAAGTTCCTGAAGCATTGAGCGGGAAGCATAAAACTTGCCCAATCTGCCGGAGCCTCGTATATTTGAGCCTATGAAGTACCCCGTCGGCATACAGGATTTTCGGGAACTGCGTGAAGGCAAATACCAATACGTAGATAAAACCCAATAT
>JAGFJD010000553.1 GCA_024102975.1 Phaeodactylibacter sp. | reverse complement strand
ATCCCGGACACGGCCTACGTGAAAGCAGTGCCGGACAGCCTGTCGGTAGCCGTCGACGGCCCGGACAAGGTATGCGAGGGGGACAGCATCTGCCTGACGGCGACGGTCGGGCCGGACCCGATCATGGCCATGGTGACCTGGACGGACGAGACGGGCGCGGTGCTGGGCACGGGCCTGGAGCTGTGCGTGGCGCCGGGGCCAGGCATGCACACCTACACCGCCACGGCGGACAACGGGTGTGCCGTAGCGTCGGACAGCAAAACCGTCAAGGTGCTGTCGGACACAACCAAGATAGAAATCACGCCGTCTGACACGACGCTTTGCGAGCTGTCCGAAGTATGCTTCGAGGTGACAGACACCGCGCTGTGGGACTGCATCCAGTGGGTGGACGCTAGCGGCAACATCGTCGGCACGGGCGGAGAGCTGTGCGTTACGCCTCCGGGCTTCGGCCTGTACTGGTATGTCGCCCAGGTGGACAGCACTTTGCGGTGCGTCCTTCCGGACACGGCCTACGTGAAAGCAGTGCCGGACAGCCTGTCGGTAGCCGTCGAGGGCCCGGACAAGGTATGCGAAGGGGACAGCATCTGCCTGACGGCGACGGTCGGGCCAGACCCGGCCATGGCCATGGTGACGTGGACGGACGAGACGGGCGCAGTGCTGGGCACGGGCCTGGAGCTGTGCGTGGCGCCGGGCCCAGGCATGCACACCTACACCGCCACGGCGGACAACGGGTGTGCCGTGGCTTCGGGCAGCAAAACCGTCAAGGTGCTGTCGGACACGACCAAGATAGAGATCACTCCGGCAGACACGGTGACGCTGTGCGCTCCGGAGGAGGTATGTTTCGAGGTGACAGACACTACGCTTTGGGACTGCATCCAGTGGGTGGACGCTAGCGGAGCGATAGTGGGCACGGGCGGCAGCTTGTGCGTGATGCCTACCGAGCCGGGCCTGTACCAGTACATTGCCCGGGTAGACAGCACATTGAGCTGCGTGACCCCGGACACGGCCTATATTAATCTGGCGCCGCAGGATATTGCCATAACTGTTTCTCCGGATACCTCAAAGCTATGTGTAGGAGATGTGGCCGAGCTTACGGCAACCGTTTTCCCGGATACATCAATGGCGACGATCACCTGGTATGACGAGGACAACAATATTGTTGGCGACGGGAATAGTTTGGTGTTTGTTGCCAGTGAAGCAGGAGCATTTAAATATACGGCGGTAGCCGACAACGGCTGTGCTACAGCTATGGACATGGCCTGGGTTTATGTGTTTGCCGAAAACACCAAACTGGAGATCGATCCGGACAGCCTGGTGGTATGTACCCCGGATACGGTTTGCCTAACCGTTCTGGATGTCGCCACGCCGGAATGCGTGGTCTGGACAACCCTGGATGGGGTTGTAGTCGGCACCGGCGACAAATTGTGCGTCATACCGGAGCCGGGAGATAATGTGTTTATTGCCGACATCCCGGGAGTGGATTGCATTGAAGCAGACACGGCTGTTATCCGCTTTGTCATTTCTGACGTTGCCGTAGAAGTCGAACCTTCGGATACCATCGTTTGCCGGGGCGATTCAGTCAAGCTGTCGGCAATCGTTACGCCGGATGACGGCATGGCGAATGTGAGCTGGTACGATGAAGACTACATGCCTTTGAACGAAACGGGCATGATGATTACGGTCAGCCCGGACACGGCGGGAGTGTTCACCTTTATTGCTATCGCCGATAACGGTTGTGCCGCCGATACCGCCATGGCTTCCATCACAGTAGTAGACAGTACGAAGCTGGAAATCATACCTGCCGACACGATACTCTGCGGGCCGGATACGCTGAAGCTTTCAGTTGGGAACGCCGGCAGCGACTATGTCGTCTGGTATAATGAAAACGGCGACTCCATCGGCATGGGCATGATGATCACGGTTGTGCCGGATTATGGCATACATACCTATTCCGTACAAATACCGGAAGCGGACTGCGTGGAAGGAGATACGGTGATGGTCAAGGTGTTGCCGGATTCGCTGAATCTGAGCGTACTGCCAACTGATACCCTGGTATGTGCCGGAGAGCAGGTGAGCTTCATTGCCGAATTGGATCCGGACTGGACCATGGCACAGGTCACCTGGTACGATGATGTGTTCGAAGAAGTGGGTACAGGCGACACCCTGGTCGTCGCGGTATTGGCCGGCCCCAACGTCTACTTTGCCATCGCCGACAACGGTTGTGCCCGGGATACGGCCCAGGCTATGGCGGAAGGGCTGGAGTTGAACGTCAGCATATCGGCCTCGCCGGATAGCCTGTGCGCCAACAGGGACGAACAAAGCCAGCTTCTGGTAACCGGATGCGACGATTGTACCTACGCCTGGGACAATGCGGGCACCCTGAGCGATCCCAACATCCCGAATCCTGTAGCTACTCCGAATGTGACGACCACTTACTCGGTCACAGTGACCGACGGCGTATGCGTGGAAACGCTGAGCATCACTGTCACGGTCGAGGATTGCCCGGAAGAATGTCCTATCGAAGAATTCTTTGTGGCTACGGCATTCACTCCGAACGGCGACAACGTCAACGATGTCGCCTGCCTGCGCAGCGAGCATTTCGACAAGTTCAGCGAGATCGAGTTCATGATCTACAACCGCTGGGGAGAAGAGATGTTCCGCGAGACTTACAAGGTGGACCCCTCGGCGCCGGAGAAGTTTCCCGATGCAGACTTCTTCTGCTGGGACGGCACTTACCGGGGCAAGGTGCTGCCGCCGGATGTCTACGGTTACTACCTCCGGCTGGTCTGCCCGGAAACGGCGGACAGGGCGGAGGAAGAAAAGGTTGTGAAAGGCAACATTACCTTGTTGCAGCGATAGTTTGTTAAGCTGGAAGGCGTTGACAGAAAACGCCTTCCAGCTTCATTTATGCGCGCTCAATTCCGTCAGGATTTTTACCGGGCTGTGCAGCGTCCGGTGTACCGGGCATTTGTTGGCAATCTCCAGCAACTTCCGGCGTTGCTCCTCATCCAGTTCTCCATCCAATTCAATGATGCGGCTGAAATAGTCGATCTTGCTTTTCGGATCTTCTGCATTTTCACAATCTTCAGCGTGGTCCTTAAAATGATCCAGGTGGACGCGCACCTCCTTCAGCGGCCATTTTTTCCGCCGGGCGTACATCTGCAGGGTCATGGCCGTGCAGGCGCCCAGGCCGGCGGTGACCAGTTCGTAGGGGGACGGGCCGTAATCATTCCCTCCCACGGATTCGGGCTCGTCGGCAGTCAGGCCATGGCGGCGCACCATGACGTCTGTCGTGAACCCTTCTTCCCCCAGCCGCACGGCGACTTCTTTTTCTACCTTCAGCGTTTCTTTTTCCGGCCGGCGCACATAGCGGCTCACCCAGGAGGCGATCACCTCGCCGGCGTAGCGGGAATCTTCCTTGTCGGACAGAAGGTGGTCGGCGCCGTCCAGGGAGATATAGCTCTTGGGGTGGCGGGCGGCGTGGTACATCCGGGCGGCATTTTCGATCTCAACGGTCAGGTCCTGGGGAGAGTGCAGGATGAGCAGGGCCCGCTCCAGCCTCTGCAGCTTCGGTTCCAGGTTCTGCTCGCGGATATTTTCCAGGAAATGCTTTTTGACGGTGAAGGGCCGCCCGCCGATGCTAACCTCGGCGATGCCTTCCTCCTCAATCTCGTCGATCTCCTCTTTCAGCAGGTGGCTGACGTGGCGGGGAGAATATGGAGCGCCGATGGTAGCCACCGCCTGAACCGACGGCAGCTCGTGAGCAGCGCAGATTACGGCGGCGCCGCCCAGGGAGTGGCCTACCAGCAGGCGCGGCGCCTCGTGTTGTTCTTCGAGGTAGCGGGCGGCCTGCACCAGGTCTTCCACGTTGGAGGAGAAGTTGGTGTCGGCAAAGTCGCCTTCGCTCTCTCCCAATCCGGTAAAGTCGAACCGCAGGACGGCGATGCCCTTCCTGTTCAGCGCGCGGCTGATGTTGCGCACAGCCGCCAGGTTTTTATTGCAGGTAAAACAATGGGCGAACAGGGCGTAGGCGTAAGGGCGCTGGTCGGCGGGCAATTCCAGCCGGGCGGCCAGCTTGTCGCCTTCGGCGTTTTGGAATTCGATCTTTTGTGAGGGCATGGTTCAGGTATTTTTAAGCGGTGAGGTTGTAAAATAACGTGAAGGTTGAGGTTAAGGTTGAGGTTAAAAAATTAAATTTTTTGTTTCAAAAATATTGTTTTATTTAATTTTTTTGGTTAAATTTGCCGCAATAATTCCTAAAACCTTGACAAAATTAGAGCAATGGCTGAGTTGCAAACTCAAAAATTCTACCAGGAAATCCGCCAGCTCATCGAACAGAACCGGCGCCGCGCTTACAAGGTGGTCAATGCCGCCATGCTGCACACTTACTGGAATATCGGGCGGATGATAGTGGAGGAGGAACAGGAAGGGGCTGCCAAGGCCGTATATGGCAAAAACCTTATTCCGAGCCTCTCAAAACAGCTTACTAAAGACTTTGGGAAAGGGTTTAACACGACTAATCTCAAGTACATGAGGCAGTTTTACTTATCCTTTCCAAATAGTCACGCAGTGCGTGACGAATTGACCTGGACCCATTACCGCCTCTTATTAAAAGTCCAGAACCACCGCGCCAGGAGCTTCTATACTGACGCACGGCTGGTTTTGTCGACTACAGGACCGGCCGGGTCAGCATATACTGACGCACGCTTGGTTTTTGTAAAGCAAAAACCAAGCGTGCGTCAGTATACATAACCGAAGCCATCGAAAATCAATGGAGTACCCGCCAGCTGGAGCGGCAGGTGAATTCTTTTTATTACGAACGCCTGCTTTCCAGCCAGAATAAGCGGTCGGTTATCGATGAAGCGGAAGAAAACAGCCGGAAGCTTCAGGCAGTTGAAGGCACCACATTAATGTGGCGCCTCCGGGAAGGCCCACCGCAGGAAATCCGGCATCACTTTGCCCCAGGTAGCGGGGTTGTGCTGCCCGCCCTTCACTTCCACGTACCGAATGTCGGGCCCTTCGCGATAGCCCAGCTTTTTTAATGCTTTGATGAGGTCCAGCGTATCGTCGATGGCGTCGATGATGCCGTTGTTGTTGCGGTCCTCCTGTTCGTCTTCGGTGCCGGCCTGGAGCCAGAAGCGCAGCCCGTCGCGTTTGGCGCTGCCCGCCACCATTTCGTGGACGATGCGGTGGGCGTCGGGGGCATCGGGCGTGAAGGCTTTGGAGCGCCACCAGAGGGAACCGGAGAAGACGCCCACCTTGCCGAAAACGCCGGGGTGGTTCCACGCCAGCCCGAAGGCCGACAGGCCGCCGAGGGAGAAGCCGGCGACGGCGGTTTGGGAGGCCGACGCCGCGATCCGGTAACGCTTCTGTAGTTCCGGGAGGAGTTCCCCGAGCAGGAAATCTGCGTATTCCTGCGCCCGGGCACCGCGGTCCTTGTAATCCGGCTTTCCGGCGATCCCGTATTCCTGCATGCGGTTTTCGTCGGCATGGATGGCGACGACGATTATTTCGGGAATTCTGCTTTTTGCCCACAATCGTTCCAGGGTGTCGGCCAGGCCGACGGCAGGCATGTCCTGGCCGTCGTTCAGGAAGAGGGTGGGGTAGGAGTGCGCATTTTCCGAAAAGTGGCCCGGCGGCAAAAAAACGTCTACATGTACCGTGCGCTGCAGCGCCTCGGAGAAAAAGTTCCGAAGGCTATGGGTTTCCAGTGAATATTCGGGATAGAAAAAAATTTTATTAAAAAACCGAATTTTTTTTGGAAATCGCTTTTTCAGGAAATTCATATTTGGCTGGAATTTACGACAATAGAGCGGCCGTTGCGCGAAATTACTTTTGGCAAATTAGTTAGTATGCTAAATATTAGTTCAGCAGCGGTTTTTGAGGCTGGCTGTAAAAGTTTGATCATCAGTTGATTGAGCTTTTTTTATTCAGAGAAAGCCCGTACCTTTGCACTAAGTGTAAAGTGTACAATTAGTGGGTTGATTCGGTTCACTTCTTAACACCAGTTCAACGTGAAAGAAACGTATTATAAGTGGTATTCTCCAAACCTGAGCAAAGATATTGAAATGCTCGTTTACGGGCACCAGGGGTACCCGGTGATCCTTTTTCCCAGCAGCATGGGCCGATACTACGAAAGCAAGGACTTTGGCCTGATCCAGACGGCGCACTGGTTCCTGGACCGTGGCTTCATCCAGATTTTCTGCCCGGACAGCATCGACGTCCACAGCTGGTACAACAAACATATACACCCGGCGATGCGGGCCCGCAACCACGCCTGGTACGACAAGATGGTGCTGGAGGAGATCGCCGGCCGGGTGCGCTGGAACACCGGAACCGGCAAGGTAGCCGTAGCCGGCGCCAGCTTCGGGGGCTATCACGCCACCAACTTCGCCTTCAAGCACCCTGAGGTGGTCAGCCACCTGTTCTCCATGAGCGGCGCTTTTGATATTAAATCCTTCATGGATGGCTATTATGACGATAATGTGTATTTTAACAACCCGGTAGACTTCCTGCCCGGCAGCAACCACCCGGACCTCTGGCGCATGAACATCGTGTTGGGCACGTCCGAGTGGGATATTTGCCTGAACGCCAACAAGCACCTCTCGCATTTGCTGAACCAAAAAGGGGTCAACCACTGGCTGGACATGAGGGGCTGGAAAGAGCACGACTGGCCGCTGTGGCAGGAAATGTTCCCGCACTATATTTCACTCATTTGAATATCCTGGTCAAAAAGTCAACAAGCAACATGAAAAAAATCGGAATCCTCTTTGGACAAGAACGTTCTTTTCCCCATGCTTTTGTCGAGCGCATCAATTCCAAGAAAGTTGATGGCATTGTTGCCGAACCCGTATCCATCGACAAGGTCGTGCAGGCCGCTCCGTCCGGTTATGCCGTCATCGTCGACCGCATCTCGCAGGATGTCCCCTTCTACCGGGCATACCTCAAGAATGCCGCTGCCAGCGGAACGGCCGTGATCAACAACCCTTTCTGGTGGAGCGCCGACGAGAAGTTCTTTAACAACACCCTGGCCGAGAAGATCGGCGTACCCGTCCCCCGGACGGTCCTGCTGCCCTCCAAAGACCATCCGCTCGATACCTCTTCGGATTCCTTTTCCAACCTTTCCTTTCCGCTCGACTGGGAGGGCATCTTCAGCTACGTGGGCTTCCCCGCCTTTATGAAACCCTTTGCCGGTGGCGGCTGGAAGAACGTGTATAAACTGAACAGCTCCGACGAATTTTTCGAGAAGTTCAACGAAACCGGCCAGCTGGTCATGATGCTGCAGGAAGCGATTGACTTCGAATCCTATTTCCGTTGTTACTGCGTCGGCGGCAAGCACGTCCGCATCATGCACTACGAGCCCCGCAACCCGCACCACCTGCGCTATGCCGCTAAGCACGACGTGAGCGCCGACATGATGAAGAAGCTCGAACATTACGTGCTGCAGATCAACCAGGCGCTGGGATACGATTTCAATACGGTGGAACTGGCCATCCGCGACGGCGTTCCCTACGCGATCGACTTCTGTAACCCCGCCCCCGATGCGGATGTCCACTCCGTAGGGCAGGAGAACTTCGAATGGGTGGTGGAGACAATGGCAAATTACGCCATCGAACGCGCCCTTGCCCAGAAAGACGGCGAGGACAACCTGACCTGGGGCACGTTTATGCAAAATGCAGTCGGCAAACCGGCGGGAAAGGGCGGCCGTAAGAAGGCGGCTGAGGCTTAGTCGATTGGTTGATTTTACCCAGCCTAAAGGGCAAGGACGGGGTTGATTGGGTTGATTGCAGGGCGCCTATCAACTAAACCAACCAATTTACTACCTTTAGGCCTGAAATCTGAACGCGCAGAAGAAATCTGAACCCTTAGCCGGTCGCTGCTGTTTCCTTCGCGTTCCAAAACGAAAATGCGATGCATTCAGTCAAGTTGGCCATACTGGATATGTACGAAGGCACGCCCAACCAGGGGATGCGCTGTATCCAGGAAATCGTCCGGCGCTTCGAGCCGGTGCTGGAATGGGAGCTTTTTGACGTCAGAGGCAAGGCGGAAGTGCCCGGGATGGACTTTGACCTGTACATCTCTACCGGCGGCCCCGGCAGCCCTCACGAAGGAGACGGCGTCTGGGATGTCATGTATCACGACTGGCTGCGGCAAACCTGGGAATGGAATCAAATGCCCGGCAACCCGAAGAAGCACGTGTTCTTCATCTGCCACTCCTTTCAAATGGCTGTGTTGCACTTTGGCCTGGCGGAAGTCACGCGCCGCAAGTCCATGTCCTTCGGCACTTTTCGCTGCCACATGACCGACCTGGGCATTGCGGAACCTTTGTTCGACGGCCTGCCCAATCCCTTCTACATTGCCGATTTTCGGGAGTGGCAATGCATACAGCCGGATGAAGAGCGCTTCGGGCAAATGGGCGCCAAAATACTGGCGCTGGAAAAGGTCCGGCCGCATGTCCCCCTGGAGCGCGCCTTAATGGCCATCCGCTTTTCCGACGAATTCTTCGGGGTGCAGTTCCATCCCGAAGCCGACCCGGACGGCATGCTGGACCATTTCCTTTCTCCGGAGCGCCGGAAATATATCGTTGAAACCCACAGCCAGGAAAAATACCTGCGCATGATCGAACACCTCAACGATCCCGACAAGATCGGCCTGACCCACGATATCGTCCTGCCCCAGTTCCTCAACCGGGCTATCGGGGCGGTGCAGGGGGAGTTGGCGATGGTGTGAGGAGGGGGATTTGCGGGCATTCGTGCATTTGTGAGGGCACTCCAAAAACCTCTGCTATGGAATGATGGAACGAAGGCTCGTCCTCATTCTTCGGCCGGGTAAAAATGGTGGAATGAATAAAAGGAGCCACAACCCGGAAAGTTTCCGGCAGTATAGATATCCGAATTACCCACACACACCACAACCATGATCACTGAACTCAGGAAGCGGTTCAACGAAAATTTCCGGCCCGAAACCTATCAGGGCATGCTGGACTACATAGCTGGGCTCTACAATTACCGCCCGCCTTTCCGCATTGCGGAAACTCCGGTTTTCATTCCCCGGAAGCTGAAAAAGCAGCTGATCGAAGCCTGTGAGGAGATCACCGACGTGATCGTCCGCCCCGACTTCAAAGAGCTGTCCCGGGGTGCCCTCCTGGCCGGCCAGGAAGTGCCCGGGGAGACGCCCCATACTACCTTCCTCCAGATGGACTTCGGCATCTGCCTGGAGCCGAACGGCGAGCTGAAGCCCCAGCTGATCGAGGTGCAGGGATTCCCGTCCCTGTATTTTTACCAGGATCTGGCGGCCAACGCCTACCGGAAGTTCTACGATATTCCGGACAACGTGACCCACCTCTTCGGCGGCCTGAATTCAGAGGAATACCTGGAGATGCTGCGCAGGGTGATCCTGGGCGACCACAAGCCGGAGAACGTCATCCTGCTGGAAGTGGAGCCGGAAAAGCAGACGACGGCCATCGATTTCGTTGCCGGCAAGCACCTGATCGGGCTGGAGCCGGTCTGCGTAAGCAAGCTGAAAGTACAGGGCAGAGACGTTTTTTACGAAAAAGACGGCCGCCTCATCCACGTGGAGAAAATCTACAACCGCGTCATTTTTGACGAACTCATCAAGCGGGACGACCTTCCCCGCGAATTCTACTTCACCGAAGAACACGACGTGGAATTCATCGGCCACCCCAACTGGTTCTTCCGCATCAGCAAGCACACCCTTCCGCTGCTCGACAGCCAGTACGTTCCCAAATCCTACTTCCTCAACGAGGTGGAAACCATCCCCGACGACCTCTACAACTACGTGCTCAAGCCCCTCTACTCCTTTGCCGGTACCGGCGTGATCATCAACCTCAACCGCCACGACATCGAAGCGATCAGCGACCCGGAGAACTACATCCTGCAGCGCAAGGTGGACTATGCCCCGGTCATCCAGACGCCCACCGAGCCGGCCAAGTGCGAAATCCGCATGCTCATGCTCTGGGAACAGGGCTGGGAGCGGCCGGTGATCGTCAACAACCTGGCCCGCCTGAGCAAGGGGCTGATGGTGGGGGTGCGGTACAATAGGGATAAGGACTGGGTTGGGGGGAGTGTGGGCTTTTTTGAGGGGGATTAGTGCGCCGCGACGAAGTTCCGGGCCGTTGTCAGTTTGTTCCCGGCGAGAAAATAACGGGGCAATAAACTTGAGCCCGTCTTCGCTATCGCTCTCCCGGGTAAACATCCATAACATACCCCCTTTACATAATCCGCTCCGGATAATGCTCCAGATAATACCTCAGCTGTTTCAGTTGCTGGTTGCTGCCCAGGACGATGTAGCTTGACCCCGGCCCGAGCACTGTATTCGGGGCGGGATTGACCTCGTAGTGCCCGTCCGGCGCTTTATAGCCGATGACGTTGGCGCCGGTGCTTTCGCGGATGTTGAGCTGGCTGAGGGAGCGGCCCCGGCATTCTTTGGGCAGGTGTTCGAAGGTGACCTCCTCGAAGCCGATGTCGGAGCGGTATTCGTTGGTGATGAAAGAGAAGAACTCCACGGCGCCCGGTTTGCTGACCAGGGTAGCCATGTAAAAGCCGCCGATCTGTTCGGGCATGACCACGTGGTCGGCGCCGGCCATGAACAGTTTTTTCTGGGATTTGGGATCTTTTGCCCGGCTGATGATGTTGAGCCGTGGGTTGATCTGCCGGGCGGACAGCACCACGTAGACATTGTCGGAATCGTCGGGCAGGGCGGAGATCAGGGCGTTGGCGCGTTTGATGCCGGCCCGGAGCAGGGCGTCGTCGTGGGTGGCGTCCTCTTCCAGGTAGAGGATTTTCTCGTCGCTTTTCTGCAGTTGTTCGATCTTGGCGGGAT
Source organism: Phaeodactylibacter sp. (assembly GCA_024102975.1). Taxonomy (GTDB): domain Bacteria; phylum Bacteroidota; class Bacteroidia; order Chitinophagales; family Saprospiraceae; genus JACJXW01. The sequence continues at coordinate 2,278 of JAGFJD010000553.1, read as the reverse complement.
CGAGGTCGAGGACGACGAAGGGCAGCTTGTGTTTGTTGAAATGCTGGGCGATCTCCCGCCCGTATTTGCCGTACCCGCACAGGATGATGTGGTTATCCAGCTTGTCTATCGAAGAATTGATCAGGTTGAGGTGCATGTTCTTGAAGATTTCTCCCTGGATGACGTAATAGGAAAAGGCCGCCAGCACGTAGGCAAAGATACCTATATTGACAATAATAAGCGAAGCCGTAAAAATCCTGCCCAGCGGGCTCAGCGGCTGGACCTCGCTGAAGCCTACCGTGGAAATGGTGATCACCATCATGTAAAAGGCATCGACCAGGCCGAAGCCCTCGATCGCCATATAACCGCTAATGCCGATCAGGAACTCCAGCAGCAGCAGGGCGATGGCTACCCGGATACTCAGAAAAGACGACGGCACGGTATAAATGTTCCAGCTTACTCGGTTCTTTAGCATCCTGTGTCTGCTTTCGGAGGCGGTTGACTTAAATCATGCTTGCCTGCTGACCCTCATCATCTGATTATTCCTGAAATCAGGTTATTTTAAGATATTGCTGTGCAATAAGCCAGGACGAAAATACGGCCGGCCGGGTTAATGCGCAACTCCAATTGGCCTGCAATTTACAACCGGTTGTTTTCTTCACTTACTGTACCATAAATTTACCCCATGAGATCGTTCCCCGTCGTAGTTCTCCTCCTCCTTTCTGTTACGGTTGCCGGACAAATCCCGTCCGGCATAGAGGCGTTGGCGGAGAAACATATTAAAAAAAGCCGAAATCATGCCTTGGTTGTCGCTGCCGTTGAAAACGGGCAGGTGCAGTATAAGGGCTATGGCACAGTAAGCCGCGGGCAGATGGCCTGCCCGGATGAGCGTACCCTGTTTGAACTGGGCGCGCTGTCCGGTGTTTTTACCACTACGCTGGTGACAAAGCAGGCGATGGAAGGCCAATTCAACCTCGGCGGCCCCATCAATCCTTATCTTCCTAAAGGCGCTGATGCGCCGGCTTTCCAGCCTCAGAAGTGTGTCGAGGTCGTATTGCCGGATCCTTCCTCCGGCCGCCCCGAACGCATCCTCAGTTGTACGCCCGACCCTCTGGGCGAAGAGGTATGCATTGCCTTTTGCGACCTGATCACCCATACATCCGGGCTGCCCAACTCGGGGCACGGCCTGTACGACTGGCATCCTGTCGGGACGGAGGTGTCCCTGCAGGGGCCCCGGCAAGGGTTTACCCGTCAGAATCTCTACGCGCAGGTTGCCGAATATCCCCTGAAAACCCATCCCGGCGCCAGTTTCCACTTTTCCAATATCGGTATCGCCCTGGCCGGCCACCTGGCTGCCGATATCGCCGGGCTTCCTTTTGAAGAGCTGCTGGAGCAGGCTTTGCTGCGCCCCCTGAATATGAAAGACACCCGCATCCGCCTCTCCGCCGGCCAAAGAGAGCGCCTGGCTCCGGGCCATGACAGCCGGGGCCGCCCGGTGCTCCATTGGGACTTTGACGGCATGGCGCCGGCCGCCGGGCTGAAGTCTACCGCTGCGGACCTTACCGCCTTCCTCGTGGCAAACCTGAAAACGGATGGTTCCCGCATGTCGGCAGTGATGGAACAGGCCCAGCAAGCCCGGGCCGACGTGGCATTTCCGGCATTGCTGCGCCCGACGGAAGCCGGCTACGGCTGGCTGATCTCCAAGCTGACGCCGCAGTCCAATCAGCCGGTGGTGTGGATGTACGGCGGAACGGCGGGGTTCCGTGCCTTTATCGGGTTCATCAAAGACGCCGGTACGGGGATAGTCCTCCTCTCCAATTCCGCCGGCGACATCCGCGAGCTGGGTTTTGAGATGCTGGAAGTGCAGTACAATGCGGCAAAAAAATAAAGGGCTTCCCCGGAGAAGCTCTTTCAGCGGAAGAGCGTAAAAAGATGGAAAACATAGATTTTCCGGTTGGGATGCATTCGGGCAGGGAAAAAAAAGGCAGCGGCGGGGCGTGTTGCCTTTGCCCGCCGGCTGCCGGTTCAAACTACTCTCTCAATGGTTCGTGCAAGTTTGTTGTCACTGGTTTCCGAAAACCGGGCGTTGGCCGCCCGGCACCGGATGGGGGGCCGTGAAGGGCGCCGGGGCGCACCTTCACGGCAGGGGGCAGATTGCTTCACAAGGCAAATGGGGCACACCACTAGACATTTTCTGGCCCGTGTAAAAGTGTAAGCGTGTAAAGGTGTAAAAGAAATTGGCTCCCAATCATTTACACGTTTACACTTTCACACCTTTACACAAGTAGCCCCCAAAATG
>JAGFJD010000513.1 GCA_024102975.1 Phaeodactylibacter sp. | reverse complement strand
ACATTTTCTGGCCCGTGTAAAAGTGTAAGCGTGTAAAGGTGTAAAAGAAATTGGCTCCCAATCATTTACACGTTTACACTTTCACACCTTTACACAAGTAGCCCCCAAAATGTCCAGTGGTCTGCCTCTCACCTTTTCCTCCCTTCCACCCACCTCCTCGCCTCCACAAACGCCCCGATCCAGGGGGATATTTCATCCGCCCGCTCCCCGGGGTAGAATGCCCAGTTCCAGGGAAAAACGGAGCGTTCGATATGGGGCATCAGCACCAGGTGGCGGCCGTCGGCGCTGGCCATCATGGCGGTATTGTAATCGCTGCCGTTGGGGTTGGCCGGGTAGCCATCGTAGCCGTATTTGGCCACGATGTTGTACTGATCTTCGGGCAGGGGCAGCTCGAACTTACCCTCGCCGTGGGAAATCCAGACGCCGAGGGTGCAACCGCTCAGGCCGGAGAGCATCACCGAGTTGTTGTCCAGTATTTTGACCGACGTGAAGCCGCTTTCGTGCTTGTGCGAATCATTGAAGGCCATCTTCGGCATGGGATCGTGGCCGGGATTGATCAGGCCCAGCTCGACAAACAGCTGGCAGCCGTTGCAGATGCCGACAGACAGCACGTCCTCCCGGGCGAAGAAGCGCTCCAGGGCGGCCCGCGCCTTTTCGTTATACAGGAAAGCGCCGGCCCAGCCCTTGGCCGAGCCCAGCACGTCGGAATTGGAAAAGCCGCCGACGGCGCCGAGGAACTGAATATCCTCCAGCGTTTCCCTGCCCGCCATCAGGTCGGTCATGTGCACGTCGCGCACGTCGAAGCCGGCCAGGTGCATGGCGTGGGCCAGCTCCCGCTCCGAGTTGCTGCCCTTCTCGCGCAGGATGGCGGCCCGGGGGCGTTGGGCCGATGGGCTAATAGCCGGCATTTTTCCGGAGAAACCTTGGGGGAAATCGTATTGCAGCGGCTGATGTTTGTAGTTTTTATAACGCTCGTCGGCCCGGCCGGCAGCCGTTTGCTTCCGGTCGAGCAGCCAGGAGGTTTCGTACCAGATGTCGCGCAGCCGGGCGATGTCGAAATCGTGGGTTGCCGGCCCGTTTTTGATGCTTAGGATATTGCCCTCTACTACCCGCCCGATGCGATGGCAGGGAATGGGCAGCTTTTCGAGGCCGGCGGCAACGGATTCATCCACTGCCTGAAAGACGAGCCCGCAGTTTTCAGAAAACAGCAGTTTGATGGGATCCGCCTCTCCAAGGGCGCTCAAATCCACCTCTGCCCCCAGCTCGTTGTCGGCAAAACACATTTCCAGCAGGGCCGTGACCAGCCCGCCTGCCGAGACGTCATGTCCGGCGAGGATTTCACCTTCTTTGATCAGTCGCTGGATGGCGTTGAAGGCGGCGGAAAATTTCCCGGCGTCCCGGATGTCCGGCGCTTCGGCGCCCACCCGGTTGCGTACCTGGGCGAAGGACGAGCCGCCCAGTTTGTAGCCATCCATCGACAGGTCAATATAATAAACGGGGCCGCCGCCCTTTTGGAAGACAGGCTCGACGATCCCCCGGATGTCGTCGCACACGCCCACCGTAGAGATGATCACGGTGCCCGGCGCCAGCACGTCCCCGTCGGGGTATTTCTGCTTCATCGACAGGCTGTCCTTGCCGGTGGGGATGTTGACGCCCAGGGCGATGGCGAAGTTGGAAGCGGCTTTTACAGCCTCATAGAGGCGGGCGTCCTCCCCTTCGTTGCGGCAGGGCCACATCCAGTTGGCGGAGAGGGAGACGGAGCGCAGGCCGTCTTCCAGGGGCGCCCAGACGAGGTTGGCCAGGGCTTCGGCCACAGCGTTGCGGGCACCCGCCGCCGGGTCGATCAGGCCCAACACCGGGGCGTGGCCGATGGAGGTGGCCACGCCGTAGCGGGTGTCGAAGCCCAGGGCCATCACGCCGCAGTCGTTGAGGGGCAGTTGCAGGGGGCCGGCGCACTGCTGCTTGGCCACCAGGCCGCCCACGCAGCGGTCCACCTTGTTGGTCAGCCAGTCCTTGCAGGCGACGGCTTCCAGGCGCAGCACCTGTTCGAGGTACTCGGTCAGGCGCTGTGGCTGGTAACCGACATCGGCGTACTGCCGTTCGACCGTTTTGTCGTCCATGACGGTTTTCGGGGAGCTGCCGAACAGGTCGGACAAGGCCATGTCCATGGGTTTTTCCCCGCTGCTGCCGGAAACGAAGGCGAAGCGCCCGTCGGCCGTCACGTCGCCCACCACGTACATAGGCGAGCGTTCCCGTTCGGCGATCTGCCGCAGCCGTTCCAGGTGTTCGGGGGCGACGACCAGCCCCATGCGCTCCTGGCTTTCGTTGCCGATGATCTCTTTTTTGGAAAGGGTGGGGTCGCCAATGGGCAGGGCGTCCAGGTCGATGCGGCCGCCGGTGTTTTCCACCAGTTCGGAGAAGCAGTTGAGGTGGCCGCCGGCCCCGTGGTCGTGGATGGCCACAATGGGGTTGTCGTCGCTTTCCAGCAGGGCGCGGATGGTATTGGCCACCCGCTTCTGCATCTCGGGGTTGGAGCGCTGCACGGCGTTGAGCTCGATGGCGGAGTGGTATTCGCCGGTATCGGCGGAAGAGACGGCCGCCCCGCCCATGCCGATGCGGTAGTTGTCGCCGCCCATCAGCACGATCTTGTCGCCGGGCCGGGGTTCGCCCTTCAGGGCCTGGGCCTGTTTGCCGGAACCGACGCCGCCGGCCAGCATGATCACCTTGTCGAAGCCCAGCCGGCGGGCGTGTTCGGCGTGTTCGAAGGCCAGCAGGGAGCCGGCGATGAGGGGCTGGCCGAATTTATTGCCGAAGTCGGAAGCCCCGTTCGACGCCTTGATCAGGATGTCCATCGGCGTCTGGTAAAGCCAGGGCCGTTCGGGCATGGCCTGCTCCCAGGGGCGGTTGGCCGCCAGGCGGGAGTAGGAAGTCATGTAGACGGCCGTGCCGGCCAGGGGCAGGGAGCCTTTGCCGCCGGCCATGCGGTCGCGGATTTCGCCGCCGGAGCCGGTGGCGGCGCCGTTGAAGGGCTCGACAGTAGTGGGGAAGTTGTGGGTCTCTGCCTTCAGGGAGACGACCGAGTCGAATGCTTTTTTCTCGTAGTAATCCGGTTGGCCGGCTGATCTGGGCGCAAACTGGTTGACCCGCGGGCCTTTCAGGAAGGCGACATTGTCTTTATAAGCCGAGACGATGGAATTGGGGTGGGCTTTGGACGTCTTTTTGATCAGGCTGAAGAGCGATTCCGGCTGCTCCTCTCCGTCGATGACAAACGTGCCGTTGAAGATCTTGTGGCGGCAGTGTTCGCTGTTGATCTGCGAAAAGCCGAACACTTCGGAGTCGGTGAGCCGGCGGCCGATGCGTTGCGCTACCTGCTCCAGGTATTCGATCTCCTCTCCGCTCAGGGCCAGCCCTTCGGCCAGGTTGTAGGCGGCGATGTCTTCGATTGCCCGGACCGGTTCCGGTTCGATGTCGATGGTGAAAATATCCTGGTGCAGGGCCGGGTATTGCTGGGACAGCATGGGGTCGTAGCCGTCCTGCCCGGCGGCCAGCGGCCGGAACTGCTCGATGCGGCGGATGCCGGCGATGCCCATATTCTGGGTGATCTCCACGGCGTTGGTGCTCCAGGGGGTGACCATGGCGGCCCGGGGGCCGACAAAAGGCCCTTCGACGCGCTCCGCTTCGATCTTCGGCCGGCCGCCGAACAGCCAGGACAGCCGGGCGATGTCTTCGGCGGTGGGCTGGGCGCCGGGCTGAACGGCGAAAAAGATGTCGTCGGGGCTTCCAAAAAAGAGGATCATCGGTTGTCGGTTTGGATTTGCGGCAAAGGTCGGTGGTTCGGGCGGAAAAACCCAAACCGGAGGGGGGAAATGTTTTTTCGGAAACCAGTCTGGAAGAGGAAGTGGATGGGAAGAAAAAACAAGGCTGAGGATAGGCCTTTACTTTCTTTTCCCGCGCACAATGAGAATCTCCTGGGTGGAAAATTCCATCCAGGCGAAGTCATAGACGTTGTGGTACATTTTCCCTTCTTTGTTGGTGTAGATGCCGGTAATGTAATTATAGCGGAAGCCGGTGGCGTCCAGTTCTGTCCGGGCGATTTTCATTTTGTTGCGCTTCGGGCCCATTAAGGTATCCAGGATTTCGCGGTTGCGGTGGAGGTAGCGGTCGGTTTGTTTGACGACGATAAGGGTGGCCCTGCGGCGGGCCATGTTGACCGCATTTTTGCATTTGACGCTACAGAAGCGTTTGTCGCTTCGGCCAGCTAGGGGGGCACCGCAGTGTTCGCATCGACGGGTCATTTCCGGGAAGTTTTGGTGGGCTGCGTAAAGATAAGCATTTTTAACAGATTATTATCGGTTGGCAACCGAAATTATCCGTTAGTTATCGGATAAATTTTTAAAAAATTGAAAAACAATTGATTATGATGTAATTTTTCTTGAAATTGAAAACTTTAAAACCAAAATAAGTCGTCATGAGATCATCCATCACAGCGTGCCCGTTGCAGTACCAGGGCGAAACCCGTATTAAGATCGAGCTCTCCCCTAATGACTGGGACGCCATCAACAAGATCAAAAGCATGCCCGGCCGGAAGTGGAGCCGGACGTACTCCTGCTGGCATGTCCCCCATACGGAAGGCGCCCTGCAGCAGTTAAAGATCCTTTTCGGCGACAAGCTGGAAGCCAGGCAATTAGAAAGCCTTTCCGGGGAAAGGGCTGGCCAGGCGGGCCAAACTGGTTCCGGCTCTGGCGATTCCCGGCCGGCGCCATTGCAGGGCTCCGGCTATCTTGCCGACATCCAACCCCAATTTCGCATCATTAACCAGTACGGCAGCGACTGCCGTATCGTGGTAGGCGACCGGCTGGCCCTCCTGCGCTCCGCTTCCGGCTGGATACAGGCTTTTGTCCCCCACGACAAGAAAAACTGGATCGGGCATATCAAGTCCATTCCCGGCAGGCGCTGGGATGCCGGGCAGCGCTGCTGGCTGCTGCCCATGACGGCCGAGAGCATCCATGCCATCCAGGATTTCTTCGGAGAGTTGGCGGCATTCGGCTTCGCCATCCCGGAAGAGCTGCCGGAAAGGTGGGCCCCCTCGCCTCCCCATAAGCGCGCTGCTCAAAAGCCCCGGCTTGGCGAACCGCAGCGCCGCGCCATTTCAGCCCTGGAAGAACAACTCATCCTGGAGGGCAAGCGGCAGCGGACGGTCAATTCCTACAGGGGAATCCTTGCCGGCCTGTTGCTGCATTATCCCAAAATAGAACCAGCCAATATCACCCTGGAACAAATCAATGGCTATATAATATATAAAAAGAAGTCGGCGGGCATTTCCGACAGCACGCACAACCAGATCATCAACGCGCTGAACGCCTATTTTGGGCGGGTATTGAACCAAAACGACAAGGTGCAGAAGATGAAACGCCCCAGGAAGCGGCGGAAATTGCCCAACGTGCTCAGCAAAGGAGAAG
>JAGFJD010000495.1 GCA_024102975.1 Phaeodactylibacter sp. | reverse complement strand
GAACTGGATATCGTGCTGAAGGACAGCAAGGAGGGGACGAGTTGGGTGAAGGGGCAGTAATTTCTCATGTAAGGTGATGACGAGGTGACATCTGGCTTTTGAGGAACGAAAAAGGCAGGTGTCATCTAGGGTGTTCAGTTAACGCGGAATATTTGTGTTAGAAAATCCACCAAACAGCTTATCTTGTAAGGCAAAACGACAGGACATGAGCCCCGTTAAGTTAAATAATTTTTTGCAGGAACGCTGGGAACACTGGCGGGAGATCGCCAGAGGCCTCCGGCAGGAGATGCGCAAGCTAAAGGACCAGCTGCGCGCCGTCGAACGAAGCCGCGCCCGGTGGAAACGCGAGGCAAAGATCAATGCCGACAAGGTTCGCCAGGCTGAGGAGCGGATTGCTGAATTGGAAGGGGCTCAAAAAAAAAGATGAGCCCGCAATGCGGCCTGCGCGTACGGCGCTACCGGCACAGCGCCGAGGAAATCAGCCAATCGGTGAGCTTGTATGCCAACACAGCCATAGGCTTCCGCTTGAGCGCAGCCGTATACAGGCACCAACACTTGGCAGGAGCCAGCACCAACGCTTTTCGGGCCTGGGTGTTCCGCATCGGCTATTACCTGCTCAAAAAGAAGAGCTACAGCCCAACTATTGAATGGGCATGGGTATTGGACCATACCATCCAAATCGGGGCATACCGTTGCCTGGCCATCATCGGCATCGACTTGGGGCAATGCCGGCAAGAGGGGCAGTTTAACGTGGGCCCGCAACACCTTCATTTGCTGGATGTGTACCTGAGCTCGGACTGGGCATGGGCCGAGGTCGAAAAGCGCTTGGGCTATTGCTACGGCCACTGCGGCAAACTGCCTGTGCAAGTCATTTCCGACGGGGGCAAGGATTTGCGGGGGGCCATAGAGGCTTTTTTACAAACCCGCTGCGAAGTGGCATCCAACCAGGACATTACCCACTATGCGGCTCAGGTACTGAAGGAGTTATTGCAAGGCTGCGCGCAATGGAAAGCCCTGGTGAAGGCAGTTAATACAGCAAGGCGCAAGAGCTTTCAAACCAAGCTGGCGCATTTGATGCCGGCGGGCTTGCGCAAGTGGAGCCGCTTCCTGAATTTGGATGCCTGTATCGAAAGCTTGTCCAAGTGCCTGGCATTTTTCGATTCAGGCCCGGGCCTAAGCCTGTTGGGAGCCGCAGGGAAGCATAAGGAAGCATTCGCCCCTATGCTGGCTATGAAAGGTTACATCCTGCAAGTAAGCCAGGCGATGAAAATAATTAACGGGTTGCTGCGCCTGTTTAAGCAAAAGGGCATCAGCCGCCGAGCCGTAGAGGAGCTCCAGCCTGAAACGCTGGAGGGGCAAAACCCGCAGGAATGGGGCACTATGGCCTGGACAGTGTATGACAAGATGAAGGCTTTCCTCCAGCAACAAGCACAGCGCTTGCCAGACGACGACAAGCCCTATCTGGCCCACACCGACATGATAGAATCCCTATTCGGGGCATACAAACAAAAAATGAAGGTGTCCTGGCTCAGCAGCTTTACCGAAAGCGTCTTAGCCATGCCCGTATTGCTGGGAGGCTTGGACGCGGAAACTGTCCGCGAGGCTTTATCCCAAACACGACAGGAAGAAATCCAGCAATGGTTCGCAACCATGATGCCGGAGGGCAGCCTACTGAAGCAACGCCGGGCAGCGTTCTCCGCCGGGAAGCAAAACTGCGGAAATTCTAGCAATACAAATACGTCTTAACTGAACACCCTAGCTGGCACCTGACGTACAGGATATGAACACCTTGTCAGATGCGATCACGGAATTTGTCCATCAAACCGATAAAAAACCAGTATTGCTGATCGACGAAGTAGACGCCAGCAGCCAATTTTCCCCGTTTTTGAATTTTTTGGGCATGCTTCGCACCAAATACCTCGCCCGCTTCCGGCCTCAGCACGCCACCTTTCACAGCATCGCGTTAGCCGGGGTGCACGGCCTGGCACAACTGGCGGACTACCTGGATATCCACGGCGTCTCCCAGGGCTTTCTGGTAATTTTTGACGACAGGAAGAAGAAATCCTGGAGAACGGAAGCGATTCAGCATTACCTTGCAACGGCATCTCTTACTGTTCTTCCTCCTCCTCCGCATTTTTCTCCGTGAACGACCGGATGATCTCCTCGTCGTCCTTGCCCAGGTTTTCCAGGAGGATTTGCGCATCGTCCACAAAATCGTCGTCGGGATATTCTGCGATAAACTTCTCATAGAGTTCCTTCGCCTTGTCCAGCTGCCGGAGATCCGAATCGAGGGTGAACGCCCGCATGAATAGGGCCTGCGGCGCTTTGGTGCTCTCCGGATACTGCTCGTTGATCCGGGCGTAAAGTTCCAGTGATTTGTCGAAGGAACGAATGGCCCTGGCTATTTCAGCCCCCTTGTACAGCATTTCCGGCGTTTGTTCCGAACGGGGCAGGATCAGGGCGTACAATTCGGTGGAGGTGATAAAATCGTTGGCTATCCGGTATTCAATGCGGCCGGTGGAATCGTCGAACATCCGGCCGGCCATCTCCTCCATCCTCCCCTCCAATGCCAGTATGCCTTCCGGCAGCTTTTCGTGGGCGGCTTTGGCTTCCTCTGAGTCCGGGAAAGCCCGGATCAGCGCCTGGTAGGCCGTGACGCCGTTTTCTTCGTTGACCAGCTTTTCCTGATAAATATCCCCCAGGAAAATGACGGATTTGGGGGTGTTGGAGGAATTGTAATAATCCTCGATGGCCTGAGTGAGGGTGGCCGCCGCAGCGGAAAAGCGGTTCATCCGGTATTGCAGGGCCGCAGCGCGGTACAGATAACGAGGGGTAATCTCCGCGTCCTCCGGGAATTGGGCGGCATAGCCCTGGTAGGCTTCCAGAACCTCCCCGGCCTTTTCGGCGGTAGGATCGTCTTCGAACTGCTTTTCCAATTCTGTGATCCGGGCCTGGGCCTTTTCCTGTTCAGATTGACAGGATGTCAGGGTGAAAATGGCAAAACACAAGAACAGATAGGCGTATTTCATATCTTTTGTTTTTGAACCCATCAAAATTTGTCCAAATTTAAAAGACTTTGGACTGAAAAGAGGTTCTTAGGGTCAAAAAGATTGGACTGTTTCGGGCCGGGTGTATTTTTCCAGGCGGGATTGACAGGCCAGACAGGAAAATGGCCTCCATGGCTGCGGGTGTCTTTTTGGACAGGATTGACAAGATTTACAGGGTATCCGTCTAACGGCCCCGGCGTGAGACCTCGGCCGAACGCTGGACAAAAGTTGCAGGGGTGGTGTACAGCCTGCCCGAACTCGATTCGTGGTTGTACGGGACCCATCCGGCTATGTTAAATCAGACGGGTAGCCGATTTACCGGATGAGCACGCCGCATACTGCAAAAGCCGCTAAATCCTGTTAATCCTGTTAATCCTGTCTACAGCCCCCCGATACCTCCGGAGGGGATAAATGGCGGAGGCGGGCCCGTCAATCCTGTTCACCCTATGAAATAACCGCATGTTCCTCCAAAGCTGTTTCACAAGGTAAATCCTGTTCATCATGACAATCCTGCCCATCCTGTCCGTAAACAATCCCCATCCTGTCCTGTTTCCCTTCAAAATACCTGAAAATCATGTCCGATGTCCACTTTTTCTGGTTTCGCCGGGACCTTCGCCTGCACGACAACGCCGGCCTGTACCACGCCCTGAAGGGAGAACGCCCGGTCGTCCCCCTTTTTATTTTTGACCGGGAAATCCTCGATGAACTCGAAGACAAGAAGGATGCGCGGGTGGAATTCATCCACGACACGCTCCGGGAAATGCGGCAGGAACTGCGGGGGCTGGGCAGCAGCATGGTGATCCGGTACGGCCACCCGCTGGAAGTTTGGAAAACCCTTCTGGAAGAGTACGACATCGGGGCTGTTTACGCCAACCGGGATTACGAACCATACGCCATCCAGCGCGATGAAAAAGTGCAAAAGCTGCTGGAAGAAAGAGGCGCCGCCTTTCATGCCTTCAAAGACCATGTGGTCTTCGAAAAAGACGAGATTCTAAAAGACGACGGCGAGCCCTATGTAGTCTTTACCCCTTACAGCCGCAAATGGAAGGAAAAACTGGACAGCCGGATGGCCGGGGCCGCCAACGGGCCCGGAGAGGAGGAAACCGTATCCTACTACTTAAAACCGTACCCCACAGAGGATTACTTTGGCAACTTCCTGAAAATGGAGGAACAACCGATGCCCGGGCTGGAAGAAATGGGTTTTGAGCGGACGGACATCGGAATCCCTCCCAAAACCGTCAGCCGCGGCCTGATCCGCAATTACGACAAAACCCGCAATTTCCCGGCACAGGACGGCACTTCCCGCCTGGGCATCCACTTCCGGTTCGGCACCATCAGCATCCGGGAGAAGGCCCGGCGGGCCAGCCAGCTCAACGCCACCTTCCTCAACGAACTCATCTGGCGGGACTTCTACGCCATGATCCTGGCACATTTCCCGCATGTCGTCGGCCGTGCCTTTCGCGAAAAGTATGACTACATCGAATGGCGCAACGATGAATCAGAATTCCAAAAGTGGTGTGAAGGCAAGACCGGCTACCCCATCGTCGACGCCGGGATGCGGCAGCTCAACCAGACCGGCTACATGCACAACCGCGTGCGCATGATTACCGCCAGCTTTCTGGCCAAACACCTGCTCATCGACTGGCGCTGGGGAGAGGCCTACTTCGCCAAAAAATTGCTCGACTACGAACTGGCGAGCAACAACGGCGGCTGGCAGTGGGCAGCCGGCTCCGGAACTGACGCAGCGCCTTACTTCCGCATTTTCAATCCCTATTCCCAGCAGGAAAAGTTCGATAAGGACCTGAAATATGTTAAAAAATGGGTGCCGGAATACGGCACTTCGGACTACCCGGATCCGATCGTCAGCCACAAGGAAGCCCGCGAGCGCTGCCTGGAAACATACAAAGCAGGGCTGAGCCGGGCGGAGGAAGGGTAACGCTTGATCTCGCAGCATAGAACAAGTAAAGGCAATTATTTTGATTTACTGGGCAAAACGCGTTATTTTTGAACGAACTGCGCCCGGTCCCTTTGTCGGGCAGGCCCTTGTATTTCAATCAGATTAAATGAAGCGGCTTTACTTGCTCCTGGCGTTTTTCCTTTTTGCAGCCAACATTCGGGCTCAGAGTGTGCTGGAGCAGCCGGTTTCCCTGAGCGGCAAAGGCCTGTCGCTGGAGGAAGCCCTCTATCGGTTGTCCGACCTGCCAGGCGTCAGCCTTTCTTTCAGCAATGATATTCTGCCGCTTCGCCGTTTCGACCTTGACCTGAAAGGCCGGCAGTTGAAGGATGTGCTGGATGAACTGCTGCGGGGTACCGCCCTGGAGTACCGGGAGGTCGGCGGGCAGGTAGTCGTTTTTCTGGCGCCGGGCCGCTCGTTCACCATCAGCGGGTTTCTGAAAGATGGACGGACCGGAGAGCGGCTGATCAATGCCAGCATTCAGGAATTGCTTACCGGCAAAGGCGCCATAACCAACGAATATGGCTTTTATTCCATAACGCTGCCGGCCGGCCGGGCGAAACTCTGCTTCTCCTATCTGGGATATGGCGCGGAGCAGCGGGACCTGTTCCTTCAGGAAGACAAAGAGCTTCACCTTTCCCTTCGGCCCTCCCTGACCCTGGATCCTGTGGAGGTCGTTGGCGAGCGGCTGGAGGACAGGGCGGGCCCGGCCGCCGCTCCGTCGACGCACCAGTTCAACCTGCAACAAATAGAACGCCTGCCGGCCCTGGCCGGCGAGACGGACCTCATCCGCATAGCTCATCTGCTGCCCGGCGTGCAAACCGGAACGGATGGGGTAGGGGGGTTGCATGTCCGCGGCGGCGATAACGGGCAAAACCTCATCCTGATCGATGGCGTTCCGGTTTACAACATTTCCCATGCCGCCGGCATCTTTTCCGTCTTCAACACCAGTGCGGTCAGTTCGGCCCGCCTGATCAAGGGCGGCTTTCCCGCACGGTACGGCGGGCGGCTTTCTTCGGTGCTCGATATCCGTACCCGCGAAGGCAACCGCAAGCAGTTCGGCCTGCGGGGCGACGTCGGGCTGCTGTCCGGCCGCCTGACGCTGGAAGGGCCCATCCGCAAGGAAAAGAGCAGCTTCCTGCTCTCCGGCCGGTGGTCCTTTGTCGACTGGTACCTGCAGCCCCTGACCCGGAGCCTCAAAGCGGAAAAGGGGGAAGACGGTTTCGTGGGCTACCGCTTCCACGACCTGAATGCCAAACTGAATTATTCTCTTTCCAAAAAAGACCACCTCTACCTGAGTTATTATTCAGGAGGCGACCACTATTCCAACAGCGGAAGGTCGACGGATACGCTTCAGGCCGGGGGCAATAACATGGGGCAAACGTCCTTCTTCCGTTTCGAAAAAGAGTATTCCGACCGCATTCACTGGGGCAATACTGTGGCATCCCTGCGGTGGAACCACCTCTTTACGGATAAGCTGTTCGCCAACCTCGCCCTCACTTACAGCGGGCTGGGCGTGCACATCAGTTATCAGGCATCGGATTCCCTGGTGGCCCTGGCCAACCAAAACACCCTGGACCGCTACATCGATGTCGGGCGTTATGCCAGCAATATTAAAGACCTGGGCGTCCGGCTGGATTTTGATTTTGTGCCTGTCCCCGGCCATTATATCCGGTTCGGAGCCAACCTGACGCATCACAGTTTTCTGCCGGGCGTCTTTGCCTTCGACGTTATCGAGAAGTCGGGCAACGGCAATGTCCTGCCCGATGAGCCCGAAAGCGAAAGGAGGACGTTTGACGCTATGGAATACTCGGCTTATTTGGAAGACGAAGCCCACCTGGGCCGCCGGACCGTATTGAATTTCGGGATGCACCTGGCCGTTTTCGCAACCCGGCAAAAGGTTTATTTTTCTCCGCAACCCCGTTTGTCGGTGAGCTGGCAGGCCACCCGGAGCTGGCGGGTCGAAGCCTACCTGAGCCGGATGCAGCAGTTTATCCACCTGCTGTCCAACTCCGCCCTCGGGCTTCCGACGGAGATATGGGTGCCCTCCACGGAAGAAGTGGCGCCCCAGGATGGCTGGCAAACCGGCGGCGCGTCCATCTGGAGCCTCGGCAAAGGCTATGAGTTTAGCCTGGAGGCGTATGCTAAAGATATGGGCCGCCTGCTGTCTTACTCGGAAGGCACGTTGTTCCTGAATAATTGGGAAGCCAATGTGACCTCCGGCAACGGGCAGGCCTTCGGGTTGGAGGCCATGCTGAGCAGAGGGTTCGGCAAAACAACAGGATGGGTTGCTTACGGGCTGGCCTATGCCGACCGGCAGTACGAGCTCATCAACAACGGGCAGCCCTATCCTTACAAATACGACCGCCGGCATGACCTCAAAGCGGCTGTCAGCCACCGCATACAGGACTGGGTGGAGGTTTCCGCCAACTGGGTTTTCTCCTCCGGCTTCGCCTTCAGCCTGCCGGCAGAGACCTACGACCTTATCCTCCCCGGGTCGGGCGAGCCGCCGGTTACCGTCCTGGAATATGGCAGCAAGAATGCATACCGGATGCCTGTCTACCACCGCCTGGACCTGAGCGCCCGCTTTCACTTCAACACCGATCACATCCACCACGCCATCAACGTAGGGGTGTATAACCTTTACAACCGGAGAAACCCGCTTTACTACGACCTTCGCAACCGTTATGTGGAAGAAAGCGGCCAACTCAGACAAAAAAAAGAGTTCGTGCCGGTATCCGTAATTCCCATGTTGCCCTCCCTCAACTATTCAATAAAATTTTAATTGTATATTTGTAGGTGTTTCTCTTTTTCTTTCCCAGGGATTGGCCCCCGGCGTAGAATCCAATAGGGCAAATTTCCGGAAAAGAGAATAGTATTTGCCATTGGCAGAGCCGGATACAGGCTGTCTCCGGCAGTTTAGCATGAAATTTAAACAGGTAAAGGCAAATGTTCCGGCAACTTTCACACCTGGCAGTCCTCTCCGCGTTCCTGGCCGCATTTGGTTGCGAACAACCTGCTTCTTTCCAGTTGGAAACCCCGGACCCCAGGTTGGTCGTCGTCAGCAATTTCACCCGGGATAAGGCGGTCCAGGTGTTCGTTTCAAAATCCCAGTTCATTCTGGACGAACAAAAAAAGGAACCCGTGCTGGACGCGGTAGTGGAAATCTACGAGGACGGGGAACACCTCGAAACCCTGGAATTGGTTGGCGCCAGCACCGACTCCAATGCTGTCCCTTACTACACGACCCGCTCGCTGGTGCCGAAAGTGAATACGACTTATACTATTCAGGTGGAGGCCTCCTGTTGCGCGCCGGCTATGGCAAAGAGCCGCATCCCCAACCCCATCGGCTTTTCTTCGGCCGGCATTTACGATTTTTCGCTGGAGGAAAATCCGGAGACGGATGAATTGCTCGCCTCTTACTGGGTAAGCCTCAGCTTTGAAGACCCCAGCGAGGAAAAAAACTATTATCACATCAGTATCCTGCAGCAAGTCTATGAATACGCCTTCGTCGAAGGGGATACGGTCATCGCCAGTTCTCATCACCGCTCCCTCGTCTTCAACCCCGAGGAAAACGAAAATGGCCGGGTTGCCCATATCGACGGCGGCCTGTTGCTGGAAGACAACATGCTCAACAACGGCGAAATGATCCATCTTGATGTGCCCCTGACGATCAGGCTGGACAAAAACCGGGAACTGTTGGGCAAGCTTTTCCTGGAATTGCGGGCCGTTACCGAAGAATACTATCGCTACTTCTCCGGCATAAGCCAGCAAAACCAATCCTCGGGCTCTCCTTTCAAAGAGCCGGTTATCATTTATGACAATATCGAAGGCGGCCTGGGCGTGTTTGCCGGCTACAACGCGTATTTGGATTCCCTGTATGTCCAGTGACCTCTCCCTCACCGGTATCCTCTTGCCGGCTTTGTAAAAAAATTATTTCTTCTATAGGGGGACGGGCAATAATTAGTGTCTTCTATGGTACATATACGAAACAAAAGGGCACCTCGCCGGCTCTTTCGGGAAATCGTTTGTGAAAGGCTTCCCGTGCGCGGCCTCCCCTGCATACCATAAAAATGTAACGTTATGAATGCTGAAGCTAAAACATCTTTTATCGGCCTTTTTCCCCTGTTTGATATGCTCCCGGAGGAGGAGAAGGCTCGCCTGGCAGAGATGATGGAATTTAAGGTCAAACCCAAGTATAGTTTCGTCTATATGCCGGGAGATTCTTCGGATTATATCTACTTCCTGGCAAAGGGCACCGTTAAAATCGGAACCCATTCCAGCGATGGAAAAGAAATCATCAAATCTCTGATCCACCCCACGGCTATGTTTGGCGAACTGGGCCTGATCGGCGAAAAAGAGCGTTCGGATTTTGCCCAGGCCCTCAAGGAAGACGTCCATTTGTACCAGCTTAAAGTCGAGGACCTTAAAAAGCTGATGCGC
This sequence comes from Phaeodactylibacter sp., assembly GCA_024102975.1. GTDB lineage: Bacteria > Bacteroidota > Bacteroidia > Chitinophagales > Saprospiraceae > JACJXW01. The sequence goes on along the minus strand of JAGFJD010000495.1, from coordinate 6,702 downwards.
AACAACTTCGACCTGTGCAATTATGTCATGAACCTTTTCGGCGGCCGCCTGATGAAAGCCGAAAGCAAACTGGAATCGTTGATCTTTAAGGACGCCCGCACCCGGATCATCGAATTCATCAAGGAGTCCGTCAACAAGCGGGGCCGCCGGGTAGGCTATGAAATGTTGCTCAAACACTCCCTCACCCATCAGGATATAGCCAACATCACCTGCACCTCCCGCCAGACCGTTACCCTGGTGCTCAACGAACTGAAAAAATCTGACCTGATCTATTTCAACCGGGGCAAAATCCTGGTCCGGGACATGGCTAAGCTTGCTTAGGCATGGAAATTGAGGAAATAAATGTAGCAATTGGGGGCAGGCGCCATTTATTTCCCCGCCATTGCCTACTTACTTCCGTTCGTAGGCTTCACTGTTGATTTCTTCATCTCTTCGCCCATCTTCTGTGCGCTGAGGAAGGACGCCGTCATCTGCGTGAGCATGTCGGCGCCGGCGGACGGTGCGTTCGGCAGCATGATCAGGTTGCTGTTGGAATTCTCGCCCATGCTCTGCAGCGTGTCGTAGTGCTGGGTCACTACGATCAGGGCGGAAGCTTCCTGAGAGTTGATGCCGACATTGTTCAGCACTTCGACCGACTCTTCCAGGCCCTTGGCGATCTCGCGGCGCTGGTCGGCGATGCCCTGCCCCTGCAGGCGCTTGCTCTCGGCCTCGGCGCGGGCCTTGGCTACGATGCGGATGCGCTCGGCTTCCCCTTCGTATTCGGCGGCCACCTTCAGGCGCTCGGCGGAATTGATCCGGTTCATAGCATGTTTGACCTCCTGGTCGGGGTCGATGTCGGTGACGAGGGCCTTGACGATGCCGTAGCCATACTCGTTCATGGATTCTTCCAGCTCGCGGCGGATGGCCAGGGCGATGTCGTCCTTGCGCTCGAAGACGTCGTCCAGCTTCATCTTGGGCACTTCGGCGCGCACGGTGTCAAAGATGTAGGCCGTGATCTGCTCGGTGGAGTTTTCCAGGCGGTAGAAAGCGTCGTAGATCTTTTCGGGAAGGATAAAATACTGGACCGAGACCCTTAGCTTGACGAAGACGTTGTCGCGGGTCTTGGTCTCGACGTGTACGTCCAGTTGCTGGACTTTCAGGCTTACCCGGCCGGAAATCTGGTCGATGACCGGAACTTTGAACTGCAGGCCGGAGCGCTTGATGCTGTGGAATTTCCCCAGGCGTTCGACAATCGCTGCGGATTGTTGCTTAACGGTGAAAATGCCTGAAAAAACAATTACCAGCCCGAGGAAGAGGATGAAAATTAAAAATGGGGTTGCCATCATGTTGATAATTTTTAGGATGTGATGTTTCGCTGCTTCAGAATGGCGGCTTTTGAGCATCCGGAATCCTGAAGCAGGGCCCTGCGCGCGTCTTTTGTGTATTGTGGCAAAACGTAACGGCGTTTGGGCAGTAAATAATCTAAACAAATTACTAACAATTCGGCAGCTTTGCCACCTTTTAACGATAAACCAGCTAAAAAAGTCAACGAAAGGTAAGGGTCAGTCGGTAAAGCAGTCGGTGGCGGCGGTTGCCCTCCTCGTCGCTGCGGCGGTTGCGCCATTCCAGTCCGTTCTCGAGTTTGTAATGTTCGCTGATCTGCCAGCCCAGGCCGGCGTAGAGGCGGGTTTCCCGGTAGTAGAGCGGGCTTTCTTCGAATATGTTGGCCAGCCATTCGATTTGGGCGTTGAGGTAGGTTTCCCGGGGATCCAGCCGCTCGCCCTGGAGGGGGAAGTCCAGGCTGGGGCGCAGCCGCCAGCGGTGGCGCACGGCCCAGTTGTCATTGCGGAAGAAGCGCTGTTCGGCCCGGGCCCGCAGGCGCGCCCGGTATTTGCCCCAGCGCCGGGCCCAGGAGAGCTGCTGGAGGGAGCGGTGTTCGATGTCTCTTTCGTCTTCGTCCAGGTCCCGCCAGCCGAACTGGTACCCGCCCGAGAGGTTGACGTCGTTGGTCAGCTGGTAGGCCAGGCCGCCCTGGAAATTGTAGGTGTGGGGCGAGAATTCGCCGACAGCATCCCGGCCCTCGACTTTTTCGGACAGGCCCGATTCCAGGGAAGTGTTCAGCGACCAGTTCCAGCGGCTGCCCAGCTCGCCGTTCCAGGATAGCTGGGGCATCAGCTCGGCCGTGGTGCGGCTCTGGCCGAAAAGAGAGGGGATGGCAAACAGGCCAATACAGATCGTGGTAAGGTATTTTTTTGTTCTTCTCATGTTTTTCCAACAGAATGGCCTTGTAGAATAGTCGCCTTGCGAATAATTCAAAAAAACAAAAAATCATTCGGCGGCTGTTCGATGGCGCGCAAGCCCTGCTGCCGCCCCCGGGCATCGAATTGCCCTTCGAAGTAGCCCAGTTCGCCTCCTTTTTTGCCCTTGACCTCGAGTTCGTAACCCACCACCCGGCCATCTTCCAGCATTTCCTGGGTTTTTACCACCTTATACCGCTGGAATTGTTCGCTGAGTTGTTTGTTGATCTGTTCCGACAAATTCGCCGGAAGCTGCCGGAACTTCACTTTGCGCTCCGTATCCACCAACTCCCCTTCCGGGGTGAACTTCACGCTGTAGCGCAATTTGTCGAAGCAGAACTTCGCCTCGAAGAAACGGCCGGATTCGTTGCGCTCCTCGTAGTATTTTACCCGCCGTTTTCCGGGGTATTTGTCCTGGAGGAACTGCTGCATGGGGGCGGGTGCCTTTTCCTGGGACACGCGCTTTTCTACCTCTATTTTCTGGGCAGAGAGCAGGATGGGGAATGAGAAAAAAAGGAAAGCGATCAGGAGCGAAGTACGTTTCATAATTTGACTAACATGATCATTATCCAACAGGCTAAACTTCGCTTTTGTTCAGAACAAAGTGGATGGGTACGGCAAAACAGAATAGCCAAAATCGACGATAAGGCATCATAGTGAGCAAAAACAAGAAAGCCACCCTTTCAGGCGGCTTCCTGATATTTTTTCGGACGGGCTGCCTTTAGGTAGCCCGGAATAAAAGGAGACAGGCGCGGACATGGCCCACTCTCGCCTCCTATCCGATTTACAAACTCTTGATCTCACTGACCAGCTTGCTCAGCGTCGCCTTGGCGTCGCCAAAGAGCATGCGCGTCTTTTCCATGAAGAACAGCGGGTTCTGGATGCCGGCGTAGCCCGGGCTCATGCTCCGCTTGAGCACGATGGTGTTTTTGGCGTCCCACACCTGCAGGACCGGCATGCCGTAGATGGGGCTGCCGGGGTCGTCCAGCGCGGCGGGGTTGACCACGTCGTTGGCGCCGACGACGACCACGATGTCGGTGCTCTTCAGGGCAGCGTTGGCGTCCTCCAGGTCCAGCAGTTTGGGGTAGGGGACGTCGGCCTCGGCCAGCAGCACGTTCATGTGGCCCGGCATGCGGCCGGCAACGGGGTGAATGGCGTACTTCACATCCACGCCGTTGGACTCCAGCAGGTCGTCGATTTCTTTGCAGACCTTCTGGGCCTGGGCCACGGCCAGGCCGTAACCCGGGACGATCATCACCGATTTGGAATAGAACAGCTGTATGGCGGCGTCGTTGAGCGTCACCTCCTTGACCACCTGCTCGCCGGTTGCGCCTTTGGATGCGGTGCCGCCCCCGCCGAAGCCGCCGATCAGCACGTTGAGCAGCGAGCGGTTCATCGCCTCGCACATCAGCACGGTGAGGATGGTGCCGGAAGCGCCCACCAGGATGCCGCCCACCAGCATGAAGTTGTTGCCGTAGATCAGCCCTGCGGCAGCTGCCGAGAGGCCGGAGAAGGAGTTGAGCAGGGAGATGACTACCGGCATGTCCGCCCCGCCGATGGGCACGACGAAGGAAACGCCGTAGAGCAGGGCCAGCAGCATGAAGAGGGCCGCCAGGCCAATGCCGGCGTCGATCTGCTGGACGAAGATGTAAATGCCCATGGCCAGGATGACAGCCAGCAGGGCCATATTAAATATGGAATGCCTGGGCAACACCAGGGCGTTGTCCCGCAGCCAGTCCTCCAGCTTGAACCAGGCCAGCATGCTGCCCGTAAAGGCGATGCCCCCGATAAAGAGGGCCGTCAGGGAGATGGCGACCTGCCCGCCGGTCATGGCGCTTGCGCCGGTGTAGTAGTGGCGCAGCTCCACCATGGCGATCAGCACGGCGCAGGCGCCGCCCAGGCCGTTGAAGATGGAGACCATCTGCGGCATGGCGGTCATTTTCACTCTTATGGCCATGAGATAGCCGATGATGCCGCCTATAGCCAACCCGGCGATAACCCAGCCGTAGTTGTTGTCGCCCTGGTTGAGGGGCGCGAAAATGATGGACAAGATGGCCAGGCCCATGCCTACGCTGGCGATCATATTGCCCCGGCGGGCGGTGTCGGGCGAACTAAGCCGTTTGAGGCCCCATACGAAACCCACCGAGCCCAGCAGGAAGCCTACGTCTGTCAGGAATTTGATATCCATGATTTACTTCTTCTTTTTCTTTTTGAACATTTCCAGCATGCGGTCCGTCACGGCGAAGCCGCCCGTGGCATTGATCATACCCATGATGATGCCGAACAGGCCCAGGCCCAGGGAGAAATAATCTCCTGCCTCCGCCTGCCGGACCAGCAGGATGCCGCCGACGACGACCACCCCGCTGATGGCGTTGGCGCCCGACATCAGGGGCGTATGTAACACCGTGGGCACCTTGGAAATGACCTCAAAGCCGAGAATGATCGTGAAAACCAGCAGGTAGATGAGGAGTTGGTAATCCTCGAAAAATTGAATGAAACCGTCCATACCGGTGGTTGTTTTGTTTTCTTTTCTTCAAAAAATATCCGTGAGGCAATGCCTACTTTTGATTTACTTCGTCAGTTGCTTCGCTCGTGTCCGATTTCAACATCAGGCCGTCCGCAGGCCCTGGGCTTCGCAACCTGTAAATCCTGTTCATCCTGTCTCCTGTTCGCCCTGTCCAGCTATTGTTTCTGCGCTTCCGTCTCAGCGGTAAAGTAAGCGCCGCGGATGATCTCGTTGTCCATATCGAGCGTCAGCTGGCCGTCCTTCACCAGGATTTTCAGGAAGTTGAGCACGTTGTTGGCGTAGAGCAGGCTGGCGTCCTGCGGCATCAGCCCGGCCAGGTTGGAGTTGCCGATGATGGTCACGCCGTTGTGTACGACCACCTCGTTGTCCTTCGTCAGCTCACAGTTGCCGCCGGTGGAGGCCGCCAGGTCGACGATCACCGAGCCGGCCCGCATCTGCTCCACCGTCTCTTTGGGCACCAGCATGGGCGCCTTGCGGCCGCGCACCTGGGCGGTGGTGATGATGATGTCGGACTTCATGGCCCGGTTCTGCACCTCCTGCCGCTGCCGCTCCAGGAACTCCTTGGACTGCTCGACGGCATAGCCGCCGGCATCTTTGTCTTCCCGGGCGCCTTCCACCTCCACGAACTTGGCGCCGAGGCTCTTCACCTCTTCTTTGGCGGCCAGGCGCGTATCCGAAGCTTCCACCATGGAACCCAGGCGCTTGGCGGTGGCGATGGCCTGCAGGCCGGCCACCCCGGCGCCCAGCACCAGCACTTTGGCCGGGCGCACGCTGCCGGCGGCAGTGATCATCATGGGGAAGTAACGGGGCAGATAGCGGGCAGCCTCCAGCACCGCCTTGTAGCCGGCAATGGAGGCCATGGAAGAGAGGACGTCCATGGATTGGGCCAGCGTGGTCCGCGGGATCATGTCCAGGCTGATGCCGCGCAGGCCCATGCCGCGCAGCTTGTCAGTGACCTCCGGGTAGAGGAAGGGTTGGAACTGAGAAATGACGACGGTGTCTTTCTTCAGCTTTTTGTACTCCTCGTCGGAAAGCGGGTTGATGCTCAGCAGCATGTCCGCTTCGGCAAGCAGCTTTTCCCGGGTGGTTACGGTGGCTGCTGATGCGTAGTCCTGGTCGGAGTAAAAAGAAGAAGCCCCGGCGCCTTCTTCGATGAGGATCTCAAGGCCGAGGGCCTTTGCTTTTTCGGCAACTTCAGGAACCATCGCTACCCGCGTGTCCTCAAGCTCCCTGGGGATGGCAAGCTTCATATTGGAATGCTTCTGTTTTTCGTTCGCCCGAAATTACTAGATATTTTCATATTTCCAAAGAAATGGGGGGAAAGAGGGGAAGGGGTAGGAAGGATGGAGATACATGGAAATATATGGAAATGGATGGAAATGGATGGAGATACATAGAAATGCCCTGGAACATGCCGGGAGTGTTCGCAATTCGCCGTAGGGCTGTTCAAACTGCTGTGTTTCCCGCCTGCTGTGCCGCAGGCCGGCAGGTTTTATTTTGAACCGCAGGGGGCGCAGAGAACCACAGAGCTTGCCCGGCTGACCAGGCGGGAGTGCAAGCGACTGTGGCTCAATCCCTTGCTCTGCGGCTTGGCTGCCATTCTTACGTTGGACAGCCCGGTGGGGCCTCGTACACCATGCACAACCCAGGACCGCCGCTGGACTCGTACATCGTACACAACCCCGGCCGCCTCTGTCCAGCGTTAGACGGGTACCCTGCGGCTTCCCCGCCTGCCTTAGTACCTAAGTACGGCGGGCAGGTCTGCGCTTCCTGCGGTTAGGAAAATGCGGGTAGATACAGTTTTTTGAACACTCTCAATGACACATTTTATTGAACACTCCCTCCGATCGGTTACTGATTTAACCCTGTTTCCATGTATCCACTCCCCCTGCATTTCCC
>JAGFJD010000479.1 GCA_024102975.1 Phaeodactylibacter sp. | reverse complement strand
GTTTTGGACACAGAGAGCACTGAGGCCAACACAGAGTACACGGAGTGTTTTCCATTGATAATCAGGCCTCTGTGTGACTCTGTGTCTTCTCGGCGTACTCTGTGTCCAGAAAATGTCTAGTAGTGTGGGCAGCGGCTATTGCGGCATTGAGAGTGGCATCCTCTATGTGCCCTATGTGAAAACGCCTATGTGCCCTATGTGGCAAAAGGAGCCTTACTTCAGCAGGAACTCCCGTGCATCCGCCGCCGTCTTTTCCGGGATTTCCTCCATAGGCACGTGGCCGGCGTCGTTGTAGATGATCAGGCGGGCATGGGGCAGGATGGCTTCGAAGCGGCGGGCGTCCTCCAGCGGTATCCAGCGGTCGTGCCTGCCCCACTGGATCAACACAGGGGCATCGAGCCGGGCCAGGCGCTGCGGCGCCGCCTCCTGCGGCTGGGCGATGCGGTCGATGTAGGCCTGCCGGTTGCCGGGGCGAAGGAAGAGCTCAAAATAACGATTGACTGTGCTGTCGGCGATCTTGCCGTCGTCGTAGTACACTTCCCGCAGGGTTTTCCGAAACATCGGTTTGGGCGTCACCCGTTTCATGATATCTTTCACTACAGGCGTCCGCGCCAGGCGCAGGGCAAGGGGCAGGCGCTGCTGCCGCGGCCAGCCTGCCGGACAGACCAGCACCAGTTTCCGGGCTTTTTCCGGATGGGCCAGGGCATACTCCCAGGCGATGAAGCCGCCCAGGGAGTTGCCGGCCAGATAGAAGGTGTCCAGCCCAACGGCTTCGGCAAAATCGTCCAGGAAATCCACATAGGCGCCAATGGAATAGTCGCGGCGGGGATGGGGCCCGGTAAGCCCGAAAGCAGGCAGGTCGGGGCTGACCACCTCAAAGCTGTCCCGGAGCGCTTCCGTCCAGCCTTCCCAGGTGTGCAGGGAAGAGCCGGTGCCGTGGAGCAGCAGCAAGGGCACTCCCGACCCGCTGCGGCGGTAGTGGACATCCATGCCCTGAACCTCAACGAAACGGGAATCCGGATAGGCATGCCGGGCTTTGAGTTCTTCCAGGGGGATGCCGGAATGGTAGTGGACGGCGGCCAGGGCGAGGAGCAGGCCGGCAACCAGGGCAAGTATGAAAAGAAAGGTTTTTTTTATCATCTGCGGAAGAAAGGTTGATGTCGGGAAGGGCCCCGGAAACAAGGGGGGCTGTACATGGAGTCGGGTAAAATCCGCGATTTACCCGAGACCGGGCTTTCCGGCGGCCCCTCAAATCAAACATCGCACATCAAAAATCATCAATTCCCCCCTCTCCCTTGCGCCGCGCCGTCCGGTTCTTGTTCTTTATATCCGCCCGTTCCAGGTATTCTTCGAACAAGGCCTGCCGCGCTGCCTCGGGGGTGGGGTTGTTCTCTGCGTACATGCCGGCCTCCTGCCGCTGGCGGAGGGCCTCGTAGAGGGTCACGGCGCAGGCGACCGAGATGTTGAGGCTCCGGGCCATGCCCACCTGGGGGATGACGAAATTGCCGTCGGCGTAGGCCAGGGCCGCTTCGGAGACGCCGTCGCGCTCGTTGCCGAACAGGAAGGCCGTCGGCTGGGTCAGGTCCAGGCGGTGCAGCGGTCGGGCGGCTTCGCCCAGGTGAGTGGCCAGCACGCGGCGGTATTTTTCTTTCACATGCCGGAAGCAGGCCTCCGGGTCGGTGTAGTAATGGGCGTCCACCCACTTGCGGGCGCCGGCGGAAGACTTCTTGCCGATGAGGATGCGTTCTTCCGTCAGGTGCGGCTCGGTGTAGAGGACGAAGATTTCCGGGATGCCCACCGAGTCGCAGGACCGGATGACTGCCCCGATGTTGTGCGGGTCATGCACGTTTTCCAGGATAACCGCCAGGTCGCCCTGCCGGCGGTAAGCTACCTCCTGAAGCCTTGTTATCCGTTGAGGCGTCATTTACAAATCCTGTTAATCCTGTTCACCATGAGAAATAACCGCATGCTCCTCCCGGGCTATTCCAAAGGGTAAATCCTGTCATCCTGTCTAATAATCCGATTGAAACTGATAGTCTTCGAATTTCAGGATGTTGACGAATTTGTTCTCAAACCGTTCGATGGAAGCGCCTTCCCAGCCGGCCGTCCTGGCCTGGCGGACCACCCGCTCGAATTCGAAGCGGGTGTGCAGCATCTGCTGGGGGTCTTTCTCGAAGGCGTACTGGAATTTGGTCCCGTATTTTTGAAGCATGCGGCCGCAGTACAGGACCACGTCGTGGCCCAGGTAGGCTTCGTCGTTGGGCGGTACGCCGTAGCGGTCGAAAAAGCGGCGGCGGAAGAACTGGATATCCTGGGTATACGGGTCGATGTAGGAATCGCTGCTGACGTGGACGTTGAGGTCCTCGTACAGGTCGTAATCGATCCGCTCGTAGCGCATCCACTGGGGCATGCCGTACACCTCCACGTAGTTGTCCGCCTGGCGGGCCAGCTTGAGGCGGGCGAGGAAGGAGATGATAAAGGTTTCGTTCGACCAGGACGGCAGGATGAACACCGCTGTGTCGCCGTGCGGCAGGAAAGGCACGAGGTTGATATTCTGAAAATCGGCAGACTCCTCCCGAATGAGGTATTCCCGGAACTTCAGAGAATCCTGCCGTTTGCCTTCGATCAGGAAATTTTCTTCCTGGAAGTACTGGAAGCGCGCCGTTTCGGCGGGCTTGTCGCGGGAGACCAGGATAACCTGGTCCGGCCGGAAGCGCTTGCGCACGTGGCGGGTGATGGCCTTGCAGTGGGATTCCAGGGTCGGGCTCACCTGAATGTAGTTGGGGTTGTTGGTGGCGATGCCGGCGGCGGCGCTGTGGGGAGAAACGAAGGTCTTCCCTCTGGCCTGGGCAAAATTGGCCACCATTTCCACGTTGTCCTTCCGGTAGGGCCCAATGATGAGGTGGGCCCGGGCCAGTTCCGGGCGGGAGTTGAGCAGGCTGCCGACCTGGCGCTGGTCCGCCTTGCTGTCCATGACCGTCACGTTGAGCTTGACGCCTTCTTCCTCCAGCTTCTCGAATGCCATGCGGGCGCCACTGTAAAAGTGCAGGGCCCAATCCGAGTTTTCCGGCATGGCGCCGCTGTTGGCGTCAAAATTGTTGGAGAGGAAAGGCAGGATCAAAGCGACGTTGTAGGCCGAGTAAAACTCGGTGCCGAATTCGCCCCTCCGGATCAGGCTGGGCGTATTGCCCCTGGACTCTTCTTCTTCAGATGCCAGCCTGGCCGACTGGATGGGAGGGATAGAATCGTAGGGGATGTCTCTCCAGCGGATGGTATCCATGCTTTCCACCGGCGTCTGGTCCACCACGATCAGGGTTCCCGTTTCCGGGTCATAGATTTTCTTGCCCGGCACATAGTCGAGCAGCTCGTCCTCTTCTTTTTTGGCCACCTGCTCGTCTTTCTTTTTCTCTTCTTCCTTCCTGGTTTTCTGCCTTTCGTCGGCGTCGGCCGGGCGGAAGAGCGCGCAGGAAGAGAGCAGCAAGGCCAGGATGGAAAGGAGTAGCAGCCTATTCCCATTCGATCGTAGCAGGAGGCTTGGTGCTGATATCATATACGACACGGTTTATTCCTTTAACATTATTGATGATCTCGCTGGACACGGCGGCCAGGAAGTCGTGAGGCAGGCGGCTCCACTCGGCGGTCATGCCGTCCCGGGAATCTACCGCCCGGAGGGCCACCGCCTGCTCGTAGGTCCGCTCGTCGCCCATCACGCCCACCGACTGAACGGGTAACAAGATAGTGCCTGCCTGCCAGACTTCATCATAAAGGCCGAACTTCCTGAGGTTATCGACGTAGATGGCGTCCGCTTCCTGCAGCAAAGCGACCTTTTCGGGGGTGACTTCTCCCAGAATGCGGATGCCCAGCCCCGGCCCGGGAAACGGGTGCCGCCCCAGGATTTCCGGCGGGATGCCCAGCTCGCGGCCCACCTTGCGGACCTCGTCTTTGAACAGCATGCGCAGGGGCTCTACGATCTTCAGCTTCAGCACCTCCGGCAGGCCGCCCACGTTGTGGTGCGACTTGATGGTCACCGACGGGCCGTGGACGGAGACCGACTCGATCACGTCGGGGTAGATCGTGCCCTGCCCCAGCCACTGTATGGCCTTGTCCTGCTCTTCCAGCTCCAGCGCTTTGGCCTCGAACACCTCGATGAACACCCGGCCGATAGCCTTGCGCTTTTTCTCGGGATCGCTCACGCCCCGCAACTGGCTGTAGAACTCCTTTTTGGCATCTACGCCCACCACCCGCAGCCCCAGGCCGTGATAGGATTGCAGCACTTCCTCATATTCGTTCTTGCGCAATAGGCCGTTGTCCACAAATATACAAATCAAATTGTCGCCGATAGCCCGGTGCAGCAAGGTAGCCGCTACTGAGGAGTCCACCCCGCCGGAGAGGCCCATCAGCACGTGCTCGCCGCCGATCTGCTGCCGCAGTTCCTCCACCGTATGCTCCACGAAGGAGGCCGGGGTCCACTCGCCCCGGCAGCCGGCGATATCTATAACGAAATTTTTGAGCAGTGTCATGCCATCCAGGCTGTGAGATACTTCCGGGTGGAACTGGATGCAGTAAACGGGCTGGCCGAAGGCGCCATCTTTAGAGCGGAAGGCCGCCACATCGATGCTCTCCGTGCCGGCCAGCAGCTCGAACTGCTCCGGGATGGCCAGGATGGTGTCGGCGTGCGACATCCACACCTGGGATTCCAGCGGCACGCCGTCGAGAAAGGAATCTGGCCGGTGGATGTGGCTCAGGCGGGCTTTCCCGTATTCCCTCTTCTGGGAGCGCCCTACCTTGCCGCCATAATGTTGGGCGATGTACTGGGCGCCGTAGCAGATGCCGAGGACGGGCCGTTTGCCCATGAAAGCCTTCAGGTCGGGGTGCAGGGCCATCTCATCCGTTACCGAAAACGGGCTGCCGGAGAGGATCACGGCCTTGATGCTGTCGTCCAGTTCGGGTACCTTGTTAAAAGGGACGATCTCGCTGTACACGTTCAGCTCCCGGACCCGGCGCGCAATGAGCTGGGTGTACTGGGAGCCGAAATCCAGGATCAGGATTTTTTCGCTCATGGCGCAAATATACCGAAAAAGGGGAGATTGGGTGTAGGAGGGGCGGTGTTTTGGTGTTTTGGTGTTTTGGTGTTGAGGTGTTGTTGCATATCCATCCAACTGCTGGACATGAACGGGAGGCTCTTGAAAACCTTTGCCGAAAATGAACGGCGAGGGCCGGGAGCGCAGGAAGAAAGCATCAACCTGCCGGGCGGGCTGCCTGCGGGCCAGTACATTTTGTTGCTATCCGGAACCGGCGGCAAAACAGGCGTCAGGATAACCACTCAATCCAAATAAATATCAAACTCCACCCGCCGGTTCTGCTCCCGCCCGGCGGCGTATTTATTGTTGGCGATGGGGCGGGACTCGCCGTAGCCGACGAAGCTCATCCTCGGTTCGCTTATCCCTTTTCCGATCAGGTAGTCGTAGCAGGACTTTGCCCGGCTTTCCGACAATTTCTGGTTGAATGCCGCGTCGCCCACGCTGTCGGTATGGCCGCCGATGCGCAGCTTGTAGTCCGGATAGCGGTTGAGGATATCCGCCACCTGGTTGAGGATAGTCAGCGATCCCTGGGTCAGGGTTGCCTTTCCGGTTTCGAACTGCACGTTCTGCATGGCGAAGTCCAGCACTTCCCGGTCTTCCTGTTTGATTTCCGGGCAACCGCGGTTGGAGGCCGGGCCGGCGGTTTCCGGGCAGCGGTCGTCGGGGTCGGCCAGGCCGTCTCCGTCGGTGTCCGGGCAGCCGGCCATCACCAGGGTGCCTTTGACGTCGGGGCAGCGGTCGTTCTTATCCGCTACGCCATCGCCGTCGCGGTCGGGGCAGCCGCCGAGGGAGCGCGGGCCGGGTTCGTTGGGGCAGGCGTCGACGCTATCGGCGATGCCGTCGCCGTCGGCGTCATTGATGGGGCAGCCGTTGCGCTCGGCTGGGCCGGGCTGGTCGGGGCACTCGTCTTTGCCGTCGGCGATGCCGTCGCCGTCGCGGTCGGGGCAGCCGTTCAGGGCCGCCGTGCCGGCCTGTTGGGGGCAGGCGTCTTCCCCGTCGGGGATGCCGTCTTTGTCGGTATCCGGGCAGCCGTTGAAGGCGGCCAGGCCGGCGACTGTGGGGCAGAGGTCGTTGTTGTCGGGGATGCCGTCGCCGTCGGTGTCGGTGACTTTTGCGGGCTGCTCCGCTCCTTCTCCCAGCAGGAAGAGCAGGCCGGCGCCTACCTGCAGGTTGTCGCGCAGGTCATCCAGGCCGATGCGGTATTCGCCTTTCAGGGAGAGGTAAGCATGGCGGTCCATGCGGAAGTTGAGGGCCAGCCCCAGGGGCACCGAGTAGTTGACGTCGCTCAGGGCTTCCAGGTTGCCGCCGAAGCCGGCGAAGAGGTAGGGATAAATGAAGTTGGGCTCCCGGAACAGTTTGAGCTGCAGCAGCAGGTCGAGGCTCATCACGCCTTCCTGATCGGTATTATTGCCCTGCTCGTCGGTGGGCAGGAAGGCCTTGTATATCTTAAACGGCAAGCCCAGGTTGAGGGCGGGCGCCAGGTGGCGGATGTATTCGACTTCCAGCCCGCTGCCCAGGTTTTCCGAATCCCATTTTTCGGTAAGCGGGAAGACGTGGTTGGGCGCAGTGTAGCGCAGGCCGATACCATCTTTGGCGCCGGCATACTGGGCGGTGGCCTGTTGCAGGGAAAGGGCAAAGAGCAGGGAAAAGAGGATGATCGTTTTTTTCATAATTCCGGGGCGTTGGTTGATCGTGGTTGTAATATACGGGAACTAGGTGATATATGGAAATACATGGAAATACATGGAAATGCATGGAAATACATGGAAATACATGGAAATGCATGGAAATGCATGGAAATACATGGAAATATATGGAAATATATGGAAATAGGTGGAGATGTCCGTCATGCTTGGGGCTGTGTTCGGAATTCGGGTGTTCGAAAAAGTATCCACGCATTTGGCCCCGTGCATCCCCGACACTGCCCCGACACTTTATGTACGGGGCGGGCAGTGTGCTGGGCAGGCTGTGTACAACACCAGTCGTTTTTGTCCAGCGTTAGACGGGCAGCCATGCTACTGGACATTTTTTGGACACAGAGTACACCGACCTGCCTGCCTGCCTGGCAGTAATGGCAGGCAGGCTGTGCCGCAGGCAGGCAGGCAGGGAAGACACAGAGTTGCACAGAGGCTTGATTATCAATGGAAAAAACCCCGTGTAACGCTGTAATAAGCTCCGTGTTCTTTTCTTTGTGTCCAAAACTATTTTGTCCGGTAGTGTGGCGGGCAGCCGGCGAATCACTCCTGCAGCCCCCTCCCTTTCTTCTCGATTTTCCCGTCCTTATTGAGCTGTTTCATCAGGCGGTCGAGGATGCCGTTGATGAAGTCTTTGCTTTTGTCGGTGCTGTAGAGCTTGGAGATTTCCACGAACTCGTTGAGGGTGACTTTGGTGGGGATGGTAGGGAAGCTCATCAGTTCGCAGAGCGCCATTTTGAGGAGGATCATGTCGATGACGGCGACGCGGTCGGCATCCCAGTTGCGGAGGGTAGGTTCGATGATGCTGAGCAGTTCGGCATCTTCCTCGCAGGCTTTGCGCAGGAGCTTTTCGCCGAACTCTTCGGTAGTCTCGGCCGTGGGGCGGTATTCTTCGTAAAAATCTTCAGTGGCAGGCAGGGCTTTGATGGTCTTTTTGATGGCGCCGGCCACCAGGGACTTGTCGTCTATCCAGTTGGAGAAGTGGTCTTCGATGAAATCGTCGTACGTTTCGAGGCTGAGCAGGTGCCTGTAGAGCGCGAGGAGGATTTCGCGGTGGCTCTCCGGGTCGTCGGAGTCCTGCATGACATAGTCCCGGTATTCGTCGGTTTTGGCGAAATCTGTGTAGAAAAGGCGGACCTGGTCGGTGTCGAAGCGGGGGTTGAGCTTGTACTTGCGGAACAACTGCTGGAGGCCTTCGTTGACGACCAGCGACTTCATAAGGGCATTGTCCCCCAGTTTGGCGGTAAATTGCTTGTCTTCTTCCGTGGGCAGCAACTTGGCCATCTTTTTGGCTGCATCCTGTTTGGCATATCCGGTGATGCGGATCAGGCTCAGCAGGCAAAAGAGGTACAACTCGAAGGATTTCTGTATGCTTGCCCGGTAACGATTGACCACATCGTTGACCCCGAGCTCGCTATCCCTGCTCATGGAATATAGCATCTGCATTACTTTAATGCGGACGTTCCTTCTACTCAGCATGTTTTCAAAATTCCCTGTTATTACAGGATGCAAATATAGTCCTTTAAAGATGGATTGCAAACCGCAAGGGGCAAAGCATGATAATTAATCGTTATTTTATATATTTTTCTTTGATTTCCTCAAAAGAAGGCAGCCTTTTGTGGTGCCATTTCTGGATGACCCTGCCGTTTTTCAGCAGGACGACGCCGGGGTTGGACCGGATGATGGTCTTCAGCAAAATATCGTCGGCTGTATAAAACGGATACCCCCCCCCGGCGGCGGCCTTAAAGCTTGCCAGCTTGTCTTCTCCGGCGAAAGCGGTCAGGGCAAAGGTCTTATACCCGGCCTGCTCTGCCGCTTCGGCCAGGGGCTTCACTTTAGTAACCCAGGGGGCCAGGTAATCCTGGTTCCAGTCATACACCGTTTTTTCTACCTGCTTCTTGTCTACCCGGTCGACGCGGCGCACCAGCTTGATGGTGTCTTCCACGGCTACCGTATCGACAGCGTAGATGGTGTCTGCCAGCACCTCTGTAACCTTTTCTTCGCCGGCCGCCTTAAGTTTGTAGGCGATGACCATAAAGCTGTAGTCCGGGTTGGAGAGCAGTTCCTCGCTGATGTCCGAACCGCCGGGGCCTGTGGCTTCGAAGTCGCTGACTTTGGTAGGCTCGATCATCCGGGTGATGGTGTCGCCTTCCAGCCCGCCCCAGCGTTCTTTGAGGTAGGCCACCAGTTCCTGTTCGTAGGGTTCGCCTTCGGCGCTGGGGATGGTATAACCCTCGGGGGCGTCGGCCGAGCGCACCAGCACCACCTTCGGCTCGCTCTGGATTTGCTCCAGTTCCCATTCTTCCTTGGGGTAATCCTTGTATTGCTTCAGGTACTCTTTCGTGGGAAGCTGCACCACCTCGCCGGTGGCTTTGTTGGTCATGCGGTAGGCTTCCAGTTCTACGTTCGTCTCGGCCAGGGTTTCCAGCGTTTTCTCCAGGCGGATGTTGCGGTCTACCTTGAAGGGGCGGAAGTCCGTATGGGGAAGGCCCCACATGAAATTGGTAAAGCAGTAGAACGTGATGGCTGCGGTGCTGATCAGGACGGTGGCGGTGCGCCCCCCGGGGCCGAACAGCTGGTGCATCTTTTTATGGGTGAAAACAAAGAGGATGGACGGCACGAGCAGGAACAGGTCTTTGTAGAAAGAGATGCGGGGTTTCAGCTTGATGAAGTCGCCGAAACAGCCGCAGTCCGTCACCTTCATATTGGTTTCCACGTAGGGCCCCCACTGGCCGAACTGGAAAAAATTGACCCCTTCCGGCACGTAGCCGGTCAGGAAGGTAAAGCCGGTGAGGAAGGTAAAAAACACGACGATAATCAGGAACGCCCAGGCGGTGAACTTGCGGGCCGACCCGATCAGCAGCATGATGCCGAGCACGATCTCCAGCACGATCATAAACACCGAAAAGGCGATGGAGTATTCCGCCAGCCAGGGGAACATGGGCGCCAGGAAGGAGAACCAGGACCCGCTGAAGGTCGACTCGAATTCCGCAAAATACTGTTCCATCTTGAACGCGGTGCCGAGCGGGTCGACCGCCTTCACCCATCCGGAGAAGATGAACAGAGCCCCGCAGAAGTTCTGCAGGAAACTGACCAGCCAGTTGTTGATGCGGCGCGAAGTGAATCCGATGGCCAGCGTCAGCAGGAGGGCGACAATAGCGATCGTTATAACGAGGGTTCCAATGGTCATAGTTCCTGTATTTTTATCAACGCAAAAATAGCATAGTTCACGATATCCTGGTAATTAGCTTCCAGCCCTTCCGAAGCAATGGTCCGCCCTTCGTTGTCCTCGATCTGTTTGATGCGCAGCAGCTTCATCAGGATGAGGTCGGTCATGGAGCTGACGCGCATGTCGCGCCAGGCTTCCCCGTAGTCGTGGTTCTTGGCTTCGAGCAGGGCCCGCGTTTGCGCCACTTTTTCGCCGTACAGCCGCAGGGCTTCCTCCGGCGGCAGCTCCAGCGGGGCGCTGTCGGGCAGTTCCAGCTGCAGCATCGCCATCAGGCTGTAGTTGATCAGCCCCATGTAATCGCCCTCAACGCTGTCTTCTACCTTCTGCCGCCCCTTCTCCTCTATGCTCCGGATGCGCCGGGCCTTGATGAAGAGCTGGTCGGTCAGCGATGAGGGCCGCAAGATACGCCAGGCAGTGCCGTAATCGCGGGTTTTCTGCTCAAATAATTCCCGGCACTTAACAAGTATCTGGTCAAACTGCTCGAGGGTTCGGTTCACGCCAGTATGGTTTTGGGGCAAATATAGTAAATTCGCGGTTCGCTGTTCGCGGTTCGCTGTTCGCTGTTCGCAGTTCGCGGTTCGCGGTTCGCGGTTCGCGATTTGGCGGTTGCGCGGCCGGGAGCTGTCCAAACCCTGGGGTAAATTAGCGAACAACGGACGGAAGCCCTGTTAACAGCCCTCAAAGCTTTGTTAAGGAGATGCAAATCTCCGGAAATACTTACCTTCGCAGCTGAAAACCCCAATGCCTCCCCTGATGAACGAAAGGGCCACAAAACCGCAATACCACAAAACCATAACACCATAAAACCATAACACCGAAACACCACAAAACCATAACACCACAAAACCATCCTATCCATGCCCAACCCCAAAGACACATACAAAACCCTCGCCGGCCCGGCCTACGGGGAATTCCGGGACCGGGGCAGCAAGTTCCTGGCCTATGCCTTCCCCGTTTATTCCGAAGCGGAATGGCAGGCACGGCTGGAAGAGGTGCGCCGCGAGCACCCCAAAGCGCGGCACCACTGCTATGCCTTCCGCCTCGGGCTGGACGGCAACAACTTCCGCGCCAACGACGACGGCGAGCCCGGCGGTACCGCCGGCCGCCCCATCCTGGGACAGATCGACAGCTTCGGGCTGGCCAATGTCATCGTCATCGTCGTGCGTTACTTCGGGGGAACCCTCCTGGGCGCCTCCGGCCTGATCAACGCCTACCGGGAAAGCGCCGCCGACGCCCTGGGGCGGGCCGAGGCCGTCGAACGGACGGTCGAGGACGTCTACCGGGTTACGTTCGACTACGCCCTGATGGGCCAGGTGATGAGCAGCATCAAAAGCCTGGGCCTGGAAATGGCCCGCCAGGATTTCGGCAACACAGGCGTCGTCGAACTCGCTATCCGCCAAAGCGAGGTGGACGACAAGCTGCGCCGCCTGAAAGCCGCCGTGGCGGGGGTGTACCTGGAAGAGGTGGATGGGCTGGAGAGGATCGAGGGGTTTGAACTGGAGTATTTGTTTACCAGATGATATCGTGGTGTAGCCAGGGTTGTTGGTTATGTGTCCGGAAGGCCTTGGGGTCCCGGTAACGAACAACGAACAACAAAAAAGCCATTCCAGACATGCGAAAACTAAGCCTGAAAGAACTCAACCGCCCTACCGTCGCTGAATTCAAAGCGCAGGAAAAGGTGCCTGTAAGCCTGGTGCTCGACAATATCCGCTCGGCCCTCAACGTGGGTTCCGCCTTCCGCACCGCCGACGCCTTCGCCCTGGAAAAGGTTTTCCTCTGCGGCATCACCGCCACCCCGCCCCACCGCGAAATCCTGAAAACGGCCATCGGCGCCACCGAGTCGGTGGACTGGGCCTACGAACAGGGCACCGTGCAGGCCATCCGCCGCCTGCAGGAGCAGGGCTACCGGGTGCTGGCCGTCGAACAGGCCGACAAACGCACCTTGCTCCAGGAGGTGCAGGTAGAAAAAGGGCAAAAATATGCCCTGGTGTTCGGCAATGAGGTGGAAGGCGTCAGCGATGCCGCCATGGCCGCCGTGGACGGATGCGTGGAGGTGCCCCAGTTCGGCACCAAGCACTCGCTGAACATTTCGGTCTGCCTGGGCATCGTGGTTTGGGAGTTTTTCCGGCAGTGGAGGTATGGGTGAAGCTTGCAAAGCCCCCAAATTGCCTTATCTTTGCCCACCAATCTCAATCGCTATTAACAATGGTAGAACAAGACACCAAACAACGGATCATCGACCTGGAAAAGTGGAAGGCCACCTTCCGGGAACACGCCTCCTCTTACCAGCAGGCAGCGCCCTATCCGCACGCCCGGTTCGACGGCTTCCTGGAGCCATGGGCCGCCCGGGAGGCCATGAACGCCTTCCCCAAAGTCAAGGACCAGGGCTGGATCCACTACGTGCACGTCAACGAAAAGAAACACGGCCTCAATAAGATGGGCCTCATCCCCGGTTTCATCCGCGAGGTCATTGCTGCGCTCAACAGCGACGAGTTCGTCGCCGCCCTCAGCGAGCTGACCGGCATCCCGGGCCTGAAAGCCGACCCCACCCTGGAAGGCGGCGGCCTGCACCAGAGCCAGCGCGGCGGCTACCTCAACATCCATGCCGACTTTACCGTCCATCCCCACAAGCGCACCTGGCGGCGGCGGGTCAACCTGCTGGTCTACCTCAACGAAGGCTGGCTGCCGGAATACAAGGGCGACCTGGAGCTGTGGTCGCGCGACATGAAGCAATGCGTACAGAAGATCAGCCCCGTCTTCAACCGCTGCGCCATCTTCAATACCGACGAGGATTCCTTCCACGGCCTGCCCGACCCCATCGAATGCCCAGAGGACATGACCCGCAAATCCATCGCCCTGTACTACTTCACCGAAGAGGACAAAGCGCCCCGGGCCCGGGCCACCAACTACCGCGCCCGCCCCACCGACGGCTTCAAAGCCCTCTTCATCTGGCTGGATAAACAGGCGGTGAATGTGTATACAAAGGTGAAGGGAGCGCTGGGCATCAACGACGACTTTGTGAGCAAGGTGTTGAATATGTTTAACCGGAGGGGGAAGTAAGTAGAATGCCAGACAACACCAAATACAGCCTGGGCTTTGCCTTGTTGGGCGCCTTATTCTTCATCCCGTTCCTGGGAGGCGTCCACCTGTTCGACTGGGACGAGGTCAACTTTGCCGAGATCAGCCGGGAGATGCTGATCCTGCGGGACTATACGCGGGTGCACGTTAACTTCGAGCCGTTTTTCCAGAAGCCGCCCTTTTTCTTCTGGCTGCAGGCCGGCGCCATGGCCGTTTTCGGCATCGGCGACTTTGCCGCCCGCTTTCCCAACGCCATCTGCGGGGTGATCACGCTGCCGTTGCTGTTCCGCATGGGGCAGCGGCTCAAAGACACCCGTTTCGGCATCCTGTGGGCAGGCGCTTATTTCGGGTCCATCCTGCCCTTCCTCTATTTCAAATCCGGCATCATCGACCCCTGGTTCAACCTGTTCATCTTCCTGGGGCTGTACTACTTTATCCTGTTCCACTGGAAGAAGAACCAGTACAGCAACATCGTGCTGGATAAGAGCAAGTGGTGGTATCTCTTCCTGGGCGGCTTCTGGATCGGCATGGGCATCCTGACCAAGGGGCAGGTGGCTTACCTGATAGCGGTGCTGACAATGGGCGTGTACTGGGTGTACCAGCGGTTCCGCTTTTACGTCAACGTGCCGCAGTTCCTGTTTTTCACCCTGTCGGCCACGCTGGTCAGCCTGCTCTGGTACGGGGCGGAGACCCTGCAGAACGGCCCCCGGTTTATCATCGAGTTCAACAAATACCAGTACCGGCTGTTCAGCACGCCCGACGCGGGGCACGCCGGCTTCCCGGGCTATCATTTCGTGGTGCTGCTGGTGGGCTGCTTCCCGGCCTCCATCTTTGCCATCCGTTCTTTTTTCAGGATGCCGGAGGACAACCTGCCCTACCAGAACGACTTCCGCCGCTGGATGAAGTACCTCTTCTGGGTGGTGCTCATCCTGTTCAGCATCGTGCAGTCCAAGATCGTGCATTACTCCTCCTTATGTTACTTCCCGCTCACCTACCTGGCGGCCCTGGCCATGGAAAAGATGCTCGACGGGCAGGTGCAGCTCAGCCGCTGGATGGCCTTCGGGCTGTGGTTCACTGGGGGGCTGTTCATCTTCGCTACTATCGCCCTGCCCTTTGTCGGCATGAACGCCGAGATCCTTCAACCCCTCTTCAAGGACCCCTTCGCCCGGGCCAACCTGGAAGCCGAAGTGAACTGGACGGGCTTCGAGATCCTGCCCGGCCTGTTCCTGCTGGGGCTGCTGGCCTACTTTTTCATTACTTATCGGCGGGGAGACAAACCGCGCTCCTTCCTGGCGCTGTATGGCGGCACCGCTGTCTTCGTGATGCTCACCCTCATCTTTTTCATCAAGCGTATCGAGGGCTACTCCCAGCGCGCCGCCGTGGATTTCTTCGCCGAAAAAGCGCAGGAGGACTGCTACCTGGCAGCCCACGGCTACAAGACCTACGCCCACCTCTTCTACGGCCAGCCGCAGGGGCCGGGAGAGGCCTGCTTCAAGGATACGGCCTGCATGAACCGGCTCTTTCACGCGCCGCTGGACAAGCCGGCCTACATCGTTGCCAAGGTACACCGGGCAAAACCGCTGGAGGAGATGGAGACGCTGGAGGAGGTGGGGAGGAAGAACGGGTTTGTGTTTTTCCGGCGGAAGTAGTTTCAACCTGCCGGGTTTTGCGCAAGTTCCTGTGTTGCTAAACCCGGCAGCGTTTGTCGGAGACGAATTTCACGGCAACCTCCCGGCACCTTCTCTGCCTCATCTCTGATAAACCTGCCGGCCGCTGGCACAGCAGGCGGGCGCTGCCGGGTTAGCCAAACCGGGGCTAAACCTGAAACCCGGCAGGTAGCCCTGTGGAATAGCCACTTGCCCGGTGAAGGGCTATCGGGCGAATTCCATAGGGTTGAGCCTCTGCTACAACACCCCTCAACCGCTCCGGCCCTCCGCCCAACTTCGCCGGCTTCGCTCGCGCTCGCCTCGCTCCGTTGGGCCTCGGGCCGTCGCTCGCTCACGGGCGTGCCGGAAAACAAACCGACTTTACACCGTGGAATATTGCTCGGCTGGCGCCTCGCTATTCCACAGGGTGAACTGAAGGGGAAACCCACACGAGGCGAAAGCCGAGATGGCTGGAGCGGTCCTCGGTCCGCCAGTAGCTGCGGCACGCGCAGCGGCAGGAATCGGCGAAGTTGAGCCAGCTGCCGCCCCGGGACACCCGGTGAGCACCCTGCTCCTTATCCACCCAGGCGGACCCGTCGCCCGGCGCGCCTTCGTAGCTGCCGTGCCACTGGTCCTCGCACCACTCCCACACGTTGCCGCTCATGTCATATAGACCCAACTCGTTGGGCAGCTTCAGGCCTACGGGCTTGGTTTCGCGGTGGCTGTTGTCGCCGTACCAGCCCACCTCGTCCGGTTTGTCGGCGCCGGCGTAGGCGTAGCGGGGGCGGCCTTCGGGGTGGGGCCGCCGCGGGCGGCGTATTCCCATTCGGCTTCGGTGGGCAGGCGGTAGCCCGTGATGATTTTTGATTTGCGATTTGCGATTTGCGAGGTTTGATGTACGGGGGGCTTGTTGGGCTGGCGGTGGCCGGGAGGGATTTGCGATGTGCGATTTTTGATGTGCGATTTTTGATGTACCGGGCCCTCATTGGGCAGGGAATAGCCGGACGCTGTTTTCCCATAGGGGCGGCGGCAGGCCTCGTCGCTGAAGTAGCGGGGCACGTAGCCGCATTGCTCGTTCAGCGCGTTGCAGAAAACGGCAGCGTCGTACCAGCTTACCCGTTCTACCGGGTGGTGGCCGCCTTTGAAGTACGACGGGTTGCTGCCCGCGCCCATCACCGCTTCCCAGAGGGATTGGGTGACGGGATGCTGGCCGATCCAGAAGGTACCCAGGTTTACGGTGTGAATGGGTTGTTCGTCTCCGTATTCGCCGCCCATGGAAAAGGCGCCGCCTTCTACTTTGATCATGGCAAAGGGGGCGGATTCGGGGAAACGGTAAGGAGGCGCGGAAGGTTGGCTGGAAGCAGGCATGGGCTTTTTTGCCAAAAATAAGAAAAAGGAAGGTGCGGTGATACGAGCTGCTGAATCTTGTAAATCGTGTTCACCCTGTGAAATAATCGAGTGTTCCTTCCGGGCTATTTCACAGGGTAAATCCTGTCTGTTTTCGGTTTTTTGTCCCTCCCGCAACGGGTCTCACTTACGCCAATTAAGGAATTATCTTTTTTTAAACATTAACACATTTACAAAAACTACAACCATATTACATCCCACCCTTTACAGCCTCATCATAAAACATTAATAAACAATTAATTAAATCAATAAACAAGATAAAATCCTCCAGTTTTGCCCCTGGCAGGAGATTGTAAAATTTTCTTTTTTTTCAGATATAACTTGTATAACTTAGCAGCGGAGGGGCACTTTTCAACTTTCATTAGCCAAAAACTATGATATGGATGCAATTGCCGTTGCCGAACCTAAACAGCCGGCCTCACCGAGGCCACCCTCTGGGAAAGGTGGCCGCCGTCGGCCCCCCTTCCTGTTCTTACTCATTTTTATGCTCTCCATCCTTCTTCTCCTCATTGTAAAACGTGAGGTTCAAATGGCCAGAAAGTACGTTGAAGGTACGGAAGGATACGTATATTTGGATGAAGACGGGGACCCGCAGGTAATACCCGAGGTCTACGAACGCTTGGAAAGGCAGAAAAAGAAAAGAGAGGAGTGCGTTCAGTATGTCGCTGTAGCGTCAGGAGATGGTTACCGGGCATGTTACACTTGCCCAGATGGCCAAAAATCCATATTTTTAAAATCGGGCGAAGTTTGGAAATATGGCGAGACCTGTGAATTCGAATCCAGGCAAAATGCTCTTGAATACAAAATCAACCGGGTGATATTGGCCGCCCAGAACTATGGGACAAAAGATTATTGTTACAAGGTCCAGTTAGACAGCATTTATTTATACAAAATACACCATCAAAATCTGATGAGGCTGAAAAACACTGGCATCTGGCTGAAACGCCCGCCCGGCAATAAAATTTATCGATAATGGAAGCACCTGATTTTTTCATATTGCTGGTATTGGACCCTGCCCTGGTAAAAAAAGGCAGCATAGCTCGCATATCAGATTACATCGACGAAAGGATCGACCTTTCAAAATACGGCGATGCGGTAAAAGGCATTACCTACAGCCCCACCATCAGCGAAAAAATGCCGGAACGGCACAGGAGCAACAAAAACAAGTATCTGAGAAAACGAAAAGAATGGTTCCTGACCATAGACCTGGATTTTGCCAAAGCCATCCAAATGGCCGACATGGAATACGACCAGTACGTCCTGTCGGGCCTGCTCGAATGCCTGGAGCGGCCGGGAGAGGTGAAAGGCTTCGACAAAGCGGCTTTTAAGAAGGATATCGAAAAGGTTGTAGAATCGTTTTTGCGCCAAATTGCCTGAAAGGGCGGCCTTCGGGGTTCGGCATTCGGCTATTCGCAACCGGGCAAGCTTCGTGGCAGGAAAAAGCTCTAAAACTCCCTGCCTCCAGTCTAAAAAAAAGCCCTAATTTTGCCCCCGCACCAAACTCCAGGCCTTGCCTATGATCCTTTTCAAAAAGCGGACGGATACCCGGACGGACGAAGAGCTGCTCGCCGCTTACAAGCGCCGGCCCTCCGAAGCCGTCTTCGGGCAGCTCTTCCGGCGGCACGCCCATAAGCTTTATGGCCTGTGCCTGAGCTACCTGAAAAACCCGCAGGACGCCGAAGACGCCGTCATGGACTGCTTTGCCGACCTGCCGCCCAAGCTGCTGAAATACGACATCGAAGACTTCGAATCCTGGCTCTTCCTGGTGGTGCGCAATTACTGCCTCAAACTGCTGAAGGACAAAGCCCGCCTTCGCACCGACGGGCTGGACGAAATTAGCGAGGAAGTTTTTGTGGAATCCGCCCACGATGTGACTCTTCATACTATAGAGGAAGAAGAACGGCGCTACGAAGCCCTGAGCGACGCTATCGACCAACTGAAAGGGCCGCAGCAGAAATGCATCATCCTGTTCTACCTGGAAAACAAAAGCTACCAGGAAATTGCCGAGCTGGCCGCCTTCCCGCTCAACGAAGTGAAAAGCCACATCCAGAACGGGCGCCGCAATTTGAAGAACCTGCTGGGGTGAGGGGGAGTAGCCGGTTGTTGGTTATTGGTTGTTGGTTGTTGGCGGCAACTCACCGCCTGAAATTGGGCAACCCATTGAACCTCTGTACACCGTACACTACCCCGGCACCATTTGTTCAACGTTAGGCGGATGCCTATAATCTCAAGCTACCATGAAAAAAGATATACCCCCAAACGAAAGGCCATTGTCCAGAAAAGAAATGCTGGAGCGGCACCGCCGCCAGGATTACCAGGACTCCGGCAACGAACTCAGCGAATTTTCCCGCCGCGCGCTGGCCGGCCTGCAGTACCACTTCGGCGACGAACCCCTGGAAACCACACTCCGGCGGATCGACCGGAAGACGGGCGGCGCCGCCGGGCGTTCTTTCCCCATCCGGCAGTTCCTCAGCATCGCTGCCGCCGCCGCCCTGCTGCTGATCGGCGGTTATTTCCTGATCCAGCAGCCGCCCGGCGATGAAGCGCTCTTTGCTCAGCACTTCGACTACCTGCCCGGCGCCGTCGAAACGAGAGGAGGCACCCGAAACGACGGGCCTGCCGCCTATGAAGAAACCGCCGGCATCCGCGACAAAGCCATGCAGGCCTACGAGGCGGGCGCGTACCAACAGGCCCGCCGCCTGATGGAAGAACACCTTTCCGAAAACAAAAGGGACAACGAGGTCCGCCTGTACCTTGGCATCGTGCTGCTCGGCGAGGGAGACGCCGCCGGGGCCATCGACAACCTGGAAGCTGCCCTGGCCGGCCTGCCCCAAACCGCCTACGAACGGCCCGCCCGCTGGTACCTGGCGCTGGCCTACCTCCGCAACGGCCAGCCCGAACAGGCGCAGGCGCTGCTCTCCGAACTGGAGAACGGGAACGACCGCTACGCTACCGCCTCCCGCGCCTTGTCAGGACAACTGTAAGGGCCGCCGCCAACAGGCCGGCCAGCACGAGAAAAGGCCAGAGGGGTCGTGCCGCCCGCCGCTTCAGCCGCAAAGGATCCCGGCTGCCGACATAGGTGAACCCACTCCAGAAGTACGGGTGCGCGAAAAGGTCGTCATATTCCAGGCAGTACAGCTTGGCCTGCCGCAGCGCTTCGCACCGGCCCATGCCTTCCGCCAGATTTTCGTAAAACCGCCCGATCAGCACCGGCGTCGTCCGGTCCTTTACCGGCCAGAGGGACATCACCAGGTCCGAACAGCCGGCATAAGCAAAGGCGTGGGCCAGGCTGGCGCTCCCCTCCCCTATCTTGATCTCCCCGATGCCGGTATTGCAGGCGCTGAGCACGGCCAGCTCGGCATCCAGGCGCATGCTGTACAGCTCGTACACGTGCAGCCGCCCGTCCTGGCCGCCGCCGGCTTCCAGGAGCAGGTGGGAAGCAGCCGGCAGGCGCTGGTCTATCCGGGTATGAGTAGCGACATGGTATACGCCGTAGCGGCGGCAGTATTTCCGGAAAGCGGCCTCCGAAGCGGCCTCATCCCGCAGGAAAAGCCCCCGGAAGCCCCGTTCCAGGCTTTCCAGTTCCTGGCGGGCGCCGGGGAGGGCGGGCAGGCTGCTGTCTGCCGCCGGCCCTTCCCCTTTTTCGAAGGAGGGCGCCAGGGCCAGGACTTCCCTCCGGGCGGGGACGGCCGCCTGGTTATACCGGGCCTGCAGGGCAGCGTTGGCGGAGAATAAGTTCCGGATAGAGTATTGTTTCAACAGGTAGGCCCGCCGGGCGTGCGGCAGGCCGACGGCAGGCGACGGCTCGGAAAGCAATAATTCAAAGGGCAGATAGGCGAGCGCCCCGTCCGGGACGATGGCCAGCGCTTCGCCTTCGATATAGGCCTCCACCGGTTCCACCAGCATGCGGTACAGGTCAAAGCTGCGCTCGTAAAAATCCGGGGTTCGCTGCACAGCCGCCCGGCACAGGCCCAGTACTTTCTCTTCCAACCGGGGGGCCGGCAGGCGAAAGAACCGCCGCTGATCGCGGGATAGCAGGAGGACGAACAGGGAATCCCCGTCCAGGAAGTATTCCAGCAGGGTTTCTTCCGGCCCGAGCAGTTCTTCCTGCAAGGGGGCCACGCCCGCCAGCTGAAAGCCGTGCTTCATCTGGTAATAGCGGGGGTATTCCTCCCGGACGCGGCGCAGCAGGCTGTCCTGCCGGCGGCGTTTTTCAAACACCAGGCGCTCCCAGTCCGCCAGTTGGCCCGCGCCGGCGTACCCGCGGTTCAGTTTCACCTGGGTGGAATAAAACTCGATCTCTTCAAGGAGTTTCCGCTCGGCTTCCACTACTGCGTCGGGCACGCCCGAAAATGAGCGGGCGTACAGGCCGTTGAGGTTTTCCAGGATGGAAAGGGCCTTGTTTTTTTCTGAGAAGGCCAGGGCCTGGTCGAAATAGCGGGTTTCTCCCGTTTCCTCATACAGGTAGTACAGGGTATGCAGGGCGCCGGCGTACAGCTCGTTGGCGTTCGCCGCGATCTGGTCGCGGGACAGGCGGCCCTGGTAAGTCCGGCGCATCCACATCACCAGGGAGTCGCCCTGCTCGAAGGCCGCCAGGGAGGCTTCCAGCAGCGCCGGATCTCCCCGGGCCAGGCCGAGTTCCCGGAGGATATCCCCCCGGAGCTTGAGCAGCCCCCGGGCCTGGGCGACGCTTTCCAGGGCTTCCCAGCGGGGGGCGGCCAGGGGGCTGGCGGCGTCGAAGCCGGGCGCTGCCCAGCGGAGCCCTTCCTGCGCTGCCTGCAGGGCCTCCTCGTAGCGCCTTTGAGCCAGCAGGGTTTCTCCCAGCAGCATAAAGGAACTGCTGTTGACATCCCGCCAGGGGCCGCGCCGGGAAAGGCCCTGGCGAACAGCCTGCTCGGCGGCTTCCGGCCGGCCGCTTGCCAGTAAAAGTTTGCCCTGGTAATTCCAGGCGATCTGCAGGAGGTCGCGGCGGGCATCCTGCCCATGCGCCTGCAGCCCCTGAATGGCCTGCTGCAGGTAAAACCGGGCAGAATCCAGCCGGCCGCTTTCCGAGTGGGCCCGGGAAATGTTGAGCAGGGTGGAAAAAATATCGCTCCCGGAAGGAAAGGGCAATGCCTGGCGGAGCTGCAATGCCCGGTGCAGGTTCTCTAAAGCAACGGCATACTCGCCGATATCGATGCAATAGGCGCCGAGGTTGTTCAGCCCGCGCCCCTGTTCCTCCTGGCGGGCAGTCAGGGCCAGAGCTTGCTTCTGATACCGGATGGCCTTTTCGAAGTCCTCCTGTTCGGCAAAGCTGTAGGACAGGTTGAGCAGGGCCGAGGCAATGCCGGCCTGATACCCGGCCGCCCGGGCAATCTCCAGGGAGGTTTCCGTGAAGGCGATGCAGTCGCTCCAGCTCCCCCGCCGCCCGTGCGCCACGCCCACGCTCAGGTAAGCGTCGGCAGTGCGCGGGCTCAGTCGGCCGTAATAACGCAGTGCCGCCTCCATAGACAACTGATAATGCCGCATCTGGCTGTCAAAATCGCCGAACGCCGAATAGAAGACTCCCAGGTTTTGCAGGATGGTGCAATAAAAAGGCAAGGTGTCGGGTGCCAGGCAGGTCTCCGCCAGCAGGCGGCTGTACCGGGCTTCCTCCATCGCCCGCCCGAAGTCCTGGGCGTAATAGGACGTCTCGCTGAGCCACAGGTAGATGTAAGATACCTGCCGGTAGTCTTCTTCGGCGACAAAGTAAGGCAAAGCTTCCAGGTAAAGGGCGCGCGCCGCCAGGTAGTCTTCCGACAGGATGCAGGAATCCGCCTGTTCCAGGGCCAGGACGGCACCAGAAGCGGTAATGTGACCCTGGCCAGGGAGCAAAGCCGGCGCTGTCAACAGCAAAAAAAACAGGCTGAAAAGCCGCATAGAAACGATTTGCAAAGCTGAGGGCTGGAAAATAGGAAAAATACCTGAAACTATGTGGGGAGATGCCTCTGCAATAATTAGAAACTGGGCTATCCGCCTAATACTGGACAAGTTGGCCGTTGATTGTTGGACATTGTCTGCTGTTTCCAACTGTTGGCAGCCGATCATGGGCAACAGGTTGGTACCGAAGAACCAGCAACTATCAACATGTCCAACGTTAGCATGGCAGCCAGAAACTGACAAACCTCATTGACCGCCAGGCCCAAAGGCTACAAATTGGATGGCAAAAAAATCCGCAAACCATGGCATCCCTTTCCTGGCGTTTCTTCTTTACCACCCTGGCCGTCGACCTCCCTCTGGAAGAGATCGTCGACGAGGTGCGCGATTTCGACGAGCGCTTCGGCATCATCCTGCGCAAGCACCTGGCCCTGCTGGGCTGGTGGTGTTTCCTCAGCCTGGCCGCCGGCGTGCCGGGCATGTTCCTGCTCAAAGGCTGGCTGTGGTACTTCATGCTGATGAACATGACGTGGGGCGTGATCAACTTCGCCGTCGTCCTCTGGATTTTCGACCATATCTTCCTCCGGCGGTTCGTGGAGGGCAACGTCTTCCAGCGCTTCGAGGTGCAGCGCCACGTCGAGCAGATGCTGCTGCTCAACATCGGACTGGACGCGGCCTACGTCTTCGCCGGCCTGTGGCTGAAGGCCTTGTCCGCCATCCCCGGCATGGCCTACCCGGAGCTGTGGCTGGGCTTCGGCTGGGCCGTTATCCTGCAGGGGGCTTTCCTGTTCATCCACGACAACATTTTCCACTTCCTGCACCGGGCCAATTTCCGCAAGTGCAGGCCGTTTCTGGAGGACGTGTTGGAGGCGCAGATGGAGCTGAGGAGGCAGGGGGTTTAATAAGTGTATGGGTGCATTTGTGTATATGTCTGGGGAAACAACAGGTGGCAAATGGTTATATGGCTAATTTGGATTAAACGCTCTATGATCTTTATTCAGCCCCAGGATGTTGATAAGTTGTCTGGGTTGATTTCCAGAGCCTGCGGGGTGCTGATCAACCCAGACAACTAATAAACCAACACCCAATGAAGATCAACATCCCCGAAACGGACAAAAAGCGCGTCGTCATCGTCGGCGGCGGATTCGGCGGCCTCAAGCTGGCCCTTAAGCTGGCCCGGCGCAGAGAATACCAGGTAGTATTGCTGGACAAGAACAACTACCACCAGTTCCAACCCCTGTTTTACCAGGTGGCCATGGCGGGGCTGGAGCCCAGTTCCATTGTATTCCCGCTGCGCAAGGCTTTCCGGAAGAAAGAAGACGTTTACATCCGCGTGACGGAAGTCCTGGCGGTGCATCCGGGCCGGCAACAACTGGAAACCTCCCTGGGCGTATGCAACTACGACTACCTGGTGCTGGCCATCGGCGCCGATACCAACTTTTTCGGCAACGAAAAGATCGCCCGGCTGGCTATCCCCATGAAGTCTGTCTCCGAAGCCTTGTTTCTCCGCAACCGCATCCTGTCCGATTACGAAAAGGCACTTTCCGTTACCGATTACGAAGAGCGGCAGGGACTGATGGACATCGTGGTGGTCGGCGGCGGCCCCACCGGCGTGGAGGTCTCCGGCGCCCTGGCGGAGATGAAGCGGTATGTTTTCCCCAAAGATTACCCGGAGCTGAACACGGACGAGATCGACATCTACCTCGTGCAGGGGGCTGATCAGTTGCTGGCAGGCATGTCGGAGAAATCCTCCCGGAAGTCGCTGGAGTTCCTCACCCAGCTCGGCGTCAAGGTCCGCCTCAACGCCCTGGTGACGGATTTTGACGGAGAGCACGTGTATATGAACAACGGGGAAACCATCCGCGCCCGCAAGGTGATCTGGG
Source organism: Phaeodactylibacter sp. (assembly GCA_024102975.1). GTDB lineage: Bacteria > Bacteroidota > Bacteroidia > Chitinophagales > Saprospiraceae > JACJXW01. The sequence continues at coordinate 7,455 of JAGFJD010000479.1, read as the reverse complement.
CGGCGGGGGTCAAAGGCGCCAAAATGCAGGGCGTGCCGGCCTCTTCGCTCACCCGCGGCAGCCGCATCCGGGTGAACCGCTTCAGCCAGGTGGAAGGGCTGGAAAACGTCTACGCCATCGGCGATATTGCCTACATGGAGGAAGAGGCCTACCCGCAGGGGCATCCGCAGGTGGCGCAGGTGGCTATGCAGCAGGCCGTCTGCCTGGCCGGCAACTTCAGCAACCTGCACCGCGGCCGGGCGCTCACTCCTTTTTCCTACAAAGACCTGGGCTCCATGGCCACCATCGGCCGCAACCGCGCCGTGGCGGACCTGCCCGGCTTCAAATTCCAGGGCGCCTTCGCCTGGCTGATCTGGCTGTTCGTCCACCTCTTCCAAATCCTTGGCGTTAAGAATAAAGTTTTTATCTTTCTGAACTGGGTCTGGAATTACGTGACCTACGACCAGTCGCTGCGCCTCATCATCCGCCCCCGGGTGCCGAAGAGCGGGGAGGTGGAGGTGGAATCGTAGGAATCGCGCATTTGTGCATTTTTACCCGGACGAGCGCAGCGAAGACGGGCGTGTATACGTCAGCGAACAGCGCCCGTCCTCTACCGACAGGTGTCGGGATCGGCCGGGTAAAAACAGCGAACAGCGAACAGCGAACAGCGAACAGCGAACAGCGAACAGCGAAAAATAACATACCAACCAACATGAACAAACTACTGATCGTTCTTGCTCTGCTACTCTCTACTCCCCTCTACAGCCAGCTGCGGGTAAAGCCCCGGCCGGCCGATGTCGAGTCTGCCGACGCCATCATTGCGGCCCTTTACGGCGCCATCAGCGGGCCGGCGGGGCAGGAGCGCGACTGGGACCGGCTGCGCAGCCTGTTCACCCGGGAGGCGCGCCTGATGAATGTCTTTAAAAACCAGGACGGCCTGACCGGCATGGTAACCATGACGGTGGAAGACTACATCAAGCGCGTGGAACGGCAGTTCCGGGAAAATGGCTTCTTCGAACGGGAGCTCAGCCGCAAAACCGACCGCTTCGGGCTCGTCACCCAGGTTTTTTCCACCTATGAATCCCGCCAGGAGAAAGATGGGCCGGTTATTTCCAGGGGCATCAACAGCATTCAAATGGTGGAGCACAGCGGCCGCTTCTGGATCGCCAATATCCTCTGGAACAACGAGACCAAAGAGTACCCCATCCCCGCCCAATACCTCCAGCCGATAAACCAGCGGGCAGAAAACCACGAAGGAGAAACCATCCTGGTGGGCCGGATCGACCGCGCCGGGCTGCAGCAGGAACCCTTCGGTGCCTGGTTCAACGAAGGCTATGCCGGTTACGAGGCCGACAAAACCAGCCTGCAGGAAATCAAAGAAAGCCTCCCGGGCGTCGACATCCTCGCTTTCATGGGCACCTGGTGCTCGGACAGCCAGCGGGAAGTCCCTCACTTTTTCAAAATCCTGGACCACGCAGGATATGACCTGAACGGCCTGCAACTCGTTGCTCTGAGCAACCACCCGGACAACTACAAGCAGAGCCCTCAACACGAAGAACAGGGTTGGAACATCGAGTACGTGCCCACCTTCATCTTCCTGAAAAACGGCAAAGAGCTGGGCCGAATCGTGGAATCTCCCGACGTTAGTTTAGAAAAGGATCTGCGGAAGATATTGACGGGGAAGTGAACCCATGCACCCATGAACCCATGAACCCATGCACCCATGAACCCATGAGACAATATCATATCCCCCTCCTGAACAAATACCTCGTCATAAATATCCCCGTATTGTTCCCGCCGGCCTCGCCGAAGGCGCCGGAGCCGTAGACGCCGGAGGTAACGTCCTGCAGTTCCCAGCCTTCTGCATACATCTGGCTGACCTTGTTGGTGATGGCCTGGTCATTTTCCCGGACGTTGGAGAAGTTGATGCCCGTCAGGCTGAAGAAGTTTTCCATTTTGATCTCTTCCATTTTGCCGTCCGGCCCGATGGTGATCATGCGGGAGCGGCCCATGCCCGCCGGCACGACCGACTCGATGACAGTCACCTGGGTGAATTCGTACTGGGTATTAGGCTTGAGGTTAGCGGTGCTGGCAGTGAGGACGACGACGCAAACGCCGGCCAGCAGGCCGAGCAGGAATTGATAAGGCTTCATGCTAATGTGGTTAAACGGTGATTGTAATCTGTTACGGAACTTTTAAAAATAAATTCGACGCCAGTGAAATGTCGAATTTACTTTTTAATCACTACTATGAGATGCAAATAGGGGGCAGGGGGCCTCATTCCGGCAAGACCAAATCGCCGGGCTTTCGACGAAAAGCGGGAAAAGGGGGATGAAGGGGGACGTACGACTGACAGGGAAAAACGAGCAAATCACCGGCTTTCTCATTTCAATTCGTTCCGACGCCATACCACTGGACAAAATGGTTTTGGACACTGAGAACACAGAGTACAATACAGAGTACACGAAGTTTATTCCATTGATAATCAATTTTCTGTGCAGCTCCGTGTCTTCTCGGCAGTAATTTCTCATGTAAGGTGATGACGAGGTGACATCTGGCTTTTGAGGAACGAAAAAGGCAGGTGTCATCTCGGAAGTCCCACAAGATGACACCTTTTTTCTCCGTGCCTCCGAAAAAAGATGTCACCTTGTGAGCCACATGAGAAATTGCTGTCTTCTCGGCGGACTCCGTGTCTAAAAAATATCCAGTAGTATGGGGAAATTCTCTATCTCATTTTCCCCCTCACTTTTTTAACAAAATCTACATCCACCCTCGCAGCCTCAGCAATCTGGCTATCCGTCAGGCTTTGCATTTTCAGGAGATTAATCACGATTTCCGTTTTTTCTTTTTCCAGCCTTTCTTCGGCAATGAGCTCCGATTCAAATGCAATCGTCTCCGCGATGCTGGCCCTGTCCGACAAGACCTCTACGAACCGGTCGTATTCCCTCCGCTCCTGGTCTGTCATATTGATGATCTTCAGTATTTTGTTTTTAAGACAACAATTTTTAAACTTTTTGATTATAAAAAATTGTCGTAGCCCTTCCCTCACGCGCTCCCTTGCGAATGCACGAATGTACACATGTACGCTTCTACCCCTCAACCCGGCCACTCCAGCCGAAAACCCTCTCCGGTGATGGCCGACTCCTCCACCGTTGGCACCTCTCCTTCCGGCAGGTGTATTTTGGCAGGACAACCATGGAGAATATCACGCTGAAGGTCGATCCCCGGCATGACGCAAATCAGCCGCAAACCCTGCGGAGTAAGCTGAAACGCCCCGACATTGGTCACGTAAAACACCTTTTTGCCTAACCGCAGCGCCTCCTTAGCACTAAAGGTAATATGATCCACCGCTTTTACGAACTTGGGCTTGCCAGGCTTAACGAGCCGCAGTTGCCCCTCCCCGATCCCAAATTCCGCTCCGGCCATCCAGGTGCCGATGAAGATCACGACTTTGGCACCGTAGACGATGTCCGGAAAGCCGCCGGGGCCGACGTAATCCAGCATGCGGGGGCCACGCCGGGAGGCGTTGACGTTGCCCTGCTCGTCCACCTCCAGGAAGCCGAGCACACAGGCGCCCAGCTTTTCCAGATAGAGGTGGAACATCTCCGTGGAAGAAATGAGCTTCTCCGGGTTGATGGCCGCGCCGAAAAAGACGCCGGGCACCGGCAGGCCGCCGTAAGCCCCCGCCTCGGTGGTAAAAGTCAGCTCCGAGCCCAGGCCCTGCCCGATGACACACCGGGCCACCTCTTCCGGAAAACCTACGCCAATATTGACCATGGAACCCCGCGGCACCTCGCGGGCAAAGATCGCCGCCGCCAGGCGGGCCATTGCGGCGCCTACCTCGTCGCGCACCGGGGTGATTTTCAGCAGGGTGTTCATGAAGCGGAGGCGGGCAGCGGCGGCTTCGGTATCCACCTTGCCGCCGGGGGTGAACATCGGCCAATAGCGGGACTGCCGCACGCTGGCGGTCTGTTCGTTGTAGGGATGTACGACGATGTAGTCGACCCGGGCTGCCGGCATGCTGATCCGGGCCTCATCCTTCGGAATAATGGCGCTGACAGTGGCCATCACCAGCCCTCCGTTGGCGCGGGCGGCGCGGGCGGCGTATTCGTTCTCGGAAATGCAGGATGCGTGATGGAAATATATGTTGCCTTCGGCGTCGGCATAAGGCGCGTTGAACAGCGCGACTTCCACCTTCGGCAGAGTGTAGATCAGCGCCTCTCCATCCGCCCGGATGAACTGATCTCCGGCATTGGGGCTTACCCGGGAGCCTCCGCCGACGCGGGGGTCGAGGAAAGTGCCTAACCCCACTTCAGAGCGCAGCTCGGTTCGGCCCTGCTCCTGCGCTTCGAACAGGCGGGCCATCGCGCCCTGAGCCATGGTGTGCAGCTCCAGTTGCCCCCAGTCTGCCAGCCGCAGCTGCTCTTTGGTTGTCTCCAGGTGGCCGGCGATGTAGCGCGATACCAGGCCGGGCAGGCCCAGCTCCTCTACCGTGCCCGGCACCTTGCCGCGGCTGCCCTGGGCGCCTACGTTCATCCAGGTGAGGCCCCGGGGGTGGCCCGTCGTTTCGAAAGCTTCCCGGATGGCCCAGAAAAATACGGAGCAACGGGCATTGCCCGCCATGCCGCTGGAAACGACGCAGGCGCCGTCCGGAATTTTCTTCGCCGCTGCGCGGGCCGTGATGAACTTTTCGGATACCCGCCCTTTGGGACGGTAGTTCAGGTTGCGCTTCGACCAGGTGAAACGCCAGCGGAGGATGTGGAAGACGAGGCTTATTTTTTCGAAAAGGGTCATGACATGAATGGTAGTTTTGGCAAGCAGGTTATTGATCAGTTATTAATGTCGCCAGAACCAAACGGCGTTATTTGTTATTACTGGTAATCAAGCACTTAGGAATCGGCTGAAAAATAACTATTGTAGCCACAATAGCCTCCGCCTATGTGCTCTATTGTGAAAACGCTATGTGGCCTATGTGGTTAAACAAGGGGCCTCTAAACAGATACTAACCAGGAACTCCTGCCATACCCCCGCATTACATCGAAATACTCCCCTTCCGGAAGTCCGTTGAGCCGATGATGGCATTGATCACGTAGGGCACCCCCTTGTCCATACTGTCCATAGCCCGCTGCAGCGCCTCCCCGAAATCGCTGAGCCTTTCCACCCGCTCGCCGGCGCCGCCGAAGGCTTCGGCTACCCGGTGGTAGTCGGACCGGGGCAGGCCGGTGGCCGTATCGCTGCCCAGCAAAGTAACCTGGTCGCGGGCGATCTGCTCCCAGGAGCCGTTGTTGCCGATGATGCCGCAGACTTTCATGCCGTATTTCCGGAAGGTGTCCATCTCCATCAGGCTATAGGCGGCGCTGCCGTCGCCGTAGATGATCCAGACGTAGTCGTCGGGATAGCGCAGGGCAGCGCCCAGGGCAAAGCCGCCGCCGACGCCCAGGGTGCCGAACACGCCGGGGTCGAGCCACGCCAGGGGGCGGCGCGGGCGCAGGGTGTAGGAGGCCGTAGCGGCAAAATCGCCCCCGTCGGCGATCAGGACGGAATGGCCGGGGATGAGCGCTTCCATCCGGAGGAAGAGGGCGACCGGGTTGATGCCCTCGATGGGCGTTTCCGCCGTTTGCCGGATTTCCGCTTCGCGGGCATCTTCCCCTTCTTGTAACTGCTGTTTCCATTCGCTCCAGTCCGGAAAGGCATCCGCTTCTCCCGACAGGGCAATGAGGAAGGCGCCGGGGTCCGCCAGAATGGCGCGGTGCGGCCTTATGTTCTTTTTCAGCTCTTCCCGGCTGCGGTTGACGGCGATCGTGTGGGCGCGGCGACTGAGGTGGCTGCCGTAGTCCAGCCGGAAATCGACAGGCACGCCGCAGAGCAGGATGCAATCGGCTTCGCGCAGGGCGTTCTTGCGCTTGTGGCGGTACTGCACCTCGCTGACGTGGCCGGCCAGGCCGCGCGCCATGCCGCTGAGGTAGGCCGGAATGCCAAGTCGCTTTACGGCGGCGCTGAGGGTATGGGCATCCTCCGGTTCCATCATGGCGCCGCTGCTGATAACCATTACCGGCTTTTGCGCATTTTTGATCTCCCGGGCCACTGCTTTGACTTCCGTTTGGGTGAAGGAGGGAACCTGCGGCGCTTCCGGCTTCGGGATTGCATAATCCTCCATGCCCCTAAACAGGCTGTTGACATGCCGGTTGATGTACCACTGGATCGCTTTTTCTACAGGCGAGGCGCCGGCGGTATTTTTTTTCCCGTACCACTCGCGTACCGTCTCTTCGTTGTACAGCAGGTCGACCGGCAGTTCGACGAACACCGGGCCGGGCACGCCAGAGCGGGCCAGGCGCATGGCCTTGTTCAGGGCCGGGGCGATCTCCCGCAGGCGCTTCACCCGGGTAGCCCACTTGACATGAGGCCGGACGAGCGCCATCTGGTCGATGTCCTGCAATGCACCCCGGTTGCGGAGCAGGGTGGCCGTTGCGCCGCCCAGCAGCAGGATGGGCGACTGGGCCATCTGGGCGTTCTTCAGGGCGGTGATGGCGTTGGTGACGCCCGGGCCGGCCGTCACCGACACGACGCCGGGGATGCCGGCGAGGCGGGCAATGGCGTCGGCGGCAAACACGGCGGAGGCTTCGTCCCGGACGTCGATGACCCGGACGCCGTCCTTTTCCGCTTCCACATAGATGGGGGCGATGTGGCCGCCGCAGAGGGTGAAGAGGTGTTGGACGCCGTGGTTTCTGAGGACCTGTGCGATGATCTGGCCGCCGTTCATAGCTTCAGCATTTTATTTAGTGGGAAAATAGGGCTTTTTCGGAAGATGGAGAATTTTTTCCTGCGGCATTCATTTTAGTTGCCTGCTGAAGGGTGAGCGTAAAGCCCACAAAGGGACACTTCTCTTTGCCACAAAGACTCGTTCGCGAGCGTCTGTGACGCGATGCGGCTTAACTTGCAAGTCTCCGGACTTGCGTAAGCCGCAAAAGATGTTGATTTACGGGGTTGTGCAAAAAGGTCGAAAGTAGACAGGATTAACAAAATTTACAAGATGTAGTGGCCTGCGCCACACGGGAGTACATATCCTGATAATCTTGTTAATCCTGTCTGCCTATATTTATTGCACAACCCCCAATTATAACGCATCGAGGCACAGCCTCTCGCGAACATCCCGATTAATTAGTAAAGTAAATCTGTCCGGCTACGTCCTTAATTCAATGTGCGTTCAGGATTGGCCAGAGAACATACAGGCCCGGAACACACCACTGGACAAAATGGTTTTGGACACAGAGACCACTGAGGCCAACACAGAGTACACGGAGTTTTTTCCATTGATAATCAGGCCTCTGTGTGGCTCTGTGCCTTCTCGGCGTACTCTGTGTCCAGAAAAATGTCTAGTACATGAATACCTAAATAAATACCCACTTATGCTTGTTCTTTTGAACTTACTCTTCGTCAGAAAAAACTCACGTAGCTCCGGCTATGCTCGTTTTTTCT
>JAGFJD010000467.1 GCA_024102975.1 Phaeodactylibacter sp. | reverse complement strand
CATTTTGGGGGCTACTTGTGTAAAGGTGTGAAAGTGTAAACGTGTAAATGATTGGGAGCCAATTTCTTTTACACCTTTACACGCTTACACTTTTACACGGGCCAGAAAATGTCTAGTGGTGTGGGGCTGCGGGAAGGCTTGCCGGCCAAAGAGCCTATGTTTGCGGCGGGGGCGGCCATTCTGCTGGCCGCCTTGCTCGATGGAGTGGTCACCGATATCCTTTTCCAGCGCTATTACTGGTTTGTCCTGGCCCTGACCGCCCTCGTGCCGCGATCATCCTGCCTTGCCCGCCCGTAGCCTTGGCGAAGGAGGGATTACAAGGCCCTTCGAACAAACGCCGCCATATTCTCCTCCCACGTCACCCCTTCCGGCAGGGGGCGCGGCGCTTCCGGGGGGCGCCCGGAAACGTTGAGCAGCAGCAGCTTCAGCGCCGGCACGATATCTGCCTGGCTGGTGTGCAAGAGGTAGTGGCCGGCGAGCAACGCCGCCAGTTCCTCATCCCGCTCCCCGTTCACGATGGCCAGGACCGGCCTTCCTGCCGCCAGGTACTCGTACACCTTGGCGGTCAGGATGCCGCCGCCGCCGGGCAATGTCCAGGACAAAAGCAGGTTGAGGCGGGCGCGGCGCTGGATGGTGCGGGCCTCCGCCCGGGGAATCAGCCCGTGGTTCAGCCCGATGTCCTCCAGGCCGTACTGACGCAGCCATTCGTCCCACAGGGCACCGTCCTTGCCGGCGTACAGCAGGCGGATGTTTTCCCGCGCCAGCGCCCCTTCCCGAAAAAGCTGCCGGATAGCCTCCAGCAGGGGGGCTGCCGTCTGCAGGCTCTCGTAGAGAGAACCCGTATAGGCGATGGTAAACAGTTCGAACGGCGCTTCCCGGTCGGAGGGTACATCACTTTTGGCAATCCCGTTGCGCAAGACTTCCACCCTCGGCGCCAGGGCATCCAGTTGCCGCTTTAACCCTCCGGAGACAGCCGTCACCAGATCGGCCCGGCGGAGGATTTGCCGGTTGCACCAGCGCTGGAAGGAGGGACAGAGGGTGTTGCGACGCACCGGGTCGACGTGGAGGTCGCGAAAGTCGGCGATCCAGAACAGGTGGGGGAAGCGGCGCTTGAGCAGCCAGGCGACGAGGTGGTCGGAATAGGGGCGGAAGGAAGAGAACAGGTGGGTGATGCGGTGTTTGCGCACCAGGCGCCGGCCTTGCCAGTAGGCCAGCAGGATGTAGGCCAGCCCGCCGTCGCCCAGCAGGATGTTGAGGGGAAAGCTGTCGGCCAGGCGGCGCAGGAAGCGGCTGATCTGGTTGTCCTTAGCCCGGCGGCTCAGGTGGGGCGTGTTCTCCGAGCCTTTTTTCAACGTCAGCCGGCGCAGGTCGTAGGCAGGGACTTCGGTGGCCGCGACGCCCTCCAACTGGAGGCTTTCGTCCTGTACCATGCGCAGCCGGTTGGTGGAGCTGAGCACCTGCACCTGCCCGAAGTGCTTCCGGGCTTCCCGGTAAAAGTGGTACAGGCGGACGGCGCCCACTACCCTGACCGGGGGGAAATAGTAGGCGATGAGGAGGAGGTTGTTGGGGAGAGGCATGGGCCGCGAAATTTCCATTAAAAAATCAGAATAAACCTTATTGCCCAAGATGGGCGCCAGCCGGCGGGCCAGCGCTGCCCCCGCTTGCGGAAAAAAACGGCTGAACAATGGCAGGGTAGGGGAGAGCCAATGGATTTGAGTTATCTGTAGCCCGGGCGGCAGCATTTCCTTAACTGCTTCCGGCGTGTAAGCCGTCACTTCAAACGGCTGGCCGAGGAGATGCCGGCGCAGGCCCAGCCGGCGGAACAGGGGCCGGAGCAGCCGGCGCATCCGCCACTCCATCGAGCGGGCGTGGGTATAGGAGATGATGGCGACCCCATCGGTGGAGAGCCTGCCCGGCAGGAAAGCCAGCAGGCGGGACAGTTCCTCCCGTGTCAAATAGGTAGTGAGGCCGAGAGCGAAGATGTAGTCGAACCGCTGTACCGGAAAAGCTGAATCATACACCTGGCCGACGAAGCGCCGCCCCTCTGGAATCCGGCTCCGGGCCAGCATCTTTTCGGAGATATCGCAGGCGTAGTAGTCGAATCCCGTCTGGGTGTCTGCCAGGTAATCATAAAGGGCGCCGGTGCCTGCCCCGATGTCGAGGACTGTTTTTTGGGTAAAATCCCTGCCGGTGACTGCCTGCTTCAGCCGCTCGCCGAACAGCTGCCGGTGGAAGGGGCGCACGCCGGTATAGCGTTGCGGATAAGTGTCGGCAATGCGGTCGAAGAAGGCGCGAACCTGATCGGGGTGAGGGGTGGGCATGAGGGGTGGTTACAGGGTCAGAGGGTTACTACTGCTCAGAGCTTGTTTGGAGGTAGTCATTTGCAGCCAAAATGACTACCTCCAAACAAGCTCTCAACCTTTCACCGGCAATGCTGCCTTTTCCCTCTCCTGCCTGGCCAGGGCCTTTCCACAGATTTCCAGATACGCTTCCACGACGATCTTCTCGTCGAACTGGCGCAGGACTTTGTGGCGGCTGTACTCGCTCATAGCCTGTTGTTCTGCTTCGCTTAGGTGGTAGAGTTGCAGCATGGCTTCGGCCAGGGCCACGTCGTCGCGGATGGGGACGAGGAAGCCGTTGCGCCCCGGCTCGACGGTTTCGCGGCAGCCGGCGGCATCGGTGGTGACGATGGGTTTGCCCATGGCCATGGCTTCCAGGATAGCGCGGGGCAGCCCTTCGCGGTAGGACGGCAGTACCAGGGCATGGGCCTGTTTGATGTAGGGTCGGACGTCCCGCGTGGCGCCCAGGTAGCGGATGTGCTGTTCTTCGATCCATTGCACCAGTTCCTGCTGGGTGACGGCAGCCGGGTATTCGAGGTTGAGCTGGCCCACCACCCAGCACTCGGCCCGGGGCGCGAGGCGGCGCAGGCGGCGGGCGGCGGCCGCAAACTCGCGGATGCCCTTGTCGTGCAGCAGGCGGCCGATGAACAGGAAGACGAACTTATCGGTATCGGGTTGCGGCAGGGGGCGGAAATGATTGGTATTGACGCCGGAGCCGGCGACGGTCCGGCTGCGGCCTTCGGCGATGAGGCCCTCGCGGACGAACAGGCGGCGGTCGTCCTCGTTGTGGAACAGGGCGCAGGCCACGCCGACGAAGGCCAGTCGGTAGAGGCGGCGCGCCAGCTGCCCCAGCAGGCCGTTGTGAAGGAAGGCGTACCCCAGGCCGGTGACGGTCGGGATCGAGGCGACGCCAGCCCAACGGGCAGCCAGGCTGCCGTAGATGTTGGGCTTGATGGTGAAGTGCAGGGCCATGTCGGGCTGCTCCCGGCGGTAGATGCGGTAAAGCTCCCAGAGCAGCAGCAAATCCCACAGGGGGTTCCGGCGCTGGGCGGCCAGGAAATGCAGAGGGATGTGGCGGGTGAAGTAACTGTCATTGAGGTAGTGGATGTATTCGTCCACCGGCGCAATGACAAGCACCCGGTACCCCGCCAGCTTGAGCTGCTTGATGAGGGGCTGCCGGAAGTTGTAGATGTTCCAGCTGCTGTTGGCCACAATGGCAATGGTTTTCTTCATAGTACAAGGTTTGCGGCAGGGTTTTGATGGGACGCCCGGGAGAGGGCGCATCAAAAACCTGTCGCTGGGGGGGGCAAGGCACCACTTGAAAGCGGCGCCTCCTAGAGGTACTTTTCGTCCTTGATTTCCCCGGTTACTTTTTTGATCTCCTGTTCGCGATCCTTGGGCCAGACGAGCAGCGCGTCGCCTTCGTCGACGACGATGTAGCCTTCCAGGCCGC
>JAGFJD010000439.1 GCA_024102975.1 Phaeodactylibacter sp. | reverse complement strand
CTCGGCGCGGGGCGGGTCCATCATGCCGGCCAGGCCGGCGGCTTCCAGCCCCCGCTCCAGGGTGGCGAAGCTGATCTCCTCCGGCAACCGTTCGAGGAGGCGGCAGCCGTAGGCCAGGGTGCGCAGCCCCTGCCGGCCCATGCGTTCGGCCTCGGCGGTGAGGGCGTCCTCGCCGGCGTCCTCGCAGGCGGCCAGCACGGATTCCAGCGCCCCCTTGGTGATGGATAGGAAGCGGCCCTCGTATTCGTGGACGGTAGTCATCATTTTCCGTTCGGAGTCGAAGGGCAGCTCGGCTACCCGGGGGTATTGTTCCCGGGAAAACCCGGGGGCAGGCGGGTGGGCTGCCGCGTAGGCGGCCAGGGCCACTTCGGTCGATTCACCGGCCAGCTCGCCGGCGGCATCTTTCTGCACATCGTGGTTGAGGGCCATACAGAGCAGCAGGGCCTGCTCCGGTGGCAGCGAGATGCCCGCCGGCGGCGCGGGCGGCGTCCAGGTTTCTGTGACCGTCATCCGGTTTTCCGTGAGCGTTCCCGTTTTGTCGGTGCAGATGAAGGTGACGGAACCGAGGGTCTCCACGGCCGGCAGCTTGCGGATGAGGGCGTTCTTGCGCACCAGGCGGCGGGCGCCCAGCGCCAGGGCGATGGTCACCACGGCCGGCAACGCCTCCGGGATGGCCGCCACCGCTACGGAGATGGAGGTCAGCAGCATATTGAGGGAGTCTTCTCCCCGAAGCAGGCCTACCCCGTAGAGGATGGCACAGATGGCCAGTACTGCCAGGGAGAGCTTCCTGCCAAAGTCGCCCAGCCTCTTCTGGAGCGGGGTCAGCGCTTCGTCCTCCTGCAGCATCTGCGCGATGCGGCCGATCTCGGTGTCCATGGCGGTGGCGGCCACTACGCCGCGCCCCCGGCCGTAAGTAGCTATGGTGCTCTTGTAGGCCATGTTGGTGCGGTCGCCGAGGGGCAATTCCGCGCCCTGGAGTTCTTCGGCCTGTTTTTCCACAGCTGCCGACTCGCCAGTGAGGTTGGCCTCTTCGACCTTCAGGGAGTGGGTTTCCAGCAGGCGGATGTCGGCCGGGACCATGCTGCCGGCTTCCAGCAGCACTACGTCGCCCGGAACCAGCTGAGCGGCGTCGATGTGCATGGGGGCACCGCCCCGTAGTACGATAGCGGTAGGGGCCGACATTTTTTTCAGGGCCTCCAGCGCCTTTTCCGCCCGGTACTCCTGCACAAAGCCGACCACGGCGTTGAGCACTACGATGATGAGGATGACGATGGTGTCTTTCAGGTCGCCGACCAGCCCCGAGACGATGGCCGCCGCGATCAGGATCAGGATCATGACGTCCCTGAACTGGCCGAGGAACATCAGCCAGGCGGGCTTCCTTTTTTTGGCGGCCAGGCGGTTGGGGCCGTATTGGGCCAGGCGCTCTTCGGCTTCGGAAGCCGTAAGGCCACCGGGGCGGCTGCCGGCCAGTTCAAGCGCTTCTTCTCCGCTGATGAGGTGCCAGTTCATTGGAGGGTGGTTGGGGCTAACAGGCTGGCAGGGGAAGTGGGAAGGCGGAAACCGGAAGTCGGAAACGACCGAAGGGAGTCCCGCCTCCGCGGGCTGAAGCCGCTATGGCGGGTGAAAGCCCTCACCGACAAAAGAGGTCGGGATGGGAAGGCGGAAGTGGGAAATCGGAAGTCGGAATCCTGCCGGTTTTCGCAGCTTCCGGGCTGTCCCAGGCATCCCATGCCAGGCGGGTAGCCGGATTTTGGAAGGGCAAGATACGACAGGAAGGGCAAAAGTGCGTTGATAAATGTCAGTGGCTCTTCTGGCATTATAAGTGGCCGGAAATATTTTGATTACGTTTATAGGCTGTCCGAACGAGCCTCCCCCAACCCCCTCCGAGGGAGGGGGCTTAGCCAGGTGGGAGCTTCAAAATGGCTGCCTGCCATTTGTTTCCGGATTCTCCCTCGTTCGCGAGCGTCTATGACGCGATGCGTAATAATTTGCCAGTCTCCGACTGGCACACCACTAGACATTTTCTGGCCCGTGTAAAAGTGTAAGCGTGTAAAGGTGTAAAAGAAATTGGCTCCCAATCATTTACACGTTTACACTTTCACACCTTTACACAAGTAGCCCCCAAAATGTC
>JAGFJD010000429.1 GCA_024102975.1 Phaeodactylibacter sp. | reverse complement strand
AAAAACATACTACAGGTGAGAAAACTATCTACGGGAAAGCGTGCCTCCACCCCCTACAGGCTTTATATCATAACCTCTACAGGGATGAGAGACCTAATCCTATGGGCGGCACTGCTTTTAATGGCTTTTCCTGGCGGCGCTCAGCCGCCGGCACCCATCGACGAAGCCCTCTTCCAAGGCATGCAATGGCGCAACATCGGCCCGTTCCGGGGCGGCCGTTGCGCAGCGGCCGCCGGCCAACCCGGCGACCCGCTAACCTATTATATGGGCACAACCGGGGGCGGCCTGTGGAAAACGGAGGACGGCGGCCTGAGCTGGTTCAACATCTCGGATGGCCATTTCAAGTCCGGCTCTGTCGGGGCCATCGCCGTGGCGCCGTCCGACCCCAATGTGGTCTACGTCGGAATGGGCGAACACCCGGTGCGGGGCGTGATGACCCACCACGGAGACGGCGTATACCGCTCAGCCAATGGCGGCAGGGACTGGCAGTACATCGGGCTGCCCCATTCCCGCCATATCGCCGCCATCCAGGTTCATCCCCGAAACCCCGACGTCGTCTACGTCGCCGTGCAGGGCGCCCTGTACGGCCCAAGCCCGGAAAGGGGCATTTACTGCAGCAAAGACGGCGGCCAGTCCTGGCAACAGTTGCTTTTCGTCAACCCCACCACCGGCGCCTGCGACCTCAGCATGGACCCCCGCAACCCGCGCATCCTTTACGCCGGCCTATGGGACCACCAGCGCACGCCCTGGCAAATACGCAGCGGCGGCCCGGGCTCCGGCCTGTACCGTTCCATCGACGGAGGCCTCAACTGGGAAAAACTCGTCGACGGCCTGCCGGCAGCCATGGGCAAGGTGGGCGTCTGCGTCTCCCCGGCCAACCCCGAGCGCGTGTACGCCAATATTGAAGCCGAAAAAGGCGGCGTCTTCCGCTCCGACGACGGGGGGCAAAGCTGGACGCAGGTAAACAGCGAGCGCCAAACCGTCGCCCGCGCCTGGTACTACATCGAGATCGTCGCCGACCCGCAGGACGAAGAGACCGTCTACGTGCTGAATGCGCCTCTGCTCAAATCCCTCGACGGCGGCAAAACCTTCGAAAAGATTCCCAACCCTCATTCCGACCAGCACGCGCTCTGGATCAACCCCAACAACCCGGATATTATGATCCTGGGCAACGACGGGGGCGCCACCGTCACCTTCAACGGCGGCAGGTCGTGGTCGACTCAGTTCAACCAGCCCACCGGCCAGTTCTACCGCGTGGTTGCCGACAACCGCTTCCCTTACCATATCTACGGCGGGCAGCAGGACAATACCACCATAGCCATTCCCAGCCGGACCCACAAAAGCGGCATTACCGCTCAGGACTGGTATTCCGTCGGCGGCGGCGAGAGCGCTTTTATCGCTTTTGACCCGGACAGCCCGGAACTGGTGTACGCCGGCAGCTACCAGGGCGAGGTCACTGTTTACGATCACCGGACGGGCATGAAAAAAGACATTATGGCCCACCCCAGCCTGAACATCAGCCAACTGCCGCGGGACATGAAATACCGGTTCAACTGGAACGCCCCGCTGGTGGCCCAACCGCAGAACCCACAGGTGCTCTACCACGGCGCCAACGTGGTGCTGCGCACCGATGACGGCGGACTGAGCTGGGCGGCGATCAGCCCGGACCTCACCCGCGACGAGGCGGAGAAACAAGGCCCCGGCGGCGTTCCTTACACCAATGAAGGCGCCGGCGGAGAAAATTACAATACCATCAGCTATATCGCCTGTTCGCCCCACGAGGCAGGCACCATCTGGGTGGGCAGCGACGACGGCCGGCTTCACCTCACCCGCAATGAAGGAGGGGGCTGGACGGACGTCACTCCGCCCCAGTTGGGCGAAGCCCTGATCAACTGCATCGAACCCTCCCCGCACGATCCGGCGGCGGCTTACGTCGTGGCTCTGAGGTACAGGTTCGACGACCTGCGGCCCCTGGCCTTCTACACCCGGAATTACGGGAAAGACTGGGAGCAGATCACATGCGGCATCCCCAAAGAGGACTTCCTGCGCGTCGTCCGCGAAGACCCCGTGCTGCCAGGGTTGTTGTACGGCGGAACGGAAACCGGCCTGTACCTCTCTTTCGACCACGGGCGCCAGTGGCAGCGCTTCCAGCTCAACCTGCCGGCCTGCCCGGTCAGCGACCTGGCCGTGAAAGACAACAACCTGGTGGCCTCCACCTCCGGGCGAGCCTTTTGGGTGCTGGACGGGCTGGAGCCTCTCCGGCAAAGGCCGGGCATGAACGAGCAAAAGGCCTACCTTTTCGAAACCGCCCCTGCTGTCCGCCTCGCCGGCAACACGGCGGAAGAGGCACCCGCCGGCCCGGGGCAGAATCCCCCGGACGGCGCCCTGATCTATTACTATCTGCCGGAAGAGCTGGACAGCGCCAGCCTGCAACTCCATATCCTGGATTCCTTTGGAAACCTGGTCCGCTCCTACAGCAACCAGGCCGACGAAACATTCCGCCAATATGAAGGCGGGCCTGGGCAGGAAGCCCTGCTCCCCGCCCGGCGAGGGGTGAACCGGTTCTGCTGGGACCTGCGCCGGGAACCGCTCCCCGGCATTCCGGGCGTTTTTGTCATGGGCAGTTACGAAGCCGGCATGGTCGCCCCCGGAACCTATACCCTTCAACTGAAAATGCCCGGACTGGCCCTGGAACGGCGGCTCGCCGTGGTGCCGGACCCCAGACTGGACGCCGGCCCGGAAGACTATTTCGAACAACAGGAGCTGCTGGCCGCTATCGAACAAACTGTGCGCGACATACACCGGAGCGTACGGCAGATGCAGGAGGTGAAAGAGCAAGTGGAAAGCCTGCACGCCATACTTGAAAGGATCGACTGCACCCAGGAATTGCTGGACGCCAGCCGCAATATCGTCAATAATATCAAAGGGTGGGAAGAAAAGCTGGTGCAGGCACGGCAGCAGACCTATCAGGATGTCATCAACTTTCCCCATCGGCTGAGCGCGGAATTGCTCCACCTCAAACAAAAGGTGGATGCGCACAACCCGGCAGTGACCGATGGCGCCCGCCGGCGCCTGGAGGAATTGCTGAGCGAATGGTCTTCTTTCCGAAGCCAGATGCGCCGGATCATCAACGAAGACATCGCTTCCTTCAACCAGTTGTACCGCGAATATCAGGTGCCGGCAGTCATCCTGCCTCCGGGGGCAGAGTAGGATCGCACTTGGAAAAAAGGTATAAAAACCGGGAAAATGGAACAGCAACAACCTCCGTTTCAGAAAAAATCGGTAATTTTAATCCACCTCACAATATGTATACTGGCGAACGCGTGGTTTTGTCAGGAGCAAAACCAGCGATGCCAGTATATACTGACCAGGCGGGTTTTGTAGTCGACAAAACCTGCCGTGCGTCGGTATAGTATGCACGATTAACGCTCTTTTCAAAGCCTGCTCACCCCGGCATGCCCCATACATTTATGCACTTTCCCTTCAAGATGCCGCCGACGGTATTTCGAAAATACCGGTTTCCGATATAACCTGGCATACCTTTTGCAAACAGTGAGTCAATGCACCATTAGAAATTTCTCCGGGGGTGATGGAGGCTGCCTTTTTTGGATAACACTAAAAATCGTGAAAAATGAACGACAAACTGGACCACACTGGAAGAAAAGCCTCCTCCGCCGGTTTATCTGCAACCTGGTTGCCACAGGCGGTTTTTGCGGCGGAAATCATCTTCGGGTCGCCTAAGAAAAACTGTGCAGGGGCAGGTATTTGCAAAGTGAATTCTCCGACAGCTCACAACACGGATACCCTAAACTGCCTGAACTGCCAGCGGGCTATTGCCCTGGTGAGCCTGGGGCCGGCGCCGGAAGCTGTCTTCCGGTTCGTAAAAAGTTCGATGGGCAGGGCGGTTAAGGAGAAGTACTTCAGCAATGGCCATTTCCTGGTAGAAACCCCTTTCCGGTTTGGCAGGAACTTCTGGGAGGGAACCGTCCAGTACATCATCCAGCCGGGCGCCTATCCGGTGGAAAAAACTGAACATTACTTCATCGTCCGGTTCACAACCGGAAACCCTACAAGGCCTGAATAAGCTACCTGGGCACGGCGAAGAAAAGCTTGAAATTAAAATAAGGATCCACCTTTTGGCCGAAGTCATGCACCTCCTGCCAGCGTTGCCCCTGCCGGTAAACTCCGGATTGAAGCGGAATGGTGGCGCCGGCTTCAACACCGATCCCGACCAGGGGCGTGAGGAGCCTTTCGTAGCCGATGATGGCGTTGGCGTTCAGGCGGCGGTAGTTCAGGCCGGAAAGATGCTCCGCCGCCTGCCCGGTGAGGCGATAATTGGCAGCGCCGCCCCTGGCGCCCATGATTAAGCGGGAGGTTTTGGACAGGTTCTTCACCGCCAGCATTTTAGCCGGGAGCAACAGGTCCAGTTCCCAGTTTCGCGGCAGCTTTTTCTGATACAGGACGACCGGCATCAAGCTGACGCCGCCGAGATAGTCCAGCCCGCAGGATAAGCCCAGGCCATACTTGCCGTTGGCCTGTTCTTTCTGCACCAGCAGGGAGTTTTCCCAGAAAAGCGCGTCGCCGTTGGAACTCAGGAAATGGTCCGAGCTGTTCTCCAGGCCAAACTTGCCCAGCAGGCTCATGCCATCGCCAAACTTGTGCGATACGATGAAGGACAGGCTGGATTGGTGCAGCTTGATGGGTTCTGCCCCGTCGTCGTCAAACGGGGAATAAATCCCGAAGATGTATTCGTTGTTGTACTGCAATTCCCCGAAGATGCGGGTACGGCCCTTCAGTTTTACAGGAAATTTGAGCTCTGCTTTGATCAGGTGGTTGGGTTCGTATGCGTTGGCAGGCACCAGCCCCCCCTGCCGGGGCATCAGCCGGCTGGGCGCGCCCAAAGTCTGGTAATCAAGGCTGAAAAAGCGCGTCGCAGAGATATCCTGGCAGGACAGCCGCTTCGATCCGAAGAACATCACAGAGAGCAGGCAAAAGAAACACACCTTGCCTTTGAGCCGGGAAGAAGCCCCCGCCTCCTTTTTCCATACTGTTTTTACCCCCATATTCCCGTTCTGAATTTTACCGTTTAATTTATCAGATACCGCAAAGGATACCTCAAACTACCCCGAAATGGCTTGACCTGCTTCTGAAAACGCCCCGGCCTGGCAATAATATTATTTTTTTGTGCTAAAATTTTGTTAATACATTTCCACAGCCCCAAAGTGTTAAAATACGATAATTATCGTAGAAAAATTTGTAAACTACGACAGTTATCGTATATATTTGTCGTACGACAATCATCGTAGTTTAAGGCAACAGTTATGAGCAGAGAAAAAAAGCCCACCGATGCCGAACTGGAAGTACTGCAGATTCTCTGGGAGCACGGCCCCTCCAGCGTTCGCTTTGTAAACACCGAACTGAGCAAGAACCGGGAGGTCGTTTATACGACGACTTTAAAGATGATGCAGGTGATGGCTGAAAAGGGGTTTCTGCGGCGGGACACGACCCGGCGCACCCACCTCTACGAGGCCGTTATCGACGAAAAGTCCGTTCAGGAAGATATCGTGGATAAGCTGGTGGACACGGTCTTTCGCGGCTCCCCCCTGAAGCTGGCCATGCAGGCCCTGGGGCACGAAAAAGCCAGCGCGCGGGACCTGGCGGAGATCAAAAAAATTATTGAAAAACTGGAAAAAGATAAGCCATGACTACCATCACCCACTGGATCGACAACAGCCTGGCTGAAGCCCTGGGCTGGGCCCTTTTGCATTCGCTCTGGCAGGGCGCCGCCATCGCGTTGCTCCTGGCCGGCGGCCTTATCCTGGCCCGCAGCCAGCCACCCCGCATCCGCTACCGGTTCGCTCTGGCGGCCATGGTGGCCCTGCTGGCGGCATGTGCCGGCACATTTGCCTGGATTTACGAACCCCAGCCCGAATTAGCTGCCGGCGTTTTTGAAGATGTAACACTTTCCTTTTCTGCATTGCAGGAGGCACTCCCCGCCGCCTCTGCCACAGCAAGCACGGAGGCTGCCGCTGATCCCCCGACTGCTTATTTTTCCTACTTCGAACAGCACCTGCCCCTGTTGGTCAACGCCTGGCTGTTGGGAGTCCTCCTGCTTAGCTTGCGGATGCTGGGCGAGATTGCCTACATCCAGCACCTGCAGCACTACCGCTGCCGTATACCGGATGGCATCTGGCTGGAAAAGCTCTCCGGGATCAAAGCCCGGATGGGCATCCGCCGGCATGTCGGTCTCCGGGAGACGCACCGTGTCCATAGCCCCATGGTTGCAGGAGTTTTCAAACAGGTGATCCTGCTGCCGGCGGGGCTGCTTTCCGGCCTGCCGCCCGAGCAGGTGGAGGCGGTGCTGGCTCACGAGCTGGCCCACGTCCGCCGCAATGACTACCTCGTCAACCTGCTCCTTTCCCTGGCAGAAATCCTGCTGTTCTTCAACCCCATGGCCTGGTGGATCGGCCAAAAGATCAAGGCCGAACGGGAACACGCCTGCGACGACCTCGCTGTGGAAATGACCGGCGACACCCTGTCTCTGGTCCGATCTCTGGCCCTGATGGAGGAATGGCGCCTCAACGGCAGGCCTTTTGCCATGGCCTTTGCCGGCAAGGACGGCAGCGTGCTGAGCCGCATACAGCGCCTGCTGCAGCGCGACGACAAAAGGCAGGCAGGCCCCAGGGCGTTCTGGTCCCTTTCCGTCCTCTGCGTTTGCCTGGCGCTGTTCGCCTTTCAAACCCAACCCGGCAAGGCCTCTGAGCCGGAACGGGCTGTAAAAGAACAACCAGAGCCGGAACAACCGGCAACTTCCGCTATGGAAACAAACCCGCCTGCCTTGGTTGAAGAAACGCGGGCGCCCGTTGCCGAACCCGAACCGGCAGCCCGGCCCGAGCCGCAGGCACTCCGGGCCGACACCATCCCCGCCGGCGCCCGGGAGATCGAAACGGAAATGCGCCAGCTCCAGGAAAAAATGCGGGCATCCGAACTGGAGATGCGCAAAAAAGAGCAGGCCCTGCGCAGCAAAGAGCTGCAACTGCGCAAGGAAGCTCAGGAAAGCATGCAGGCCCAGCGGAAAGCCCTGATGGAACTGGAAATGAAGTTGCGCAATAAAGAACACGAGCAGGAAATGCTGCAAAACGAGTTCGAACTGGCCGAAAACGAACTGGAACTGGCGCAGATGAAACTGGAAGAACAACAACACGCCCTGGAACTCCGGGAAGAAGCGATGAGAGAGGCCAAGGGCGCGGAACTGGAGCAAAAGCTCAAAGCCTACCAGCAGGCCCAGAAGGAGTTGATGGAAAAAGAGAGGGCGCTGGAACTGCGCCGGTTCGAAGCAGAGAAAAAGCAGCGCATGCAAAACTTCGAAAAGGAAAAGGCCCTCCAGGAACTCCAGAACCAGCGCTTCCAGCTGGAGCAGGAGATCGGGATGAAGGAGCAGGACATGGAGTTCAAAATGATGGGCCTGCACCACGAGATGCAGCAAATGGAAGCCGAACGGCGGATCGCGGAGCAGGAAGTGGAGGCGCGGTACCGGGAACTGGAGGCGAAGATGGTGGAATTGATGGAGAAGGAAGAGGAGTAGTCTCGTGCCGCGATCATCCTGATCGCAAGGGCCTTATTGGCTACCCGTCTAGCCTTGGACAGGCGGGTGGATCCCGTACATCGTACACCACCCAGGACTGCCGTTGGTCCCGTACAACGTACACAACCCCGGCAACTTTTGTCCAACGTTAGACGGATACCCGCCTTATTCATATTTGGCCTGGCGATCAGGATGATCGCGGCACGAATCAATCGATGCCGTCAGGCGGCGCGGTGCGGACGCACCGGCAGGAAAAGCCTAAACCTGCTATGCCTCCTGAAACCAATCAGGAGTGCGATAATGCCAAACCCTATCAGCAAAGCTATCATGACGACCTGCCTTTATCCGGGCAGCTTTAGCATTGAACTCCTCAAGCGTAATAATGCCGCTTTTAAACTGCCGGTCGAGGGCATTGAACTGGTTGGAGAGGCTGATAAACCTTTTCCGGATTGGTTTTTCCTCCAAAGCAGTAAGTCTGGCAAAAGCCTCCCCCGTCCTGCCTTTGGCGATCAGCGTCTCGCAGGTTTCCAATATTTTTCAGAGTTTCGGAATTGGGCATAGCCTTTTCGCTTTTTAAGCTTGCCCAAATTAAGAAAAATCAAGCCCAGAAGCTATTTCCCCAATTCCTTTTGCCATTCCCAAGCAGGTTTCCTTTGCAACTTTTGAAGCGTATTTTTCCACCAAGGAACTTCTCTGCCTTCCTCGCCCAAGTCCCGCTCTGGCTGCTGGATAGCCGTCAACAATGCATCATTTTTACATAAAAAAGATATTTTAAGCTTATTTTTCTAATTTTAGATCAGTATATTGAGCTTAATTAGCAGTTTTAAACCCATCAAACTGATCTTATGCTAAACAAAAGGGTCATCAAAGCCTATATTGTCGAGTACCAGCGGTTTGTTGCGACAATAGACGTAGTAAAGCGAGAACTTGGCCTGATAGAAGGGGCCAACTACGTTTTTACGGGCTGCCGGCGGGCGGGCAAGACCTATGCCCTTTATCAAATTATACAAGCTATGGTTGCCGACGAGACTCCGGCAGACCAAATCCTCTATATCAATTTTGAGGACGAAAGGTTGCTTGAGTTAACTGCCGAAGACCTGAATGGAATACTCGAAGCTTATTACGAATTATTCCCACACCAGCCCATTATTTTTTTGGATGAAGTTCAAAATATCGAAGGCTGGGAAAAATTCGTGCGGCGGCTGGCAGACACAAAATACAGGCTGTTCGTTACCGGCAGCAATGCCGAGATGCTGAGCAAAGATATTTCCACCACCTTGGGGGGGAGGTTTTTTGTGAAAGAAGTGTTTCCGTTAAGTTTTTCGGAATACCTCCGGTTCAAAAACATTTCTTATACCGAAATAGACCTGATCTCTCCCCGTTCCTTTGAACTCAAGCGGGAATTTAACCGGTATTTCAACGAAGGCGGCTTTCCGGAATCATTGCGTTATGCGTTTCCCCGGGAATACCTAAGCAATGTCTACAAAAAGGTGTTGTACGGAGACATTCTGGCCCGGCATGGCATCCGCAGCGAGCATGCCTTTGAACTCCTGATTAAAAAACTAGCCGAAACAGTGGGCGACGAAACTTCCAACCAGCGGATCAACAACCTGCTCAATGCAGCCGGCGCCAGGATAGCGTCCAACACATTGGTAGATTACATCCAATACTGCCGCGACGCCTATTTGCTGTTCAAAGCCAGCAACTGCCTGGCGAAGTTTGCCGAGCGGGAATCCAAAAAAAAGTACTACTTTATCGACAATGGCATGCTGGGATTGTTCCTGGTAAATGGCAATGCTCAATTGTTGGAGAACTTTGTTTTTACCTGCCTGCTAAAGAACCAGGGGGAAAACATTTTCTACCTGCGCTTGACACATGAGGTGGATTTTTACCTGCCCGAAACAGAAACGATCATACAGGTGGCGTACAGCCTGCAGCATCCCGAAACCCGGAAGCGCGAGCTGAAAGGCATCGAAACCATGCAAAGCCAGGTGGCTGTAAAAGAAGCCCTGATCATTACTCGCGATGAAGAGGATGATTTAAAAGTAGGCCGGTTGGATGTTGCCGTGAAGCCTGCCTGGAAGTGGGCGCTGGAGCAGGCGCTTTGATAAGGCCGCCATTTTGAGATTGGGCAATTCCCGGACAATCCTTCTCCTGTTAAAGTTGTCGTATCATTTTCGGTAACGTCACAGCGTGAACATTGCCTCCAATGCCTCGTTCTATGGAAAAGCCTCTTTGAATCATTTGACCTAAACCATGGAACCTGTTATCCAGCTTCGCATCCTGCTCGACGTGGCGATCGCCATGGCGCTCGGCAGCGTTATCGGATTTGAGCGGGAAAAGAGCGACAAGCCGGCCGGCTTCCGCACCAATATGGTCGTCGCCGGGGCATCTGCCCTGTTCGTCATCCTGGGGCGTTCCATTGCCGGTTATATAGGGGCCGGCCTGACAGCCGAAGCGATGGGCGTCGACCCCACCCGGATCATCCACGCCATCATCGTCGGGGTAAGTTTTGTCGGCGCGGGCACCATCATCAAAAGCCGGGAAGAGGAAACCATCCATTACCTGACCACGGCAGCCACCCTGCTGATGTCGTCCGCCACCGGAATTTGCGTAGCGCTCGGGCTTTACGTCCTGGCGGCCGGCGTTGCCGCGCTGACTGTGGTCACCAACGCTTTGGTCAAAAAATTTACGGGTTATTGGTTATTATAGTTATTGGTTATTGCGCCCGGCCCCGGCAATAACCAATAACTGTAACAGGATTCCGGCCAGAACTCATAACAAATAACTGCCGGAAAACCTCCTTCCCAAACTACGCCGCCTTGATCGAACAGCCCACCGCCTTGGTCGCCGCCGGCTTGGGCTCTTCGCCTTTTTCGATAGCCTCGATGGCGTTTTCCAGGAACTTCTCCTTAACGCTTTCCGGGTCGCGCACGCTGTCGTCGATGGCGCCGGTGTAGCGGACGGTCAGGCTCTTGTCAACCAGATAAACCTCCGGGGTGCGGGTAGCGCCGTACTTGGGGTATACTTCCTGCCCTTCGTCGAAGAGGTAGAGGAAGGGATAGCCCATTTCCCCGGCCCGTTCCTTCATAGCTGCAAAGCTGTCGCCCGGCTGCACGGCCGGGTCGTTGGGCTGGATCGCCACGACCGGGTAGCCCATCGGGGCGTACTTGTTGTGCAGGTCGATGATGCGCTGCTCGCTGGCCACGGCGTAGGGGCAGGTATTGCAGGTAAAAATGACGATGTAACCCTTCGGCTCGTCGCCGTTGGCATCCTTGATCGTCTCGAAGGAATATTCCTTGCCATCCACGTTCTTCAGGCTGAAAGCCGGAGCTTTGTCGCCTACCCCTACCCCATTGGGTTTAAGGGCTACGGTTTGGGCCGGGGCTTCGCTTTTTTCGGAGGCAGCGTTGGATTGCTGTTCGGCGCCGGTGTTGCCATTGCAGGCGAAAGCCGACAGGGCCAGCGCGAAGGTGAAGATCAGATTGAGGTGCTTCATGCTCAAAACGGTTTTTATTGGAAAATTAAAGTGATTGGATAGCCGCTTCCAGCTCAGCCATGCTTTTGACCGACGTGCCGATGAAGCGGGATTGGTCTTTCTTGTAGATATAGGTAGCTGGTATGGCGCCCGTCCACTCGGTCGACACCTTGTCGATCCAGTCATTGTAGCGCCCGTCGGCCAGGGCGATGACGGTGGATTGCAGTTGCCGTTCCCCGACAAAGGGTGCCAGCTTGGTTTTGAA
>JAGFJD010000413.1 GCA_024102975.1 Phaeodactylibacter sp. | reverse complement strand
TGTAAAAAAACTATAATAAATTATGCCTGAAGATTCCCTGTAGGATTATGGGGTGCACTCATCGTGCCGGACGATGTCACAAACCAATTATCGCCAATCGATAAACAGAAAAATCCTGATGAACATTCCTGCCTTTTTTCCCTCCCTATCAGCCGCAACCCTTTTACTTGCCCTCTTTGCCTGGAAGAGCAACAATCAGCCTGACGAACCTCCTCCCGCCTCCCAACCCAACATCATCTTCATCCTCGCCGACGACCTGGGTTACGGCGACCTGGGTTCCTATGGCCAAAAGGCGATCCAAACACCCCATCTCGACCGCATGGCGGCCGAAGGCATGCGGTTTACGCAGTGCTACGCGGGGGCTACCGTCTGCGCGCCTTCCCGCTCGGTACTGATGACCGGCCGGCATACCGGGCATACTACGGTGCGGGGGAATAATGGCGTGGGAGGAGTCGTCGGATTGGGCGGCGCAGCGGGCAGGATACCGCTCCTGGCCCGGGACACTACTGTCGCCGAAGTGCTGAAGCGCGCCGGTTATGCCACCGGCATGTCCGGAAAATGGGGGCTGGGCGAACCGGAGACCGAGGGCATTCCCAACAAACAGGGCTTCGACGAATTCTACGGCTTCCTCAACCAGCGGCGAGCGCATTCCTACTATCCGGAATACATCTGGAAAGACACTACAAAGGTAATACTGGAAGGCAACCAGGATGGCCAGCAAAAGGATTACGTGCACGACTTGTTTACAACCTTCGCCTTCGACTTCATCAAACGCCACAAAGGCCATCCCTTTTTCTTATACCTGCCCTACACCATCCCGCACGACGAATACCAAATCCCGGATTTGGGCCCTTACGCCGACAGCACCCACTGGACCCGAGACGAGCAGGTTTACGCCGCCATGATTACCCGCATGGACAAGGACATCGGCGCCATGTTCCGGTTGTTGAAAGATTTGGCCAT
This sequence comes from Phaeodactylibacter sp., assembly GCA_024102975.1. Lineage (GTDB taxonomy): Bacteria > Bacteroidota > Bacteroidia > Chitinophagales > Saprospiraceae > JACJXW01. Next base: position 33,313 of record JAGFJD010000413.1, on the reverse strand, counting down.
CGACAGCAATACCGTTGTCTTCTTCTGCTCCGACAACGGCCCGGCACAGTACTGGCAAGGGCGCTTCGACAGCTCCGGCGGGCTGCGGGGGCGCAAGCGCGACCTGTATGAAGGCGGTATCCGGACGCCTATGATCGTCCGCTACCCCGGTAAGATTCCCGCCGGGTTGACCAATGATTTTCCCTGGCATTTTGCCGACGTGCTGCCTACGCTTGCCGCCCTGGCGGGCGCCAGGCCTCCTTCCAGCATAGACGGGATCGACATCAGCATGGAGTTTTACATGAGCAATGCCGAACGGGAGCGCCCCCAACGCGCCTTCTACTGGGAGTTTTACGAAGCGGGCTTCCAGCAGGCCGTCCGCTGGCAGAGCTGGAAGGGCGTCCGGCTTTCGCCGGAAAAAGGCTGGGAGTTGTACAACCTGGCAGAAGACCCCACGGAAAGCCGGGACATCGCCGGCGAACACCCGGATGTGGTAGCCCAAATCAAAGCCATTGCCAAAACGGAACACGTGCCCTCCCCATTCTTCCCAAAAGAAGGCGCCAGCCAGCAGAAAACAAGCCTGTTCGTCATCGGCGATTCTACTGTTAAAAACGGAAACGACAGCAACGGCCTGTGGGGCTGGGGCGATTTCCTGGCCGATTTTTTTGACACTGCCGGAATAGAAACCGAAAACCTCGCCCGGGGCGGGCGCAGCAGCCGGACCTACTTCACCGAAGGGCTGTGGGCCGCCGTGCTGGCCCGGCTGAAGCCCGGCGATTTTGTCCTGATGCAGTTTGGCCACAACGACGGCGGCCCACTGGATACCGGCCGGGCAAGAGGGTCGCTGAAAGGAACCGGCGGCGAAACTAAGGAGATTGCTTTAGAATCAACCGGCAAAAAGGAGATCGTACATACCTACGGCTGGTATATGCGGAAATACATCGCCGATACGAAGGCCAAAGGCGCCATTCCCATCGTCCTCTCCATGGTCCCCCGGAACAGGTGGGCAGGCGGCAAAGTCATCCGGGCTTCGGAAGGCTATGGCAAATGGGCGGAAGCAGCAGCCCGGGAGGAAGGCGCCTGGTTCATCGGCCTGAATGAGATTGTCGCTGAAAAATATGAAGCCATCGGGAAAGAGCAGGTAGGCGCCCAATTCTTCCTGGAAGACCATACGCACACCACGGAAGCCGGCGCCCGGCTGAATGCCGCCTCGGTGGTGGAGGGGCTGAAGGAGTTGGAGGGTTGTCCGCTAAAAAATTATTTGCGGGACTGATCATTAATGCCAGAAATACGATCGCCAATGCCCGAACCGAGATACAACCATGAAGAACTAATCCGCCTCGCTTCCACCCTGCTGCAAAAAACAGGCCTGGCCGAAGAACGCGCCCGCATCGTAGCCGAAACCCTGACTGAAGCCGACCTCATGGGCCACAGCACCCACGGCCTGGCTCTGCTGCCCGCCTATTTGAAAGAAATCGAAACCGGCGGCATGGCCGTGGAGGGCGAGCCGGAGTTGGTGCAGGACCAGGGTGCCGCCATCACCTGGGACGGCCGCTACCTGCCCGGGCCCTGGTTGATGCACAAGGCTATCGGCCTAGCCCTAGAACGAGCTGCTCAGCACCCGGTAGTGACGATGGTGATCCGCAGGAGCCACCACATTGCCTGCCTGGCGGCTTACCCGGAACGAGCAACGCGGCAGGGGCTGCTGATGATCCTGTCCTGCTCCGACCCCATCAACAAAACGGTGGCGCCGTTTGGCGGGCTGGAAGCCGTTTACAGCCCCAACCCCATCGCTGCGGGCATCCCCACCCAGGGCGGCCCCATCATCATTGACGTCAGCACTTCTACCACGGCAAACGGGCTGGTCGTCCAGAAGTACCGGGCAGGCGAGCGCCTCCCCCACCCCTGGCTGCTGGACAGCCAGGGCCGGCCCACGGACGACCCCGCCGCCTTTTTCGGGGAACCGCCGGCGACCATCCTGCCGCTCGGCGGCCTGGATGCCGGCTACAAAGGCTTTGCCCTGGGCCTGCTGGTGGAAGCCCTGGCCAACGGCCTGGGCGGCTACGGGAGGGCAGCGCACCCCAATCAGTGGGGAAGTTCTGTTTTTCTTCAGGTCCTCAACCCCGGGGCATTCGGCGGGCTGGAATACTTCAGAAAAGAAATGAACAGCCTGGCGGAGGCCTGTTTGTCCAGCCCGGCAACAGAAGGCGGGCCGCCCGTCCGCCTGCCGGGGCACCGGGCGCTGGCGTTGCGGGAGGAGCAGCGGGAGAATGGGGTGCGGCTGTATCCGGGCATTGCGGCGGCGTTGGAGGAAAACGCGGTGAGATATGGGATGGGGATGCCAGAACCTTATGCTTAAATTTTTGATTTGCGATTTTTGATTTGCGATGTACCCCAAATGGCAAATACTGTTTTGACAAGAAAAATTTAAACGTATGTCACTCACCCAATCCTGGCGCTGGTACAGCCCCAACGACATCGTTTCACTGACGGATATTGAACAGGCAGGCGCTACCGGCGTCGTCTCGGCATTGCACCACATTGGGGGCTGATGCTGGGCGTGGCGGAGGAGTATGGGATTTTGGGGTGAATCAGCATTTTGGGCGCCAAACTACATATCCTGGACCCTGACTTCCAAGCCTTTTATGATGGATAGCCTGTTTTGGATTATGAACAGCTCATTTTCTGGAAAAAAATGCTATCTTTTGAGAAAGAAAACCCATGAGCCGAGCCTTTCTTGTTTTAATTCTGCCTACCATCTGCTGCGCAAAGCTTGCAGCTCAGGAAAACCCTGTTTCAGTAGCCGACAGCCTGCATGAATTGGGCAAGAGCTATTATTTTTCCCAGGAATATTCGAAAGCAGTAGAAGTGTATGAACAGGCTTTGAAAATCAAGCAGGAACACCTGCCCGAATTTGATGAAAGCATTCAAAAAACGGCTTTTAACCTGGCAACGAATCATTATCAGCTAAGCAATTATTATCAAACCATCCAATATCTCCAATTGGCGCTTCGCATCAGAACATATCATCACGGGTACTGGGATCAGAGAGTAGCCACTTATCATTCTGTGCTGGGGTCGTCCAGTTTCCAGATCGGCTTATTCCGGGAAGCGCACAGCCATTTCCAGGAGGCCGAAAAAATCTACCTGCGCCTTTTGGAGACAGACGAAACGATTCCTTTCCGGTTGTCCGGGGTTTGGAACAACCTGGCAGTTTACTGCATGGAAATCGGCGACTACCAGCAAGCAGAGGCCTACCTGAGAAAAACGGAAAAAAGATGGGAAGAAGAAGACAATGAGTGGGAAAAAGGCCTGGTCCAGTACAACCTGGGCGAGTTGTACCGCCAAAGAGGAGACCTCGCCCGGTCGTTGCTGGCTTATCAGGCAGCGCGGCAAATCTGGGAAACCAATGACGGCCATAATAAACTATACTGGATGGCAAACTGCCTGGAACGAATCGGGATCACGCTGATAGCCAAAGCCCCGGAAAACAGGGAAGAGGCCATAGGCTATATGAAACAGGGACTGGCCCTTCGAATCCGGCATTTTCCCGAGCATGGCGAGACGTATGCCGCCTATCACAACCTGGGGCTGGCATTGAAGAAAGCAGGCGAACTGCCAGAAGCGAAGGAATATCTGCAAAAAGCCCTTGATTTAATTCTTAAAGCCGAGCCGGTTGATTCTTTCAAAATGGCTACAGTTTCCACTGAACTGGGACATGTTGAATTTGAAGAAGGGGGCTTTGAGCAGGCAGACTCTCTTTATGCCCAGGCTCTAAGCTTAAAGAAAAAGCATTTGCCGCCTGGCGCTGTCGGGATCGGGCAGGGATATGCCTACCTGGCAGAGGCCCGCCTGAAACAAGGCAACGCTGTGGAAGCACGCACTCTGATAGAGGAAGCTTTGCGGCAACTTACGGAGTTTGCCCCGGCACCGTTCGACGATTTTTCCAATTTGAGGAATATTGCTCCTATTGCAGAAGCCTTAGTGGTCCGGGCATCTGTTACCAACAGCCCGGGCAGGGCGGGCGGGGAAGAAACGCTTAGCCTGAAGAAAACCCTTTATGACCTCCGCCTGGCCTCCCGGCTTTTTGACCAGGTCAGGGTCAACCATTACGCTGCAGAGGACAAGCTGGGAGTCCTGCAATCCGTCAGGCCTGTATACGAACAGGCTATTGAAATTTGCCTGAAATTGCATCAGGCCACATCAGAAAAGAGGTACCTGGAAGAGGCATTTCAATTCTCGGAAAAAAGCAGGTCTGCTTCGTTGCATGAAAACTGGATAAAAAGGCACACTAAATTTGAGAATAAGGCGCTGGCAGCCATTGGGGTTGAAGAAGAGCGGCATAGGAAAAGGATGGCCAGCCTGGAAAACCGGCTTTTCGAAGCCCGGCAGAAAACTCCGGAAGTCGCCGGCCGGCTCGAAGAGGATTTCCGCGAATCGCAGCGGGCTTACTATTCCTGGATCGATTCGGTTAAGGAAGTTTTGCCGGAATACTATGCTGTCAATTATCAGACTGAAGTGGTGTCGCCGGAAAAGCTGCAACGGTCCGCAATAAACGCCAACCAGGCTCTGCTCGAGTATTTCGTTGGAGAAAACGCGATATACCTGTTCGTGCTGAGGCAGGATACGATGGACGTCAAGGTTATTCCAAAAAATGCCGGACTGGATGAAAGGATCGGGCTTTTGAAAGAGGGCATTTATGATTTCTACGCAGGAAATACAGACGGGTCTGACGGCACCTATGACCAATTGCTGGATCAGTATAGCGCCACTGCCCTGGATTTTTACCGGCAATTGATAACTCCGGCAGAATCCCTGCTAAAAGAACGCCTGGTAATCATCCCGGACGGCAGCCTTGCTTTTTTGCCTTTTGAAGCGCTCCTGGTTTCGGCGCCGGAGGAGAAATACAGCTTTGAAAAGTACGATTACCTGATGGGCAGCCACTCCATTTCCTACAATTACTCCGCGACGTTGTGGGAAGCCATGGCCCGAAAAAAATTGCGAAATCCCGGCGGGCCGGTTTTGTCTTTAGCCCCTTATTATTTTGGCGGGGAAGAAAAGCTGAAGGAAGAAATGGAGCAGCGGCCGGTTCCGGGGATTATCCAGAGAGACAGCCTGGGCCCCCTGGCCCAAAGCGGGAGGGAAGCTTTTTTCATTGCCCGATTATGGAACGGAAGTTGTCTGTTAGGAAAAAAAGCACAGGCAAAAGCCCTGCTGGAGATGGCCGGCAAATACCGGATACTGCATCTTGCCACCCATGCAGAGGACAATGAGCAGGAAGGAGAACACGCCAGGATTTATTTTTACGGCAACGAACCGGTTTACGTCCGCGATATTTACAACCTGAAACTGGATGCCGAAATGGTAGTTTTATCGGCCTGCGAAACCGGAGCCGGCGAGCTGCAGCCTGGCGAAGGCGTCATTTCTCTCGCCAGGGCATTCATATATGCCGGCTCTAAAAGCGTGGTAAACAGCTTGTGGAAAACAAACGACGGGGCTGCCTCCCTGGTCATGAAAATATTTTACAGCCAGCTCTTCCACGGGCAAACCAAAGATGAAGCTTTGCGGCAGGCCAAGAAAAAATACATGGCCGAATATCCGGGAGAAACCGCCCACCCGTTTTTCTGGGCCGGGTTTATCGGCATGGGCGACATGAAAGCCATTTCGTTTTAAGCGCTGGGATATATGTGCTACTCAATTTTCGACAGCTTTCCCTGAAGCTCGACAGCTCGTCGGTAAAAAGAATGATTGGGGTCCGACAGGATTTCTTCCAATGACCGGGAAAAAGTAGAAATTGGCAATCCCGGTGCCTGAGCAAGCTGGCACAATACCAAATTCCATTCCGCATTGGCCTTGTACCGCCCACCGGAAGCCAGGCTTTTAAAATCTCCCATGGCCCGCTCATATTGGCCCGACCGGAAAAAAGCATGCGCCCGGAGCTTTTTTTCTTCCGTTGAAAGAGGGATGGGATCATCTTGATTTAAGTGATTTATGGCTTCCTCCCATTTTCCCTGGTTATAAGCCTCGTTTGCCCGGCCTAACCGGGTAGAAGGCCCTTGTCCGGGCGACCTGTTTGCGGTAGCATAAGGAACATAATATTCTTTAGCCAGAGCCAGGTAATCAGGCGCCGGCAGGGAAGAGCCTTCCGGAGAGGCGCCTCCGGAGGAAGGTTCCGCAGGTTCCGTCCCTGCCACAGGCGGCGGGGAAGTGGAGAGGGTGTCCCTTTCCGGTTCTTTTGCGCCAGGATCAACCTCCAGCGTATCGGGTCCGGTTAACTGCGGAGGCGCCGGCACAGGCTCATCAGGCCCCGGGGCGAAAACCCACCACAGGATACCCGCTGAAGCAAGCACGAAGAATATCCAGCTCCATTTCCGGATATCCTTTTTGCGGGATGGCCGGGCAGCCTCATTGCTTTCTGCTACCATTTTCCGCACTTTTTCCCTGAAAGGGACGATGATTTCCTTTTCCTCCGGGCTTGCCGCCGCTATCAGCTCTTTCCACATCGCCACTTCCCGGCGCAGGTTTTCGTCCTGCTCCAGCAACCGGGCGAATGCCTGTGATTCCTCTTCCGAAAGCTCGTTTCGAAGAAAGGCTATTATTGCATCATATTTTTGTTCCTCGGACATCCATTCCATTTACTCAAACAAATCAAAGAACCGCTCGTCCTCCCGAATAAGCTGCCGCAACTTTTTTATGCAGCGGGACTTCTGTTTGCGGGCCGTGCCATATTGAATATTCATACGCTCTGCAATTTCCGGCAGCTTGATGCCCTGCAGGAACAACTGCAGGAGGCGCTGGCACGAATTGCCGAGCAACCCGAGTTTTTCCTGCAAAAACCGCCGCCGCTCCGCAACCTCCAGCCAGGAACGGCTCTCGGCATCTACTGTATTAAATACCTCGTCCTCCTGCCCTGTGACCGGCACCCGCTGCTTTTTCCTGCGCAGCTGTTTAAGCCACCAGAACTTGCCGACTTGAAAAACATAGGTCGAAAAAGCACAACTGAGCTGAAGCTCGCCGGACTTCGCTTTGCGGTAAACAACTTCGATGGCGTACATGAAAGCATCTTCCCCATCCTCCGGAGAACCGCTGTTTTGGGTAACCCACCTGATCAAAGAAGGGCGGCATTTTTCGATGATGGCTTTCAAGGCTTCATCCTCATCGTTCCGCAAACCCGAAATATACCATTCGTTTGTATGATCCGGCATGGATTAGGCCTTTTGCGATTTTTTTATGAAAATAGGAAAATCGGCGGGGAAAGTCAGGGTAGCTAAAAAAAAATGAACGCGGCGGGTCACAATTTCGGGACTGATGGTATGTATGGGTGTTCATTTCGTTAATTTTTCAGAACGGGGATGGGCGCAGGGCTTTTCGTAGTGGAAATGTAGTCGATGTCAATGACTGCGAAATAACCGCAGAATCAGCTCGAAAGACGACGCTTTATCATGCCAACTGAAGAAAAATTCCTCCGGAAAGCAAGCCGGATCGTCGAGGAAAACCTTTCCGATCCGGGCTTTGGCGTCCATGAACTATACCGCGAGCTGAATATGGGGCGGACGCAGCTTCATAAACTGCTGAAAGCCCATACCGGAAAGTCGGCTTCCCTGTTCATCCGCTCTGTCCGGCTGCAACATGCCCAAACGCTGCTGGCTTCTTCTGAACTCAATGTTTCAGAAGTGGCCTACCGGGTGGGGTTCAACGACCCCAATTACTTTTCGCGCTGCTATAGGGAAATGTTTGGGGTAGCGCCGAGTAAGGATCGTAGCTGAGGTGTTGTTGTGAACAATAGTGCTGGAATTGCGAACAATGGTGCGGGTCTGTTTGAGGGTTATTTGATAATTTTACCAATACATACCCTCATTATTTTGAGCCGTAATTTGAACACATAAAGGCCATTTTCTGGATAAACCCGCATTTTGCATATTAATTATTCGAATATAAAAAAGTCAAACTACATATGTTTATTGCACAGCCCCGGAAGTAGTCCCAATGTGGACGAGTAGTAGGGCTTTATCCGAAAAACAATAAACAATAGGCGTAAAACAAATAAGCCATGAAACGAAACATCTATACCCTGTTAACGATAATCTTATTGGCTGGTGTTTCAACAACTGTCAATACGCAGATTCTTTTATGGCCTGATGGTTTAGAGTTTACAACCTTTGGGCCGAATGAAGCGATCACAATTGATATTGGCGTGATGCGTAACATCCAATTTTGTGGACCTGACGGTTTTGATGACATCATTAGTCCATATACAGATATTTATATCGTTCCATCAGGTAGTGTTTCTTTAGGGGATGAACTTGAGGATATTTCAGGGGTTTCACCGAATACTGTACTTGCTCCAAGTCCTTCAGGAGTTTTTGTTTCTGAAACTATTGGATTTGTAACTATCGATGGAGCAATCGTGGAAGGACTATATGATGTTATTTACGATGAATGCCAAGATGGGGTTTTTGATGGTTTAGATACAAAATTTGAAGGTGCCTTTCAAGTTGTGTTTCCGTTGGATGTTCCACCTATTGCGCCATATATTATTGATCTAAAACAAGAGGCTGCCGAAGAAGCCTTTTTCTTTCTCGCTGTTTTTGTTGCTCAAGAGGGGGCTCTAAATATAATGCCTGAATTAATAGCTTATTCCGAGTGCGTAAACATGAATAATTTGGATTGTCCGTTTAAGTTAGTTGCCGATAAAGTAAAAGATGAGGCTGATAATGTAAACTTGGCAAAATATGCGACTATTCAGTTAGGGGCGAGTTGGAACAGTGTGTGGAAAATGAAACTCCTCTGGGAAATTGCTGAAAATCATCTGGAAAATGCAGTATTACGTTACAATGCAATTGCAGCAGACCCTCCTGACCTTGATTTTATGCAATTGACCTTTCTGGAGAATCGCGAAATTTTATTTCCAAGTAATAATGATCCCATTACTGTTTCAATAGCTAACTTGGGAAGTGCCGTAGGAAATGAGTCAGAGATTGCATTGGCTCTTTTAAAATCTCTTGAACGGTACCAAGGTGCTGATATCGAAAACAATCTGCCTTGGGCGATAACTCATGCACGCGGTATCCGTGATTTTTCAAGGCTTTTGGCAATGCAACTTCCCTATACAAAGGCTACTCTGCAACAATTTCTAGCAAATGTAATAAACGATCCTAACGATTATGAACAGGTAGCCGGCGAAGCAGAAAGCTTGAGGAATAGATTCGTAAATAGTGGCTTCAACCAAGAAGAGGTCCAGTTTTTAAAGAACCTTGGTTATTCAGAAAGTGAAATAGAGAATTTCAAAACTTCATTTTCTGAAGATTCCTATGATTACTCTCAAGTCGAATTTCAGCAAGCAATAGATGGCCTTGTCAATCAAATTGATCAAACTATTGTAACTCTTTATGCTCTGGCCAATGATATGGAAGGACTTATCTCATCCTTGGAAAGCGATGTGATTAATGAAAACATCCCTGTTGCAAACGCTGGCGGACCCTATTCAGGTACAGAAGGAACTACTATCAATTTCGATGGGAGTGCCTCAACATCACCTTCTTCTATTATCCTTTATGAGTGGGATTTTGATGGTGACGGAGAATTTGACGATGGAGTTGGCGCAACTCCTCAGTTTACTTACAATCAAGCTTTTCAGGGAATTATTGGACTTAAAGTGACAAATTCAGAAAATGCATCCAATGTAGATTATGCTATTTTAGATGTCACAAATGTTAACGATCCTCCAATAATAAATGGCTCTTCTCCTAGTATTGATCCTGAAATTTTCGTGGGCAATTCAGAAACATTTAGTGTTACAGTTTCTGATCCGGAAAACGATCCGTTTACTATTGAATGGTATCTTGATGCGGAATTGGTTGGCAGTGGAGAAAGTTTCACTTACACCCCTGCATCCAATGACGTTGGCATAAGAGTGGTTGATGCAATTGTAATTGATGCAAATCCACTTGGCGATATCACCTTCCATAGCTGGGGGGTTAAAGTATTTCGTGAAGACAATGACGGCGACGGCTGGAATGCCAATGTCGACTGTAACGATAATGACCCAAATCTTTACCCTGGATTGCCTGAAATAACTCTTTCCTCCAACCCCATTGAACTTTTTGCCCCTCCTGGGGAAACATCATCAGAAGTTATTGTCATTAATAATACCTCTGCGTTGTGTTCAGATTTGAACTATGCCATTAGCTCAATCATTTTCAATGGGCCTGATCCTTTTGTTGATCAGGCTGGAAGTAGCCTAAAATTCAACTATGGGGAGAATCGATATCGCGGAAACGTGTACTCCGTTTCTGAATGGACAACCCTCACTAAAATTGAATCTCACCTGAATTTCACCGGTGCCAGAGAATTAAATTTCGTAGTATTAGAAGGGGACAACAGTTATGGGCCCTTTACGCGCGTACATACCCAAACTGTTACTCGTCAGGGCACTGGAAAAGGATTTTATTCGTCTGACTCTTTTCAAAAATTCCTGACACCTGGTAAATATTACATTGCTGCTGTTGGATGGAAGGGGGGGAATATCACGTTTTACTGGAATGACGCCAGCACTTCTCCTGAGCCGATAAGCTTTGGCCAACGTATAAATGGCTACGCCGTGAATGGTTTCCCAATAGGGAATGTTGTTAATGTCCCACTTTTATCTCCAGCCTATTATCAACGCCTAACTACCAAAGATACTTGGCTTCGGATAGCTCCGACCCTGGGCAGTATTACCCAAGAAACAACAATGAACATTAATATTACAGCCGACGCCACAGGCCTGGCCGATGGCGCTTACCAGGGCGAACTGCTGATTGCCAGCAATGACCCCAACGCCTCTGAAGTCCAAATCCCGGTTACGTTGAATGTGGCTACAGACAACCTGGCGATAATGCCAGACGGCCCGTTCAATGCCCAGGGCCCATCTGGCGGCCCTTTCAGCCCTTCCTGCCAAACCTACACCTTAACCAATGACGGCCTTGCGGATTTGAACTGGGCTGCATCCTGCGACACGCCTTGGATGGAGGCTTTGCCTTCCAACGGTTTATTGGGGGCAGGCGCGTCTGTTAACGTGGAAATCTGCCTGGCCGCAGCTGCCGATGCACTTGCGGAGGGGAACTATGTGGGAGAATGCCTTTTTGAGAATGTTTCGGCTGGAACGGAACACGTCAGGGCCGTCAACCTAACCGTCGAGGCTTGCCTGGATGAAGACGGTGATGGGGTTTCGGTTTGCGAAGGGGATTGTGATGATGAAAGCCAGGTCGTTTATCCAGGCGCTACCGAACTGTGTGATGGGCTGGATAATGATTGCGACGGAGAGATTGATGAAGGGCCCGATGTAGATGGCGACGGGGCCACAAACTGTAATGATGGTTGTCCAAATGATCCGGATAAAACAGCTCCGGGTATTTGCGGTTGCGGCACACCGGACACCGATTCAGATGGAGATGGATATATTGACTGTATCGGCCCGTCCGACAACAAGGCCCTTGACTTTATTGGAGGCCCCACTGGAGATTACATCCAATTTTCAAATAAATTCCTGTTCCACGACCCAGGTGATGCAACGCTTGAGTTTTGGGTAAAGAAATATACTTCCCAAGATCAATCTATACTTTGGACTGGCTTTCCTGGTGAAGATCGTGATCGATATAATATACTCACGTCGTCAGCTGGAGTATGTTTTGACTATCGTGAACCCAATGGAAACATTTCTGGACATGTTTTTGGATGTACTGGATTTTTTGCAAATGATACTTGGGTGCATGTTGCTCTTGTAAGGTCAGGCAATACTTATTACAAGTACCTGAATGGTGAGTTGGCAGGTACTGCAGTGGATAACAACCCCAATTTGCCAACTTATGCAGGTTGGAGAATTTCAGGAAGGTTGGGATATAGTCACACCAGGTTCAATGGCTTTATCGACGATTTACGTTTGTGGAGTCATGCACGAACCCAGGCAGAAATACAAGCAGATATGAACAAGGAACTGCAGGGTTGTGAACCGGGCTTATTTGCATATTATCCATTTAATGAAGACGCTGGAAATATAGTTTTCGATAAAACCAGCAATGCCAATCATGGCGTTTTCATGAATGGCGGCCCCATCAGGTCAACAAATACGCCTTTGCTGTTCTCCAATCCTGATTCCAACATTGACAATGATGGGGATGGGTTTTCAGAATGCCAGGGAGATTGTGATGATGACAATCCATCGCTCAGCCCCGGCAGCCCTGAACTATGTAATGGCATAGACGATAACTGCAATGGTTTAATCGACGACGGGCTCGACGTTGATGGCGATGGCTTTTTGGCTTGCCAGGGGGATTGCGATGACGATAATCCTAATGTATACCCCGGGGCATCTGAACTTTGCAACGGGGTAGATGATAATTGTGACGGGCAAGCAGATGAAGGAGCGATATGCGACCCACAAACCGGATTTAACAATTCGCTCCAGTTGGATGGAGTAGACGATTATGTCGATTTGAGCGAACATGTGCAATACCTTATGTATGGCCAGCCGGCCACAATAGAATTTTGGTTAAAATCGAATTTAGACCACCGGACCGACATATCTACTCTTTGGGCAGTTTCAGATGGGGTAGCCGTGAACTCAGGCGGACAACGATTTAATATAACTTATGGAACCCATACAGGAGGCCTGTCCAATGAAAGAATATCGGCTTTGCACTGGAGAGGATATACAGATGATTATTCCCTGCAGGGAGTCATTGAAAATGGCGACGTAACCGGCGAATGGCATCATTATGCAGTTGTATGTAACGGATCAACCTGGTCCTTTTATATCGACGGTTTACACGAGGTTACCACCCAAAGCAATTTTGGGGTTTCCTCGTACAATGGTTATTATGCAGATGATATCCTTGCCAAAGTACACGCTACCATTGGAAGATTTATATCCGATGTCCCGGATCCATATCCTATTAATGGCAATATCGATGAATTCAGGCTTTGGAATACCGCCCGGACAGCTTCTGAAATCCAGGACAATTATACCAGGAGCTTCAACTGCCACCCACCTGGCCTGGTAGCCTACTATAAGTTTGATGAAACAGAAAACCTGGGGCAAGGCAATTCGGGCGTTAATGATATACGCGATTATTCAGGCAATAATTTTCACGGCGACGTGATCGGGGGGGCAACAGTCGTTCCGGATGCCGCGCCGGTACAGGCGACAGCCCTTCACTTTGATGGCATAAACGATTATGTAGAAATTCCAGATAACCCTGCCTTAGACTTTGCTACTGAACTCACGTTTGAAGCATGGATTAAACCCGATCAGGTCACTGCGCTCAACATTCTGACTAAGGAGTGGTGTGCCGGTGGGCAATTTGCCTATTACATTAACATCCTGGATGGAAAAATCAAATTCGTATGGGATGAGAACGGCGTTTGCGGCGACGGATCTGGTTATGGTACGGACGATGCTGTTGTGCAAACCGGAATCTGGCAACATATAGCCGTTACCTACTCTCTTAACGGTGCTGAAATCTACGTAAACGGTGCTGAAATGCCCGGGTCTTTAACCGGGTCTTATACGCCAATCCACAACAGCAACAGGCCGATGATTTTGGGCGCGTATAGGGTTCAAAACGGCAGTCTCATAGGATTTTATGAAGGAGCCATGGCGGAGTTGAGAGCCTGGGATTATGTTCGCACCGAAGCCCAGATTGCAAACGCCATGAATTGCAGGTTAACCGGAAATGAACCTGGGTTAAGCGCTTATTATTTGTTTGAAGACGGCATAGCCGGTGGGGCTAACAACAGCGCAGCCACCCTGTCAGATCTTTCGCCAAACAGCCTTGATGGAACTTTAGTGAATTTCTCCTTGTCCGGTTCAGCGAGCAACTGGTCGTCCTCTGTGGTAGAACTATGTGGAGCCTGCCTTGTGGAGGAAATCTGCAATGGTATAGATGACGATGGAGATGGCCAGGTGGATGAAGGAGTTTGCGACCCCCCAGATTTTTTAAACAATGCGCTTCATTTTGATGGATCAAATGACTGGGTTTATATTGGTGACAACCCCTTATTTAGCCCCGGTGTGATAACAGTTGAAGCGTGGGTCAAACCCGATTACGCAGGGGCGTTCAGAGGGGTCGCCACAAAGCGGAATTGCTGTGGTGGAACAACAGAAGAATGGACAATGCAAACGGAAAACGGGAAAATGGGCTTTCATGCTTTAGCGCCCGGTTGTTTTCTTGTTGACCCCAATCCTTTACCCATTGGTGTTTGGACGCACTACGCTGCAACCTACGACGGCCAAATATCCACGCTTTACAAGAATGGTGATATTGTGGACCAAAGAAGTTCAAGCCCTGGCAGTATCCCTGACCTTTCCTGGCCTGTTTATATAGGCGGCCGCTCCGGAGCAGCCGACCCCTGGCCAGGAGCAATAGATGAAGTGAGAATTTGGGACCACGCCCTTCCTCAATGTGAGATAATAGCTAACATGAATTGTGAATTGACCGGCAATGAGAGCGGGTTAATTGCCTATTACAATTTCAATCAAGGCGTCGCAGGTGGCAATAATGCCGGGTTTGTCACGCTGGCTGACCTATCTCCAAACGGATTAAATGGCACACTGCAAAACATGTCTCTTTCAGGGACGAATTCCAATTGGATAGCTTCTGAAGTTACAATCAATGAAAATTGCCCGTATCTCTCAATCGACTCCGACAACGACGGACAAGGCGACGAATGCGATCCCTTCCCGTTTGATGCCGGCGATGATAATGATGAAGATGGCATTGCCGGCATTTCTGACAATTGTCCCGACATTGCCAATGCCGATCAAACCGACACCGACGGAGACGGCCTGGGGGATGCTTGTGATCCTTGCCCATTAGACCCTCATGAGGGAGTAGATGGGGACGGGGTTTGCAGCGATGTAGATAACTGCCCGGATATCATGAATCCGAATCAGGCTGATTCAGATACCGACGGCCCAGGCGACGCCTGCGATCCCTGCCCTCTGGACCCGGAAAACGATACCGACAATGACGGCATTTGCGGCAACGACGACAACTGCCCCTACATGGCCAACAGCAGCCAAACAGACAGCGACGGCGACGGCATCGGAGATGCCTGCGACAACTGCCCCGACGATCCATTCAATGATATCGACGGCGACGGCATCTGCGGCGATATAGACAACTGCCCGTTCCAGGACAACCCCGGCCAATCAGACCTGGACGGCGACGGATTCGGCGACCCCTGCGACCCCATCTTTGACGACGTGGACAGCGACGGCATCGCCGACCTTTTCGACAACTGTGCTGACACGCCTAATCCCGGCCAGGAGGACAGCGACTGCGACGGGTTCGGCGATGCCTGCGACCAATGCCCGGGCGGCAACGACGGCATCGATACTTATGGGGATACCTCCGTTCCGGACTGCGCGGAATGGATCGGCATTGATGAGTTGCCTGACGATTGGCGGTGCGGGAACAATGGGAATAAAGTGACGATATGCCACGTACCCCCGGGCAACCCCGCAAACGCCAATATTTTGTGCGTGAGCCCCAACGCCGTCCCGGCACACCTGGCGCATGGGGATTACCTGGGCCCTTGTTTTGCAGTTGCCTGCAACGGAAGCTTGGAAACGGGAGGCGCAGGCATCCTTTCGCAAAGCATCCTGCCTGAAGCCGCCGCCGAGCCGGAGCTGCTCCTCTATCCCAACCCTGCTTCCGGGAAGGTGAACGTCGTGCTGAAGCACTTCGCTGAAGTTCCTTCCAGGCTCGTGGTTTACAACTATCTTGGGCAGGCATGCTATCAACTAGATGCCCTGAATGCTTCAGATACTCCTATTGTCATCGACTTCGAATCCAACGACATCCCGCCAGGCTGGTATATGGTGGCAGCGCATACTTCCAGGGGCATTGTAGCCAAGCCATTGGTGGCCGTGAAACAGTAGCGTTCCATGACGACTGTTTACAGGCGATTGGAATAAGGGAAAAATGACCTCCCTTAACAATTATTAGGAGCTGGCTTCAAATAAAGGAAGCCGGTACCGAAATGCTTTGGTGCCGGCTTTCTCTTTTTCCTGACGCTCGCGAACGTCCCAATTTATCAGTTCAGCATCTTCAGTTGCGAAGCCACAAAAAAACGGCCTCCGATACACCCCCGGCACGAAGAAGGCAGCAAAACTTACCTATATTGGGGCCTCTCCGGAGAATGGGTGCTGGTTTCCCCGCACCGCACCAAGCGCCCCTGGCAGGGCAAAGTGGAAAAGGCCGCCGGGCCTTCCCGCCCTTCCTACGACCCCCAATGCAATCTCTGCCCGGGCAACATCCGAGCCGGCGGGCATCAAAACCCGGCCTATTAAGACACCTTCGCCTTTACCAACGATTTTGCCGCCCTGAAGCCGGACAGCAGCGACAGCCTTTTTGAAAGCGGCCTGCTGAAAGCTTATGGGGAGCGCGGCCTCTGCAAAGTGGTGTGTTTCTCGCCCGACCATTCGCTGACCCTGCCGGACATGAGCGCCAAAGCCATCGAAAAAGCAGTGGATTTGTGGCAAAAAGAATACCAGGAACTCGGCGCGCTGGAGTTCAACAGTCGTGTTTTTAATAAGAACCGCCCTGAATTGAAAACGAACAAGCTTTTTTCCTTACCTTTCACGGTAAGAATTAAAACCAACTTTGACGAGCCATGAAATTCGCAACGATTGACTACCTGATCTTTATCGCCTACGGGCTGACCATCATCAGCATCGCCTTCTGGGTGACCCGCAAAGGAGAAAAAACTTCCGAAGACTATTTCCTGGCCGGCAAGTCGCTGCCGTGGTGGGCCATCGGCGCCTCCCTGATCGCCGCCAACATCTCCGCCGAGCAGTTCATCGGCATGTCCGGCTCCGGGTTCGCCATCGGACTGGCCATCGCCTCCTACGAATGGATGGCGGCCCTGACGCTGCTCATCGTAGGGAAATTCTTCCTGCCCATCTTCATCGAGAAGCAGCTGTATACCATCCCGGAGTTCGTGGAAAAACGCTACAGCGAACAACTGAAGACTATTTTGGCCGTCTTCTGGATCGGCCTGTACATTTTTGTCAACCTTACCTCGGTACTGTATTTGGGCGCAACGGCCCTGGACACCATCATCGGCGTTGGGGACGGCTCCATCCTACTGACCTGCATCATCGGCCTGGCGTTGTTCGCCGCCGTTTATTCCCTGTGGGGCGGCCTGGCGGCGGTGGCCTGGACGGACGTCATTCAGGTCGTCCTCCTCATCGCCGGCGGCCTGATCACCACGTATATTGCCCTGACGCACGTTTCGCCCGACGGCGGCGTGATCGCCGGCATGAAGGCCATATACGAACAGGTGCCCGAAAAATTCTCCATGATCCTGGAAAAAGGAGAGATTCTCACGCCGGACGGCCGGGACGCCTGGCTGGACCTGCCCGGCCTGACCGTGCTGATCGGCGGCCTGTGGGTGGCCAACCTCTACTACTGGGGCTTCAACCAATACATCATCCAGCGCACCCTGGCGGCCAAATCCCTGAAGGAATCGCAGCGCGGCATTGCCTTTGCTGCCTTCCTGAAGCTGTTGATCCCCCTGATCGTAGTCATCCCCGGCATCGTCGCCTTCGTGCTTAACTCTTCCCCGGAAGGAGTCGTGGATGCAACGACAGCTGACCCTTCATTTATCGGCCCCAGCGGAAATATCATCAACGACAACGCCGCGCCCTGGCTGATCAGCAGTTTCATACCCGCCGGCCTGAAGGGACTGGTGCTGGCTGCCCTGTCCGCCGCCATTGTCTCCTCCCTGGCGTCCATGCTGAATTCCACGGCCACTATTTTCACTATGGATATTTATAAGCCTTACGTCAATAAACAAGCCTCGGAAAAACAACTGGTTACCGTAGGCCGGGCCTCGGCAGGCGTTGCGCTGCTGATCGCCGTGCTGATTGCCCCGCAGCTTAAGAACCTCGGGCAGGTCTTCCAGTACATCCAGGAATATACCGGCATCGTCAGCCCGGGCATCCTGGCGGTTTTCATGCTGGGCTTGTTCTGGAGGCAAACGACCAACAGAGCCGCCATCTGGGGCGCGCTGCTGTCCATCCCCATCGCCCTGTATTTCAAAGTAGCCCCCAACGGCTGGTCGGATAGCCCCTTCTTCCTGAACCTTCCGTTCCTGAACCAGATGCTCTGGACGTGGCTGGGCACTATGGCCATCATGGTGGCCATCAGCTACCAGGAAAACAAGGGCGCCCCCCACGAAAAGGGGATCGTGCTTTCCCGGGAATTGTTCCGCACCGGCCGGGCCTTTAACATCAGCGTGGCGGTGATCTGCACGATTTTAGCAGTTTTGTACTATGTGTTCTGGTAATTAACAGGCCGACACAGGAATACCTCTTGGCCCCCTGCGTGTTTCAAACCCCGCAGGCACAGCATTTTGAACACCTCCTGGCCGGCCTTGCTGCGTCGGCCAGAGGCTGGCGCAGCAAGGCCGGCAGGGGTTTTCAGGATATATGCGCTATTCGCTACATCCTGTTAACCCTGCCCTCTTTTGCCCCCCTGTCCACACCTCCGCTTCCGCTTGAACTTTTACTCTACTGGCGTATAACCCAAAAGCAAAACCATTAGTAAAAATTATAAAAATAAGGTTATATCAAAAAAATCAACCCAAAACTTGTTTCAAACAAATACATTTTCTAAATTGTGCCTACGACGCTCAATCTATCGCGTGCTACCGCTTGCAAGCAAACCAACTTTTTCTCATCCGGTTTTACTATTGGCCGGGATTGCTGTATCTTACAAAACCGTAAACCTATGAATCAGGTGGAAGAACGCTTAAACATCGTCGAATCGGCCCTCGCCGAGTTCATCATCCAAACCAACCGGTCCCTGCACCGCCTGGAACGGGAAATGCTTGTATTCAAAGACGAGATGAAGGACTTCAAAGACGAGATGAAGGACTTCAAGGACGAGATGAAAGACTTCAAAGACGAGATGAAAGACTTCAAGGACGAGATGAAAGACTTCAAGGACGAGATGCGGAAGGATCGGCGCAACATGAACAAGCAGTGGGGCGAGCTTGCCAACAAGATGGGCACGTTAGTGGAAGACATCGTCGCTCCGGCAGTGGGGCCAGCCATTGAAAAGTACTTCCGGGAGGAAGTACTGGACATCATGGCCAACCGCAGGAAGCATATTAAGCAAAAAGGCATCAAAGGCGAATTCGACGTCGTTGCCGTTACCGATACCTCCGTATACCTGGTTGATTCTAAAATGAGCCCCAACGAAGAAAAGCTGCTGGCGTTCAAAAACAACGTCCTCCCGCGTTTCCGCCAGCTGTTCCCGGAATACAAAAAGCTGCAATTGGTCCCGATTTTCGCTGCCCTGCGGTTCGGCCAGGAACTGGTCGACCTCGGCACCAGGGAGAAAGTATATATGCTCGCCTACCGGGAATGGGATTACATGGATATCCTCAACTTCGAAGCGTTGAAAAAAGGATAACTGGTGCGCACCGGTTATTCCTGCACTCCTTTTGATAATAATTGAATAGGCTGTCCGTAAGCCATGCGCTAACTTTGGCATGAACCGCCCGTGCGGCGCCAAGAGCACGTTTTGCAAAATCAAAAAGGAATGCCAATGGCTCGACTGAAATTCTGTTTTCTCCTTTTCCTTTATTTCCTCCTGAACTATACCCACGCTCAGGCCTGGAACCCCAACCTAAGCGACAGCAAATACAGGAACCCCATCATCTTTGCCGATTATTCCGACCCGGACGCTGTCCGCGCCGGCGATGATTTCTACATGGTTTCCTCCAGCTTCAACTGCGTGCCGGCCCTGCCGGTGCTGCACTCCAAAGACCTGGTCAACTGGGAGATCGTCAACCACATCTTCACCCGCCAGCCGCCCCTTGATGTCTTCGACAAGCCGCAGCACGGCAACGGCGTCTGGGCACCGTCTATCCGCTATCACGACGGTTGGTTCTACGTCTACTACGGCGACCCTGACTTTGGGATATACATGTGTAAAACACAGGATCCCAGAGGCACCTGGGAAGGCCCCCACCTGGTGCAGGCCGCCAAAGGCTGGATCGACCCCTGCCCGCTATGGGACGACGACGGCAAGGCCTACCTCGTCCACGCCTTCGCCGGCAGCAGGGCAGGCATCAAGAGCATCCTGGTGATCAACCGCATGTCGCCCGACGGCAAAAAACTGCTGGACGACGGCGTGCTCGTCTTTGACGGCCACGACGCCCACCCCACCATCGAAGGCCCCAAACTATACAAACGCAACGGATACTATTACATCTTCGCTCCCGGCGGCGGCGTACCCACCGGCTGGCAGACGGTGCTGCGCTCGAAGAACATCTACGGGCCCTACGAAGACCGCATCGTCCTGCATCAGGGCAAAACCGAAATCAACGGCCCACACCAGGGTGCCTGGGTAGAACTGGAAAATGGCGAAAGCTGGTTCCTCCACTTCCAGGAGAAACAGCCCTACGGGCGCATCGTCCACCTGCAACCCGCCCAATGGAAAGACGACTGGATCGTCATCGGCGAAGATGCAGACGGCAACGGCACCGGCGAGCCGGTGACGGAATGGAAGAAACCTAACGTTGGCAAAACGTATCCAACCAAAACGCCGCAAACTTCCGACGAATTCGACGCCCCCGAACTGGGCAGGCAATGGCAGTGGCACGCCAACCCGGAACCTGCCTGGGCATTTGCCAATACCGGCGGCTTCCTGCGCATGAATCCGGTGGTGCAAAAAGAAGGCGCTAAAAACCTCTGGGACGCGCCTAACCTCCTGCTCCAGAAAATGCCGGCGCCCGAATTTGCCGCCACCGCTAAAGTGACGTTTTCCCACCATTTCGACGGCGAGAAAACCGGCCTGATCGTCATGGGCAGAGACTATGCCTACCTGGCCCTGGAACGGGAAGCCGGGCGGCTATTCCTGTCCCAGGCTGTTTGCGAAGATGCGGAAAACGGCAAGGCCGAGCTGGTGGTTGACAAAGCACCGGTTGGGGAGAATACGGTATACCTGCAGGTTAAAGTCGCTGAAGGCGGCCTGTGCCGCTTTGCCTTCAGCCTGGACGGAAAGAAATTCACCACCTTCGGCAAGCCCTTTGCGGCGCGGGAAGGCAAATGGATCGGCGCCAAAGTGGGGCTCTTCTGCTCCCGCCGGGAACGGATGAACGACGGGGGGTATGTGGATGTAGATTGGTTTAGGATAACGCCCTGAACTGCCGGACATTTTTTTTGGACACAGAGTACGCCGGGAGGCCCCAGAGCCGGCTACCATTCTAACGTTGGACAGAGGTTGCCGGGGCTGTGTACGGTGTACGAGTCCCGCGGCAGACCTGGGTTGTGTACAGCCTTCCCTGAACTCGATTCGGGGATGTACGAAGCTCCACCGGGCTGTCCAACGTCAGAATGATACCCCACAGAGCCACACAAAGGCTTGATTATCAACGGTAAAACTTTGCGTACCTCTGTGTTGGACTCAGTGCGCTGTATGTCCAAAACCATTTTGTCCAGTAGTGTGGGCGGGTGCCAGGCATAAGGCATACCTGCCGGAAAATACCGGGATTGCACCCGCCGCCTCCTGCCCTAAGCCCTAACCTCAAACCTCGCGTCAAGTTACATATTGCCAATAATCTCAGAGCCGAACTCTGAACATTTCAACAGGGTAGCCCCTTCCATCAGGCGGTGGAAGTCGTAGGTCACCCGTTTTTTAGAGATGGCGCCTTCCACGCCTTTGATGACCAGGTCGGCAGCTTCTTTCCAGCCCATGTAGCGGAACATCATTTCGCCGGAGAGGATCACCGAACTGGGATTCACCTTATCCAGGCCGGCGTACTTGGGCGCAGTGCCGTGCGTGGCTTCGAAGATGGCCCGGCCGGTAGTATAGTTGATGTTGGCGCCGGGGGCGATGCCGATGCCGCCTACCTGCGCGGCCAGAGCGTCGGAGATGTAATCGCCGTTCAGGTTCAGGGTGGCAATGACGGAGTACTCTGCCGGGCGGGTAAGGATCTGCTGAAGGAAAGCGTCGGCGATGGCGTCTTTGACCAGCAGGGCGCCGTTATCCAGGGCTTTCTTTTGGGCGTTGTTGGCGGCTTCCCGGCCCTCGTCGGCAGCGATGCGGTCGTACTGAGCCCAGGTGAAGACCTTGTCGCCGTATTCCCGCTCGGCCACTTCGTAGCCCCACTCTTTGAACTTGCCCTCGGTGAACTTCATGATATTGCCCTTATGGACGAGGGTGACCGAAGGCAGGCCGTTGTCGAGCGCATAATCGATAGCCGATTTCACCAACCGCTCCGTGCCTTCCACGGATACAGGCTTTATGCCAAGGGAAACGGTGTCCGGGAAGCGGATCTGGGTAACACCCATTTCGCCGACCAGGAAGTTCTTCAGTTTTTCCAGCTCCGGCGTGCCGTGCAGGTATTCGATGCCGGCGTAGATGTCTTCCGTGTTTTCCCGGAAAATGACCATGTCGATCTGGTCGGGGCGCTTGACCGGAGAAGGCACGCCGGTAAACCAGCGCACCGGGCGGACACAGGCAAAGAGGTCGAGCTTCTGGCGCAGGGCCACGTTTAATGAGCGGATGCCGCCCCCGACCGGCGTCGTCAGCGGCCCCTTGATAGCCACCAGGTATTCTTCGATGGCGTGCAGGGTGTCCTCCGGGAGCCATTCGCCGGTAGCGTCAAAGGCTTTCTGCCCGGCCAGCACTTCCTTCCAGTGAATTTTGCGCTTGCCGCCGTAGGCTTTTTCAACGGCTGCGTCAAAAACGCGCTCGGATGCCGCCCAGATGTCCGGGCCGATGCCGTCGCCCTCGATGTAGGGAATGACGGGGTCGTCGGGAACGATCAACTTTCCATTTTCAATGGTTACTTTGCTTCCACTCATTGTACTTTTCAGTTTTATTTGTTGTTTTTTCTATGTCATGCAAGGGTAAAGGGTACACGCCGTTTTTCGCCACGAAGCCTGCCCGGCTGGACAGGCGGGACACAAAAACACGAAAAACACACCACTGCCTCCAGGGCAAGGCCCAAAAACCGCACAAATGTAAGAATTTATATTTTTTCGGATGAAGGAGCGCTGGAATTTTCAGCGTATCTGTCCAGGTGATTGGTGCCTTCATGGACAGGAATATAGGCCTTTTCCTGAAAATTCCCCTTACCTTTGGAAAACTGAACCGATGAAGGACAAACTATGCAAAATCCGAATCTGGACCCGGGCGACGAACGCCTGAGCGCCGAAGAGCAACAGATAGAAAAGTCCCTGCGCCCCAAAGCACTGGAAGATTTCAGCGGGCAGCCGAAGATCGTAGAGAACCTGCACGTCTTCATCCAGGCGGCCAAACAACGGGGCGAGGCGCTGGACCACGTCCTGCTGCACGGCCCGCCGGGCCTGGGCAAAACGACCCTCTCTCACATCATTGCTTTCGAGCTGGAGGCGGGCCTGAAGATGTCCTCCGGCCCCGTCCTGGAAAAACCGGGCGACCTGGCCGGCCTGCTGACCAACCTGGAAGAAGGGGACGTGCTGTTCATCGACGAAATCCACCGCCTTAATACGGTGGTCGAGGAATACCTGTACTCCGCCATGGAAGACTACCGCATCGACATCATGATCGACAGCGGCCCCAACGCCCGCAGCATCCAGATTACGCTCAACCCCTTCACCCTGGTGGGGGCCACTACCCGCATGGGCCTGCTCACCGCACCTATGCGCGCCCGCTTTGGCATCAACTGCCACCTGGATTACTACGACGCCCAAACGCTGGAACGCATCATCAAACGCTCCGCCGGCATCCTGAAAGTGCCGATTACCGAGGAGGGCGCCGCCGAGATCGCCCGCCGCAGCCGCGGCACCCCGCGAATCGCCAACGCCCTGCTGCGCCGTATCCGCGACTTTGCCCAGATCAAGGGCGACGGCACCATCGACGTAGAGATCGCCCACTTCGGGCTCTCTGCCCTCAATGTCGACGAAGGCGGCCTGGACGAGATGGACAACAAAATCCTGTCTACCATCATCCACAAATTCAAAGGGGGGCCGGTTGGCATCACGACCATCGCCACCGCCGTAGGCGAAGAGGCAGGCACCATCGAGGAGGTACACGAGCCTTTCCTCATCATGGAAGGCTACATCCAGCGCACACCCCGGGGCCGGGAAGCCACCGAAAGGGCCTACCGCCACATCGGAGTGGTGCCCCCGGGCCGGGCCGGCACGCTGTTTGACGGGCTGGACGCCCCCGGGTGATCCGGGTGGGCCATATTTTGACAAATATCATCCTCCCTGATGAGAAAAATCAATCCGGGCTTGGCAGGGATACTGCATTTTAGAGCATGTTTGGAGTAAGCAATGCTGCTGGGAATAGGAATTTTCCGGCAGCATTGCTATATTGAGGGTTGCATAAAACTAATCCTATGAAAAAGATCCTGGTGCCTACCGATTTTTCCAATACCTCCCGAAATGCCTTACACTATGCCTTTCAGCTGGCCGGCGCCCTGGAGGCGGCATCCATCGACGTCGTGCACGTCTTCCTGCCGGAAACGGCCGGCGAAGCGGATTTTATCCCCCCCGTCGCCCAACTCATGGAGAGCCGCCGGGAAATGCTTAACACTTTTGTGGAAGAAAGCACCAAAGAGGCCGGGGCCCTCCCCTGCCCCGTCTCCCCGGACGTCCTGGTCGGATTTCCCGGAGACGAACTTACCCAGGCGTCGGAAGACTACGGCCTGGTCGTAATGGGCACTACCGGCCAGAGCGGCGTGCTGGAAAAAATCTTCGGCAGCGTCTCCTCCAGCGTTTCCCAGCGGGCCTATTGCCCGGTGCTGCTGGTGCCGCACGATGCCCGGTTCCGGCCTATCCGGCATATCGTCTATGCCAGCAACTACGAATCGGCCGATAAGGAAATGATCGAGAAACTGGCGGAATTCAACCGGCACTTTAAAGCGCATGTCCACTTCGTCCACGTCAAAAGAAAAAAGGATATCCCCGTCGAATTTGCCAAGGCTAAAGAGGAAATCTTTCAGGAACTGTTCAAAGACGGGGAGCCGGACTTCGCCTTCGATGTTGCCGAAGTGGAAAATGAAGACGTCGCCGAAGGCCTGAGTGCTTACGCTGATGAAAAAAACGCCGAAATGGCGGTCATGGTGACCCGCCACCGCAGTATCTGGGAGAGCATGCTGCACCGCAGCCAGACCAAGAGGATGGCCCTGGGCACCCACATCCCGCTCATGGTGCTGCACCTGGACTAGCTACAACAAATACCGCTGCAAAAAGAGGATGACCGCCTTGTTGTAATAATCCCGGTTGGACTTTTTCCGGAAGCCGTGGCCTTCGTCTTTGGCCAGCAGGTACCAGGCCTCTCCGCCGTTCTTGCGGATGGCGTGAAGCATCTGTTCGGCTTCGCTGGCCGGCACCCGCGGGTCGTTCAGGCCCTGGACGATGAGCATGGGCTTGGTGATCTTGTGGGCATTGGCCGTCGGGGAGATGCGCTCCAGGTGGCGGCGCATGCGGGGGTCGCGCTCATCGCCATATTCCACCCGGCGCAGGTTGCGGCGGTAGGATTTCGTATTTTTCAGAAAAGTCACGAAGTTGCTGATGCCGACAATATCTATCCCGCAACGCAGGCGGTTGTTGAAGTGGGCCATGGAAGACAAGACCATGTAACCGCCGTAAGAACCGCCCATGACCGCCACCCGGGAATGGTCCAGCTCCGGTTGGGCCTCCACCCAATCGAGCAACTTCCCGATGTCCCTTACTGAGTCTTCTCGTTTATACCCATTATCCAGCTTGAGGAAATTTTTGCCGTACCCGGAAGAACCCCGGACATTCGGCGCGATGACCGCGATGCCGAGCTCGTTGAGGTAATACTGGATGATCGGCGAGAATCCCGGCCGGTACTGGCTTTCCGGGCCGCCATGTATATAGATCAGCACGGGAAACGGGCCCTTTCCCTTAGTGGGCTTGAAATAGAAAGCTGGAATGGTGCGCCGCTTGCTGCCAACGAAGTCAAAAGAAGGATAGTGGACCAGGCTCGGCTTGATGAACAGCCGGGAGTCCAGGCCGCCCACCTCGCTGTACGTCCACCGGCAAGCTGTGGAATCCTGCAGGTTGACCGTATACACGTCGGCCGGGGCATGAGGCGTATCGATGGTGATGCCCAGCTGTTTGCCGTCCGGGCGCCAATGCAGGGAACTGATGATGCCGTCCGGGAGCCCTGTAAAAGGTTTGTATTCGCCCGAGGCGACATCCAGGAAGTACAGGCGGGAAATGCCGTTGTCGTTCAGCACGAAGGCCAGGTGCTGGCCGCCGGGAGAAAAGCGCATGGCTTCCACCTCCCAGGGCAGGCCGGCAGCCACGACTTCTTTCCGGCCGTCCTCCGGGCAGTAGCGGATCAGCTGGCGGCACTCCGAAAATTCGTCGGAAGCATAGAATATCTCCGTGCCGTCGGCATTCCAGAATCCGCCGCGGCAGGCGACATTGGGCCGGGCGTGAACCGGGCAGGCCTCCCCGCTATGGATGTCCAGCCGGTATAAAAAGCTCTCGTTGATCGACCGGTAATTGATCACGGTGAGTTCCCGGCCATTGGGCGACCAGTCGATGGGATACCAGTAGCCCTCGCCCTCGAAGATGAGGCGTTCGCCGGGCACTTCCCCAAAAGAATAGAGGTACAGGCCATGGTCAATGTGGTTGCCTTTGGTACTGTTGTACACGATGGCTGTGCCCTGCCGGTTCCAAAGGCCGCTGCCATGTTTGGAAACGCCGTCCGTCAGCATGTGGTAGCGGCCGGAATCCAGGTTGAAGTAATAGAGCTGGTAATTTTCATTACCGCCTACATCTTTGGCGAAAAGGAAACCGTTAGCCCCGGGTGCCGGGCAGACACTCGCGCTGAAGACCGGCTCGGAAAAAAACGTCGCCTGCTGCCGCGTAGCGCCGGGGGTTTCTACAATGTGCAGCTGGGCGGATTCGCCAAAGCGGGTGCTGATCAGCAAGCCGCCTCCCTTGTTCAGCCAATCGACCAGATGCGCGTCGCGGGTATTGTGGTAATGGGTCAGCCTTTCATTGAGGGCTTCAGGAATGTCAGGGATGTTCTCTAAAACGAGGTTACCAATTTCCCTTTTCTCGATCTGAGCAGTCATAATTCTTTTCGTTCGTAAAAACTAAGCATTCGCTGTCTGCAGTTCAGATGGGATTATGGCAACGATTTCCAGGCACCGGGCCTGTATCCAGCTCCGTAGTCAATACGGATGCAAAACTAAAATTTATTTTTTATACCTGCACATTTTGTGCCAAAATGGCGGCCGGGCAGGTGCCGTACAGCCCGAGCGAAGCCCCGGGCCGGAACAAACATGCGGCTTTTGAAGTACAAAAGCCGCATGTACAAAAAGGGACCAGTAACGCCGGCAAGTCCGCAACAAGCCGAAATGCCGGCTTATATCTTCATTCCGATTGCACCCGGGCCAGTTCCCGTGCCTGGAAAACGAGGCTCAATATAGTATTTTTCTAATATTTTTCAATCTGGCTAACAGTATTTACTGTTTAAAAACTTTAAAATGAGCCATACGGCTGCCCACTCGGGCCTCCAGGATGTACAGGCCGGCCGGGTATCCGTCCAGGATGAGTGTTTCGCGGTAAGCACCTCCGTTCGGCCAGCTTTGCCGGCGCTGCAGGGCTTGCCCCTGAGCATTGTACAAAACGAGCCGTATCGCTTCGCCCGCCGCCGGCCCCTCCAGGTGGAGGATACTGCCGGCGGGGTTGGGAAAGGCCGTGAAGCCCTCCAGCCATTGTTCATCGGTTCCGGTTGTCAGGCAATCCGGGAAGGCCGGATTGTAAGCGGCCTGAAGCTGGTAGCTGCTCCGGCAACCCGTATCTTCATCCACGGCCTCCAGGCGGTAAGCGCCTGATTTTTCGATGCAATACTCCTGGTCCGTGGCGCCTTCGATCAGGTTGCCATCCAGGTACCACTGCAGGGAATAGTTTTCCGGCAGGACTGACGGGT
Organism: Phaeodactylibacter sp.; assembly: GCA_024102975.1. Lineage (GTDB taxonomy): Bacteria > Bacteroidota > Bacteroidia > Chitinophagales > Saprospiraceae > JACJXW01. The sequence continues at coordinate 5,372 of JAGFJD010000413.1, read as the reverse complement.
CGTACAGGACGAGCAGGTTCTCGATGTTCTGGAAGACGGGCGGCGCCGGCAGCGCGTTGAAAAACAAGCTGACCACCCCGGAGGTGGCGCTGCAGCCATCCGGATTGGTATATGTCACCCAATAATCGCCGCTGGATGTGGCGGCGAACCCGGGCCCGTCTACCCCGGCCAGCGGCAGGCTGTCCTGATACCATTGCAACCCGGAAGTATAACCGTTGGTCACCGTGAATTGGTAGGCGTCCTCTTCGCAAAGGGCCGCCGGGCCATGGCCCGACAGCAAGGGGGCTTCCGGTTGTTCGTACACCCGGACGGTATCTGCGGAGCGCACGGTGTCTACGGGATGGAAAATATTCAGCCTGGCCTGGAGGCTTCCGTTGGTGAACGAACCATCGGAAAAGCGGTTGAAGTTGATGGCGCCGCATTCGTCGTCGCCGCCCTGAATGCCACTGTCTTCATCCATCACCCGGAGCAGGTAATCGCCCTCGCCGAGAAAGAGGTTGACGATAAAATTGACCGGCGTCTGGGCATTATCGATGTGCAGGCTTTCGAAAATGCGTTCCCCGGCCGGATCCCAGACTTCGATGCGGAGGTCGGGGGCGTTGTTGAACAGATCGGTGCAGCCCACACTTTCCACAACGACCTCGGTGAGCAGATAACCGAAGGTATCGATGACCGCCTGATAGCTGACCTCGTATTCGCCGGGTTCGTCGTATTCCTGCGGCCCGGGGTTTTCAGCCAGGGACATATTGCCGTTCCCGAAATCCCAGAGGTAGGAATACCCGGCGTTGCCGCCCGATGGTATATTATTGGCAAAGCTGGCCGTCACGCTGCCGCAGCCGCTGTTGTTGGCCAGCGTGAACCCGTCGGTAACGCTGGTTCCGGGCAGGATGAGGATGGGAATAGAAAAGGAAGAAACCCGGGTCAGGAACAACACCTCGGCACTGACCACCACCTCTACGTCGTAGAGTCCGGGGATGAGCGGCACGCCACAGAACTTCACGCACCCGTCCGTCTCCTGTGAAACGTCAAAAACGGTTTGGCTCGCCTCCCAGGCCAGCCCGGGCGGCAGGTTGGAAACAGAGGTGATGGTGATCTGGCTGATGCCCAGCCCGGGCGGCGTATCCGGGTCGCTGGCGTTGACCGGCGTCGTGGTTTTGGGCATGCGGAAGCTGAGGTCCGAGTCGTAATAAACGCCGGCCTGCCCGTCGGCGGCGTTGCTGAGATAGATCGTATCCTCCGGCAAACCGGCCGGCAATTCCACCAGGCAACCCGGGCAGCCCGACTGCGCCTGCAGCCCGAAGGCGGCGGTGGCCAGCAATAGGAAAAAGTAGTATTTTAACATAGGCATCGTTTTTAGAATGGCGGAGAGCGGAGGGAGGGTTGTTTGGGTTATTGGTTATTATACTGACATCGCTGGTTTTGCTCCTGACAAAACCACGCGTTCGCCAGTATAAGTTATTGGCGGGAACCGCAAGCCAATAACCAATAACCGGCAGCCTGTCATCCCTGCCCGGCTTTGCTCCGGCTAATAACTGCGCGGGAGTTGCGCTCCCTCTGCTCAGGGTGCAGGAGCGAAGCCTTAATGTTGCAGGGTGCCGCAACGGCCTCGCTCCAAGAATCAGAAGGGATTAAATTTTGGAGACAGTTGCTGAGTGGGGGGTGCCTGTTGTCTGTTGTCTTTTGTCCGTTGTTTGTTGTTTGTTCGGGAACCCAGGGGACCTCCGGACAAACAACAAACAACCGATAACTGCTCACGGCACCGGTCCGTGATGACCGCTCCCTACTGACGGGAAATGGCCATCCGGCGGGTCACCATTTCTCTGCCGTTGCTCAGGCTGTACAGGTACATGCCGTTGGGCAGGTGGCTGCCGTCGAAGTCGATGGTGTTCTCTCCGGGCAGTATCGTTACCCGTTCCCGGTGGAGGCGCTGGCCGAGCAGGTCGCTGACGAAAAAGTCGAAGGTGCCGCCGGTTTCGGCGCTGACCTGTATCTGCGTCCAGCCGCTGGTGGGGTTGGGCAGGTTCTGGATTCGGAATTTGGAGGCGAAGCTCTCGTAGGCATCCAGGGAGAAGCAATTGGCAGAGCCCTCGGGCTTGACAATCAGGTAGTAATGGCTGTTGGCCTCCAGGTCGTCGGGAAGCGCCAGCGGGAGGGTGAACGGAAAGCCTACGTTCAGGGCAACGTCGACGTCGACCTTGAGGTCATGAACGCCAACATCGCCCGGCGCCGGCGTGCCGAAAATGACCACGCATCCCTTGGTTAGCGGGTTGAATACGCAATTGGGCGGGTTGCAAACGTAATCGAAGGAAGCGGGCATGTTGACCACCGCACCGTCCGGAGCGATGCTCACATTCTGGAGCGGCACCATATTTCCCAGGTAATCGTACGTCTCCGGGATGTTGAAAGTAAAGACATAACGGTAGTACTCATTGGCGCAGGCCGTGTCCGCGATTCCGCCACCCGGGCGGGTTGGGGACTGCGGCAGAGGCGCCACCACTACAGAGTCCGGAACGGCCTGATTGGGCTCGCAGGTCGTTTCCTGAGCGTCTGCAACGCTCCAGGTTATCCATCCCAAAAAGAGGAGTATGACTTTCTTCATAGTAACAAAATTTAATGGTGATGTCATGTAAAACCCCGGCAAAACAGAGCGTTTGCCGTTCGTTCTTCGCTGCGGAAGAATCGCGAAGTTATTGGTTAAGAATTACTTACCGGATAAGGTGTTAAAAGTGTGGAGACAAAAATAAAAAAAGGGCAGGTGCAAAAGTAAAAAAATGTCCGTACATATTCATCGTGAATATTACAATTTCTGCTAATTTTATCTGATAACCCATATTTTATTCTAATTTCGCCCCTCTGAATTGCTCTATGGGCCTGTGTACAATATATGTCTTCACAAACGCAAAACACTACATATGAGCAGAGTAATTACTTTCCTTTGCTTTCTGGCCCTCGGTATTCAAACGGCAAAAGCACAAAAGGCATCGGTCAGCGGCAAAGTCGTTGACGGCGGCACCGGCGAACCCCTGATCGCCGCTACCGTCCGCTCGGGCGCAGCCGGCGTCGTTACGGACATCGATGGGACCTACCGCCTGGAGCTGGAACCAGGCAGGCACGAGCTGGCCGTTAGTTATGTCGGATACCAACCTTTTAATAGATCCTTTACGCTGGAAGCCGGGCAGGAGATGAAAGTGGACGCCTTCCTGGAAGTCGAAGCGGCAATCCTGCAGACGGCAACCGTCACCAGCGGCAAGTTCGAAAAGCCGCTGAGCGAGGTCACTGTTTCTCTGGAAGTTCTCCGTCCTGACCTGGTCAAGAGCACCGGCAAAGTGACCATCGACGAAGCCCTGGAGAAGATCCCCGGGGTGACCATCATCGACGGCCAGGCCAACATCCGGGGCGGGTCGGGGTATGCCCAGGGCGCCGGCAGCAGGGTCCTGCTGATGGTAGACGACATGCCCATCCTGACTGCCGACGCCGGCTTCCCCAACTGGGACGACGTGCCGGTCGAGAACATCGCCCAGGTGGAAGTGGTCAAAGGGGCGGCTTCCGCCTTGTACGGCTCCTCGGCCCTGAACGGCATCATCAACGTCCGCACAGCCTATCCCAAGGCCAAGCCGGAAACGGAACTGGCCACCTGGTACACGCATTACATGGCGCCCAACGACAAGCGCCTGAAATGGTGGGACATCTCGCCCTTTACCTTCGGCTCCAGCCTGTCGCACCGCCGCAAGATCGGCAAGCTCGACCTGGTGGTGGGGGGATACTTTCTCCGGGAAGAAGATTACAACAAAGATACCTACCGGAATTTCGGCCGCGCCAATTTCAGCACCCGCTACCGCGCAACGGACCGGCTGACCATCGGCCTGAACGGGAACTTCAACGTGGGGAGATCGGCCGCCTTCCTCTACTGGGCCTCGGATACGATGGCCTATGTCGGTGCAGCCAACACCCTGTCCGACCGCAAACGCACCCGATACAACATCGACCCCTTTATCAACTACTATGACAAAGGCGGCAACCGGCACCGCCTGCAGGGCCGGTTTTATAATGTCGACAACGACAACAACCTCGACCAATCCAACGCCTCGGACATGTACTACGGAGAATACCAGTTCCAACGCCAGATCAAGGCTGCCGAGCTGGTGATCACCAGCGGGATCGTTTTCTCCGGCACCAATATTTCCGCAGAGCTGTACGGAGATACGACCTTCACTTCCCGGAATATCGCCGGCTATGTCCAGCTGGAAAAAAAGTTCCTGGACCGGCTCAACCTCAGCGGGGGATTCCGGTACGAGAACAACCTGCTGTCCAACCCGGGCTTCGTCTACGGCGTCATCCGGGATACGGTGCCGCCATCGGAAGAGCAGGAGTCCAAGCCGGTGTTCCGCCTGGGGGCCAATTACCGCGTCGGGCAGGCCTCTTACCTGCGGGCGTCCTGGGGGCAGGGCTACCGCTACCCTACGGTGGCAGAGAAGTTCATCGTCACCAACGCCGGCGTCATCCGGGTGCTGCCTAACCCGGACCTGGGGTCGGAAACGGGCTGGAGCGCCGAGCTGGGCATCAAGCAGGGGTTCCGCTTCAACGGATTCGAGGGATTCGTCGACCTGGCGGGCTTTACCTCCCGGTACCAGAACATGATCGAGTTCAACTTCGTCCAGGGAGGGTTCCGGTCTTACAACATTGGCGACACAAAAATTCAGGGTTTCGAAGCGACCATCGCCGGCCGGGGAGAAATACTGGGCGTCCCGGTAAGCCTGCTCACCGGCTATACCTACATCGACCCCCGGTTCGAACAGTTCGACTCCACCGCCGAAGAAACGACCCTGGCTTACCAGAATGCCATCAGCTCTTCCGAACCGGATCAGAATATCCTGAAATACCGCTCCCAACACCTGTTCAAATTTGACCTGGAGGCCAACTACAAAGGCTTTTTCCTGGGCACGGAAGTCTTCTATAACAGCCACATGGTGGCCATCGACGCCCTCTTCGAGGTGGATTTCTTCCTGCCCGGCGTAAGGGGCTTCCGGGATGAGCACAACAACGGCTTTTCCGTGCTCAACCTGCGGTCGGGCTACAATTTCGCCAACGGCGTGCGCCTGACCATATTGCTGAACAATACCTTTAATGCCGAATACGCGACCCGGCCCGCCCTCCTGGAAGCGCCGCGCAACCTGACAGCACGGGTGGACTTTAAATTCTAGGACGTACCACCTTCAGGTGGTGCGTTTCCCAGACAGGATTGACAGCTCGGACGTACCACCTTCAGGTGGTGCGTTTCCCAGACAGGATTGACAGCCCGGACGTACCACCTTCAGGTGGTGCGTTTCCCAGACAGGATTGACAGCCCGGACGTACCACCTTCAGGTGGTGCG
>JAGFJD010000407.1 GCA_024102975.1 Phaeodactylibacter sp. | reverse complement strand
CCAGGCGCTGCTCATGCCTCTTTTGGATCAGGCCCCAAGTGGCTCTTTGAGAGTCGGCTTTGCGGGGCAAGGTTGATGCCAGATAAAACTTGATATCCGGACAAGAGAGCAGGGGCACCTCTTCTTGATGGAGTACCTTCTGCTCCAGGATATAATGTAGAGCCATGATAGTCAGGGCCATATGGTGATGCCAGGCTCTCCACCCCCTGACCTGGTAATCCGTCATCCCCAGGGTGTCCTTGCAATCCTGGATACCTCTCTCTACCCAATAGCGCTGCATCTGCCGGTACAAGGCGCCCCAGTCTGACAGGCGCTGCTGGGGTAAGCTGACATCGTTAGTCAAACTATACTTCACCTCGCTTCCGTCCACATTGCGGCTTATAATCAAGCGCAGGCGTTCCACCTTATCTGTATTGGGCCGTTTAGCTTTCCATATATACACCTCCAGCACAACCACCTGCCGGGTGATGGGCCCCTTTGTGCCTTGGCGGATGGTATAAGTTTTCCATTGCTCGCCGGGCAGCGTAAGCAGCAGCTCTTTAGTTTTCAGGGGTTTTACATCGCTTGCCTGGCTGGTTTTCTTGCGCCCCCTTCCGGGTTTGGAAGGGGGGATGTAGGGCTGTGGGTGTCCTAAATACACCAACTGCTCTTCCGAGGTGTCCATCACAAAGAGCTGCTGCAGCTCTTGTAGGCCATAGCGTAAAGTTGGGCTGTTTCCATAGATGGTATCCCCGCCAACCCAATCATAGCTTACCTCTCCTTCCATCTCCTGGATCATTTCCAGGGCCAATTCCGGCTTAGTCCTATAAACTTGTTCCCCTTTGGGGATACCTGCTTTTTTACACCTTTTCTTGTCTGATGTCCATTCCTTGGGCAAATACAGCCGGCAATTTACCATGCCTACGTCATCTCCTTGGCTCAGGGCCGCCAGCACAGCCACCTGTCCATTGTCTACTTTGCCTACGCTGCCCAGGTATTGGCGGGCAACCCCTGCCGATTCCTTGCCGCTCTTAAGGTGGCCAGCCTCGTCTAAAATCAGCCCTTTCAGCTCGGCCCGCCCTTCAAACGACTGGCTCAAGTCTCGGCGTACTGCACTCAGCACCGGTTTGTGATCCCAAGGCGATTCACTGATAAAATACTGCAACTGTTGATAATCGCTTTCTTCGATTCGCTCGTTCATCCGCTCTATATTGTGCTTCCCCTCATGGAATAAGCCCTCAAGATAATGTTTGGCTTTCTCTGTATGGCTATGGCGATACACTTTGAATAAGGGGCCATAACGTTCTGCGTACCGGTGCAGGCCCCTTCGGCTTAATGTCTTTTTTTCATGTCTTTATTCTTTTATGCTTAAATTTAATCATTTATCAAAAACTGTGTCGCTGGCCCTACCCAAAAGGCTCTGTGTCGCTGCTACGCAGCTTAAACCAGCGCCCATTTTGACCAGGGGCTAACGCCCCTGGCAAAAAGCTATCGCCGCTACGCGGCTTTATTTTAAGTTAACAAAGTAGTATTAAGTATCCTGACATTTTTTGCGGGCAGGTCTCTTCGTCATGCGCCGCCCCGACTCCTTTTTAGAATATATATTAACTCGGTTAACATTGGTTTTTCCCGGCTTTTCCGGCTTGAGAGCGTTATAGCGCGGGTGAGATTCCCATTTGTGCCCATTTAGCAGATGGCACGGGGAAATGCCCCCAAATTTTGTAATTACATGGTATCCTGGTCCCCTTGTCCCACGGTTTGGGGCCCACGGCATGCTACTGGACATTTTTTGGACACAGAGTACGCAAAGAAGACACAGAGCCGTACAGAGGCTTGGTTATCAACGGGAAGACTTCGTATGCTCTGTGTTCAGCCCGGTGCGCTCTGTGTCCAAAACCATTTTGTCCAGCAGTGTGGGGTACAAACCAGAATTACACCCTTATTGCCCTGTGGCAATCTGCCGGCGGGCTGCGGAGTGCGTTGCATCCGGGGCTGTGGGGAGGGGAGGGCTGTGGAATGCTGTAATGATGATATTTATTTTCTAACCCGGCGGTTAAACGTTGCGCAAATTCTTAAAATATGCCTGATAATGTTTTCGATAACAACCGATGCATTGAGGATGACCTCAAAAAAATCAGAAGAGAAATTAAAATGAAATCAAGGCGTTTTGATTTGCCTATAGAAGACGAATTGGAAAGCCTCTTAGATGATTATTCCAGAAAAGTCAGTTCTTCCGATAAGTTCCACAGCGACGAAACGGATTCATTTAACTCAAATACTTTAATCATGAAAGTGAAGATTAAGAATGCGATCGAACTTGCGCTAAAAGAAGTAGATGATCGCTTGGCTCATTTTGCTCAAGCCGGCGAGAACCTGAGGCAGGATACTAAATTCCGGGCTTTACAAAGCCAGCTGAAAAGCCTTATGAAAGCTTACGCAGAAAAACATGAAAACAATACCATCATCGTCCGTCGAAGCGACGAAGAAGAAATTTTAAAGTGGAAGGGATACATCAAACATTCCCCCGACACAAAGAATTTTACCAAGGTATATGAATTGCTTATCGGATCTATAAACACCATACTGAGCCGCAAGGAAGCACGGTAATGAAAAGGCGACGTGTAAAGCTTAATTGGCCAAGGAAGAAGCTTCTGTACGGGTTCAATACCTATTTAGACGATCAAACCTATTTCCCTATGCAAATGGTCAGACTATCTGCGTTGTCCTTTTTTCTGTGCGCGGCTGTGGCTACGCCGGCCCAGAACCTTCTTGAAGACGGACAGCGATTGCTTGAGGAGTTGAAAAACCTTGAGGATGCCTCCCTTTCTTCAGAGGAATGCCATTCTGCGGTTTTGAATATTCTGCAAACCCTGTCCGTATATGATGATCCTCTCCTGGTTTCTAATCCGGAAGCAAAGCTGCAACCGGATCGCTTGCTCGAAAACGTGCAGGCTAACCTTTTTCTTCGGGACTTGCTGCCAATAAATTCTCTGCATTTGGCCCAGCCCCAGGACTTGGAGGACAGGTTGAGGACATCGGGGCGAAAACAGATCGCAAGCTTTATGTACGGCGGGGCGCCCGTTTCGCCGACGGATTACCTGTCAGTGGAGCGATCGCTGCAGGACAGCCGCCTGCCCCCACTCCAGAACCAGGAGGCCCTGCGGGCAGCGGCCGACAATGCGCGGGCAGCAAAGCCGGTGAACGCCCTGACGGCGGAAGCGCTGACGAAGGGGCTGTTCGAATTTGTGCTGGAACGGGCCCAGCAGGAAGTGGCCGTGCATTTTATCGAAAATTTACTGGACAAAAAAAAGGCCCCGCAGATCGATGCCTTGTTTCCGAATGTCGCCGAGCGGTATTTCAATCTGAAGATCGATTCCTCCCAGGTGGTTGATGAAGATGCTGCGCATAATGACCGTCCGGAGCGGTACTTCAATCCGCAGATCAGCTATTCCCAGTCCTTCCTGGAGGGGTTGCGGGAAGCTTTTTTCATCGACCTGAAAAACCTGGGCCGCACCATGCCGGCATTGCTCTTCCGGGACGAGTACTTCGCCCCGCTCCGGAACGATCCGGTTTTTTACAGCGTGCTGGCCACCTACTCCCTGTTCGGGCAATCCAGCCAGGGAAGGCCGCTCTGGGAATCGGCGCCGCTCGTCCACCGCGAACTATTCGACCGGCGGCAGGCGGCTGATAAGAAACTGAATGGCCTGCTGGCTGGCTTGAATGCAGATGCCGTCGGATACAAGGAAGTGCGGAACGCCGCCAGAGACTATGTGAAGCAGTTGCAATATGTATCCGATAAGATACTGGATGTTCAAAAATCCTGCAGGGAGCGTAGCGATACGCTTTTAAACAGGGATACTACAGGACAGTTGTTTTACCAACTGGCGTTGCCCGACAATCCTCTTTATGATTACCGGGTACTTATCGGCAATGTTGATTCATCTTCTGTTTTTACCCTTGACCTGCTACCGGAGCTCCTGCATGGAAATTTGGACACCAACACCTTGCGCGAGCACAATACCCTGAAAGATTATGACCTTTTTTCCAGGACTTCCAGCCGGGAAATGCGCATTGCCGGCCTGGAACTCGCCCGCCGGGCTGTAAATGGCAGTTGGTACAACAACCTTTCCCAGGCCGGTATCCTCCGGCGCTGGCTGGCTGATCTCGCTGCCTTCGACCGCAAAGCTTACCGTTTGGAAACATCAGGCGAGGCCAATCTTGTGAAACGATTGGAAGATATCGAAAACCAGCGGGACAGCCTGAAGAAAGTCATTGCCGAAACATCCGCGTATTGGGCGGAGAAAAACGATACTGTGGACCTGCGGCCGTTTATCCAGTTGGATGCGATCGCTGGAAGGGAAGTTGGTGGAATACTGGACACGCTGGATAAGGTTCAGGAACGCCAGCAAGAACTACAAGGGCTGGAGAAACGCCTGGCGCTATTCGAGCAACGCCTGGCAGGGGGGAAAAAGGGCGTTCTGGCCGACAGCCCGTTCCAGAAGTACCTTCAGAACAAGGTACCCACCGGGCCTTTCGAAAAACTAACCGCCGAGATCGACATCCTGGAAGCCCGGTCCAATACCCTCCGGCTGGAGCTGCACCGGCTCGACAGCCTGTACGCTCCCAGGGAACAAAAAGCCTTAAACAGCACCGCGCCCATGCTGCAGGCCACCGAGTTGCTGTCCAACCTGTTTTACGTGCTTCAGGATTCCGACGGCCGGGGGCTGATCCGCCCCGATACTTTTGAAACCATGCTGTACGATCCCCGCCTGCGGACGGCCTGCCTGGGGCTGATGCAGCAGCGGCTCGGCCGGA
>JAGFJD010000406.1 GCA_024102975.1 Phaeodactylibacter sp. | reverse complement strand
CGACCGTCAGGGCGAGGGAGCGACCCTGAACAATCTAGCTACAACTGCTCATGCGAAAGGCGATTACGACACGGCCTTGTCTTACCTGGAAAAATCCCTCAAAATTCAGCAGGAAATCGGCGACATTAATGGGATGGCAACAACTTTGACAAATATGGGCGCCATGCTTTTCGAACAGCAACGGTTCGAAGAAGCTATTGCTCTATTAATGCCTGCTTACCAAATATTTGAAAAAATAGGCTCTCCAAATAAACAAGCTCCCGGGGGATACCTGGGGGCAATCATTAAAAAAATAGGGGAAACCCGATTTGCAGCCATCATCAATAAACTTAACCAAAACAGCTAGATCATGCCCATTCCGCCAAAAGCAAGAGCAAGCGCAGCAAGCGAAACCGAAAAATCATGGGTCAACCATGCTCAAACAGATATTCAAAAGGAGCCGGAACGATTGGAAGAGGCCGCAAAGTTTCTGGTGGGGGTCATCAGCATTTCTCTGACAATATTCATCTCCAATCGCCCGGAAGCCATAGCCGACTGGACTAGTGGCTGGTTTATCGCTGCCACGGTGATCTGGATGCTATCTGTAGTGTTGAGTTTTTTTGTGCTGTTTCCCTGGCGCTATAAATTCAACGAAGATTCCCCTAAAGACATAAAAAATGCTTACCGTAGAATTTCGGCTACCAAGATGTTGCTCCTGGTGTTGAGTTTAGGATGCTTTTTCCTGGCATTAGTGCTGGCCTCTTATGCTTTTTTGGCGGGCTTGAAAAGTTGATTTTAGGGTATTGCCGCAAGTCTTTGGAACTTTGGAGTGGAGGTCAAAAAAACCAACCTTTTCCTGGCGATGCCATCTGAACCAACCAAGAGAAGATAACTGTGACTACCATAACCCAACGTGCGAATCATAGCCCCCAACTTGCCCGATGATAGGAAACCAAAAGCCGATGAAGCATGTTTTGCTAATAATCACTAAATTGTAAGCACAAAAGGAAAAGCATGGCATTGATAATAACCGATGATACGCTGGCGAAAGCCCAAATGACAGCCGATGAACTGTTGGTTGACCTGGCGTGCTACCTGTATGACAAAAAGCGCATGAGTATGGGCCAGGCCCGGCATCTGGCAGGGTTAGACCAGATCAGTTTCCAGAAAGAACTGGCCAAAAGAGATATCTATATCCACTATACCGAAGAGGATCTAAAAAAAGACCTGGAGAACCTCGGGATCAGCCTATGATCATTGTCAGCGACACCTCCTCCATTTCCAACCTCCTTCAGATAGGGTTGATCGATATTCTTCACACACTGTACGGCGAAATAACGATTACTCCTGCTGTAAGAAGGGAACTTTACGCCCTTCCAGAGCAGGAAAAGCAAATTGAGCAGATCGGCTGGATCAAGGTGCAAGCCCCCCAGAATCAAAAGATGGTGGTAGAGTTCCTGAAAGAACTGGACCTTGGTGAAGCCGAGTCCATTGCTTTGGCTGTTGAAGAAAAAGCGAAATACCTCATCATCGATGAATATAAAGGCCGAGCGGTCGCCGATGCCTATGGCGTTAAGATAGTTGGGTGGAGGATGATCAGGAAGAGGTTCTTATAAATTGGCATTCGAAATTATCCCCTGATGCGCCGAGCACCTGGCAGGACGAACAGGAATTAGTGGAATATGCTGCGGTTGGGATTGCTTTGCCTTTAATTCTTCAGGCGACGGGGTACTCCGATGTTCAACGCGCCAGGAAGGGAAGCAGCGTAGATTTCTGGCTGGGGAAAAAAGATGAGCATGCTTTTCCAATATTGGAAGCCTTATTGGAAGTTTCTGGCATATTGAAGGAGAACCCAGGCAACACCATCAACGCAAGAGTAAACCAGAAAAAACAGCAGGCCATGCGTTCCCCTTATCGCAACTTGCCTGTATGTGTAATTGTTGTAGAATTTAGCAAGCCGAAAGCTAAACTTGAAAAGCTATGACCAGCGAGTTAAACACGATGCACCAGATGGCTATGGAATTTGTCGACGAAGCCAGGTTAGCCCATCAACGCGGCGAAGAGCGTACGTCCCGGCTGTTCTTCGAAAAAGCTTTTCATTTGGAAAAGGTAGTAGCTTTAGCCACTCCATTTCAGGAAACCTATCGCCTCACGCGCTCTGTATTCCTGAGAAGTGCTGCTTCCCTGGCTTTAGACTGTGGTTTCAATGATGAAGCAATCCAGTTGATTCAGCTGGCATTATCCACACAACCTCATCCTGTTATTGAACCTGAACTTGAAGAATTACTCATCAAAGCTAATACCCGGGAAACACATCAGGAAGCTGCTACTACGGTCACCGGCCGTTTGGTAGCGGCCGATCTGCCTAATAACCAAATTAAACTGCAGATATCTGATACGATGCACTTGATCGCCGTTTTTGTCCCTGAGGACACCTTTACGAAAATCATCAAAGAATATTGGGATAATACAGTCATCGTTCATGGCGTAATGCGTCCGGATGGATCGATTTACTTGCGAGATATCCAACAGGCTGCTTAAACTCAACCTTCCTTGTATTCTCCCTTGGCAGCTTTTGCCTTTTAAAGTCCAGAAAAACGTTCTCTGCGAGATTTAGTGGACTGCCGAGCGGATTCCAGAAAACCGAACCTTTTCATACACTACCTCAATCGCCGATTGCCTCAAACATGACATAGAGTATCGGATGACCCTTTGGGATTTTCAAACCGGCAGGGTTGTAATTTCCAATCCAAAACATTAGCTTTCGATATCAAAAGAATTGCCAATACCCATGGTTGAATCCATTTACGTTGACAGCCTTCAAGATGCCTGCCAGCTTTCCCCGGTAAGGTGTGCTGATTTTGCAGAAGCGGCGGCTGTCTGCCTGGATCACCATGGCCACCCTCAAGAGGTGTTACTGGCGGTGGAAGGGGATTGGGAAGAAAAGTTCACATTGTCCTGGCCTGATGTGAACCAACAGATGAGAGATTCCAGAAAAGACATGGAATATACAGTTGAGAGTGGGGCATATTGCCTGGCAATGATGGTAATTGAAAAACTCACAGGCTTGCAAGTTGTAAAACAATCTCAAAAAAGAACGGGTTTTGATTACTAGCTGGGGGATAAACAGGCGTATGGCTTGCAAGAGTTGGCGCGCCTGGAAGTATCCGGTATCCTGAGAGAAAATAAAGCGCAGGTCAACCGGCGGCTCAAAGAAAAAGTGGAACAAACGAAAAAAAGTGATAACTTAAGCCTCCCGGCCTATGTGGTTGTCGTGGAGTTTAGCAGGCCGTTAGTTAAAATCAGAAAGAGATGAAAGAAATGGGTGTTGCTATCAATGAACTACATCATAAAGCCATGGCATTGGCCGATGAGGCTTTCTATGCCAAGCGTGGAGGCGAACTGGAAGTTGCTCAATCCAAATATCTTGAAGCTTTTGAATTTGAAAAAGCAGCAGCCATGCTGCTGGTCAATGAATACAGCCAGGAGCCTACCCGGTCGGTATTGTTCCGCAGTGCTGCCTGCCTGGTGTTAAACCTGCCTTACCCAACCGATGATCATTTCC
>JAGFJD010000534.1 GCA_024102975.1 Phaeodactylibacter sp. | reverse complement strand
GGTTCAGTTCGTCGATGATAGTACAGGGTGGCTAAGCATCCCTAGTGCTAGCAATCCAGGGATGTTGTATTCCTCCGATGGAGGCCTGGGCTGGCAGCAGCAGCAAATAAATTTTCCGCCTTTTGATTATATGGGCAAGCTGGCCATGTTAAATGACACAATTGGCTTTGGCCTATCGACGGTCACCGCCAAAGTCTACCGCTACCGTGCCCGCCCGCCCGCCTGCGGCCCGGCCCTGCTGCTGCCTGCCGACAGCAGCCTGGGCAGGCTGCCGGAGCTGCGCTGGCGCAGTGCCGAAGGCTGCTTCGAGGGCTATTACCTGCAGGTGGGCGCCACGCCCGGCGGGCAGGAGGTGCTGCCGCGCACCGACGTAGGCCTGGATACTTTTTACCAAACCACTCAGCCCCTGCCTGCCGGAGCCCAGCTCTACGTCACCGTTACGCCTTACAATTATTCTCACGGGGCGGCGCAGGGCTGCCCCAGCCGGGCCGTTACTACCATAGCTTGCCCTGCTGTCACCACGGTGGTGGACACCGGCTTCTGCAAAGGCGGCGCCCTGGCCTGGGGCGACAGCCTGTACACTACCGCAGGGACGCGGGAGCTGCTTTACTACACTGCTCAGGGCTGCGACAGCCTGCTGGTACTGCACCTCACCCAATACGAAGATGCCACCACCGCCATTGATACGGCGGCCTGCCCCGGGCAGCCGCTGCTGTGGCAGGACAGCTTGCTGGCCACCCCCGGCGAGTACCGCTTTGAGTACTTCACCAGCCAGGGCTGCGACAGCACGGTGTTGGTCAATTTCAGCCACTGGCCCGCCTATACCCGGCAAGTGGATACCTTCTTCTGCCAGGGAGAGGCCTTCTACTGGGGGGACAGCCTGCTTTCCGGCCCTGGCCAGTACATTTTCCACTACCTCACCAGCCAGGGCTGCGACAGCACCGTACAGCTCCTGCTCGCCGAGCAGGCCGACATTTACACGGATACTACCGTCACTCTGCAGCCCGGCCAGCCCTACCAGGGCGTAGTATACGAAGCGGACACCCTGCTCCTGCATTATTACCCGGCAGCCAACGGCTGCGACAGCATCGTGCGGGTGCAGCTCGACATCCTCAGCAATACCGCCGAAGCCTGGCAGCAGGCCTGGCGCTGTTACCCCAACCCCGCCCGAGGCGTGCTGTGGCTGGAGGGGCCGGCGCCCCTGCTTCGCGCCGTGCTTTTTAACCTGAACGGCGCCGCCCTGGCCAGCTACCCGCTTGATGGAAGAGCCGAATATCCGGCTGAGGAAGGAAGGTACAGGTATACCCTGCGGCTGCCCGCCTTGCCGCCCGGCATCTACCTGCTGCGCCTGGAAGGAGCGGGAAGCGTTTGGATAGAGAGGGTGGCGGTGTGGTAGGGGAGAGGCATGAACCCGTAAAGGGCGGCCGCGCCGGCAATCATGACAGCCTAAAAAGGCCACGGCTTTTGGCTGTACGGGCAATCCGGTTATTGCGCGAAGGTAGATACCGAGCGCCGCCTTCAGCCGCGTGCCTGCCATACTTGACGGCAATAGGTTTTCCCGCTAGGCGGGAAAACCTATTGCCGCGGAGTATAATAACCCTGCCGGCTAGCAAAAGGCGGAATAACTGCTTTATGGCTTCCTTCGGCCTGCAGCACGGCACAACGCGAAACCCTATTTTCCAACCATAATCCTAACGCCATGAAAGTATTTTATTTCACCCCCCCCCCAATTACGCGCTATAATATTTGCCATGCTGTGGCTTAACACACTGGGCGCGCTGCTCTACGCCCAGGAAAAAACCTTTTACCTCGAAGAATGGCACGCCACCGCCGGCCAACAGGCCGATGCTATCGACAGGCTTGTCAGCATTGCCGACGACGCGGCGAACCTCTACGTGGCGGGCAGCCAGCTCAACGAATACGGGAAATACGACCTGCTTCTGACGAAGTACGACGACACGGGCAACGAGATCTGGTCCACCAGGTTTAACGTGCCCGACAGCACGGGCAACGCAATCGCCGGGGACATCGCCCTCGGCGGCTCGGGCTACGTCGTCGTTACGGGCACAGTGTACAACGGCCCGGCCAACAACTACGACGCCCTCACGGCCAAATTCAATTCCAGCGGCACAGCGCAGTGGTACGCCACCTACGGCGGCGCCGGCTCCTCCTACGACGGCGGCGCCCACATTTACATCGACGCCAGCGACAACGTTTACATAGCCGGCGGCACGGCAAGCCTGTCCAGCTTGATGGACATGTTGTGCGTGAAATACAACAGCTCGGGCGCCCAGAACTGGGCGCAAACCGTAGACGGCTTCGGCCTCTACGACGTGGGCAGCCTTTTGCTGCCGCAGGAAAGCGGCGAGCTGCTCCTGGCGGGGGCCGTGCAGAAAAGCACTACGGCCTGGGCTGTGGGCAGCATCCAGCTGATAGGCAAGAACCAAACAGAAGAGCCGGAGGCCGCTACTTATACTACAGTGCGGTATGTGAAAAAGAATATCCTGCTGCCGCCCGACGAGGAAGCCGCCTCCACAGCCATTTCCTTTATCGAAAACCGGGGGCAGTTAACAGACAGCTCCGGAACCGCTGTGGAGGAAGTGCGCTTTTATAATGCCTCTGCTTTCCCAGCTACCTATTTCCATCACGGCAGGATAAGCTTCGTTGCCGCTGCCATAGACACCGCTGCCGAAACGCCGGACACCCTGCACCGGGTAGATTTGACATTCAAAAACGGCAAGAACGACGCCCGGGTATTCGGCTTGTCCCGGCGGCAGGCCTACCACAACTACTACCTGGGGCACATCCCGGAGGGCCGGGCCCGGGTGGGCTTGTACGAGCGGGTTGTGCAAACGGACATTTACAACAAAATCGACCTGGTGGCCTACTCCAACAATGCCGGGGTGAAGTACTACTTCGTCGTGAAGCCTGGAGGGGCCCCGGAAGATATCCAACTCAAGTTCGACGGGCAAAGCTGCCTGGCGGCCACTGAAATTGGAGGGGTAGAGGTAGAAACCTCGGTGGGCCCATTCGAGCTGCCGCCCCCGGAGGCCTACCAGGTGAGCGCAGAAGGGGAAAGAGTGGAAGTGGAGTGGGAGCCGGAATATGAGATTGAGGGGGATTCGATCGTGCATTTCGGAGGGATAGACGAGTATGACGACGAGGAGCATTTGGTGATTGAGGTAGGGAAGCCAAAGACTACATTTATAGATACAGATTGGGTCACTTATCTCGGACGGGAGCCTCTCAGTTTCTGTTTGCTAATGGCAATTCGCCGGCATTGGATGATGATGTTTTCATTGCTGAGTTTGACAAAGATGGAGTTTTGAGTTGGAGCACCTTTCTGGGAGGAGAGCTGAGAGATAAGGTTCTGAGTTCCTCGAGTATTGCAATTATTGAAAACAAAATTGCTCTGATGGGTGGCAGTGAAGACCTCAATACCCTGCCTGCGAATTTAGGTGGGGGTTATCAACAGAATCTGTCAGAACGAGGATACTTCATAGCAGAATTTGCCAATAGAACGCTAAATTGGAAAACGGATTTTGGCTGCATTGACGAGCAAATAAATATCAATGATTTATCTCAGTCCATCGATTACGACGGTAACGGTAATTTGTTAATTATTGGAACTACAGATTGTGAAATGCCTGTACAGTCTTCTGAATATTGCGAGCCTCCCACCCAACAGGGCCTTTTTCCTCTTTGTCCACCGCCTGGAGGCATTTTTGGTGCAGAGATGTATAAGGAAACTTATATCGACACCAAAGTCAAGATTCTGGTTTGGCGCCAGTCGGGCTCCAAACCTTACCTTTCGTTTGATTGGGGAGACGGCAGCCCTTTGGATACAGCACGCTTAACTTACACTACCCTGTTGGGGTATTACGAAGGCGATTTCTATTACCTCGACCGGTACGAGGCCCGGCATATGTACGACACCGCGGGTGCCTACCGGCTGGGTTTCCGGGATAGTTTTCTAGTTGAAGGGATTGTCAACATCGAAGGCTCCGGCAACAAGACGATGGAATTGTACGACACGTTGGTGATCTACCCAGTCGGCGAGTATCTGGGTGCCAATCGGTATGCAGTAGGGATTAACGTGCGGGAAGAAAGGGCCTATATCGAAGATGGCATCCTGGATACGGCACTGCTGTCTACAACCATGCGGGCGATGACCATATTGATCACGGAGGACCTGATAGTGTCTGCCGGCCCGGACGTTGGCCTCCCCGGCATAGCCAGTATCTACCCTAACCCGGCATCTGATTTGCTTAATATCGGTTGTATGCTGCCTGGCAATAGTGGGCGTATTCGTATTTTGAACGAAGCGGGCCAGCTAATGTATTCGACTGAAATAGCGCCATCTTCTCAGGTACAACGGTTTTCATTATCTGTTGAACGATGGCCGGCCGGCAGCTATATAGCGTGTTTTGATACAGGGCAGGTAATTGCTACTCGAAGGTTTGTTGTCATAAGAGGCCGGTGAAGTATATCTCAATTGCTTTGATCTGTACAAATAGAGTGATACAGCACGCCTGGCCCCGGGCACGTACTTCTTGCGCTTGCAGGCGGGGAGCGGCAGGTTTGGCGGCGAAAGCAGCAGCGCCTCCAATTCTGTATGCAGGAGGGAATTTCAAGTACGCTTTTAACTCCATAAGCTGCAAAGCCAAGCCAATTATACATCCAGTATCAATACCATGCTGAATGAACTGAAAAATATCCGCCTGGCAACTAACCTCCCCGCTGCGGATGAACCGCAGAAGGAAAACAGCTCGGGAATTCCATTCCCAGCCCTCCTTTAACCACCTCTCCTCTTTCCCTGCTCGCCGTAGCATCGCGAAGGAGAGGGGGGATCGAGGGGGACTACTCCACCGCCTTCACCAGCGCCACATACACCGCGAAGTGGTCGCTGTATCCCCCCAGGTAAGCGCCTCCGCCGAAAGTGCGGAACGGATAACCCGCAAATTGCCCCGTCGATTGCAGCAGGTAGGGCTCGTTGTGGATGAATACCTTATAGAATTTATAGCCCCCGGACCTTTTGGTCACCAGCCCGTAGCTGAGCAGGATCTGGTCGAACAGGCTCCAGGCGTCGCGGTAGGCCAGGGTGCCGATCCCTTTTCTGAATAAATTGTACATGGGGTTGTACAAGCTGCCCCTCCGGATCGACTCCTTCTCCGGCTGGGCGTTGAGGATTTTTTTGACGCTGGGGCTGATGGGGTCGTCGTTCAGGTCGCCCATGATGAGGATTTTGGCAAACGGGTCTTCCTTCATCAGAGAGTCGGCGGCGGCCTTGCAGATCATGGCGGCGGCGTTGCGGAAGGGCTGGCTGGCCGCCTCTCCTCCGCTGCGGCTCGGCCAGTGGTTGACCATGATGTGGATAGGCTCATCGTCGAACAGGCCGGAGACGAGCAACACGTCGCGCGTGAAGTCCCGCTCGCCGTTGTCGCGGTAAATCACCAGGGGCATAGCCTTCGTGCCAAGTACCTTGAAATATTTCGGGTTGTACAGGAGGGCCACGTCGATGCCCCGCTCATCCGGCGAGTCGTGATGAACGATCTGGTAGTTCCGGTCCTTGACCAGCGGCTGTTGCACGAAATCTTCCAGCACCTTGCGGTTCTCCACCTCCGAAACGCCCAGGACGGCAACGCCGTCGGGCGTGACCTGCGTGCCCAGTTCGGACACTACCCTCGACAGGTTGCGGAGTTTCTCCTGGTATCTCCTGGTATCCCAGGCATTGCTGCCGGAGGGGGTGAATTCCTCGTCCCGCACATCCGGCGCGTCCAGCGTGTCGAACAGGTTTTCAAAGTTGTAAAAACCGATGACGCCCACCTTGTACTGCTGCTGAGCAACAGCCTGAAGGGAGAGGAACAGGGAAAAGGAAAAAATGGATAACCGGTAAAGCATAGTATGTTTGGCCTTTTGTTATGAAGATTGAAATATTTGTCGTTCCGAGCCCGAGTAACGTACCCTCCCTGCCTCCATTTCCTAACGCCTGTTCATCCGTCAGCCACAGGGCAATGATATTAACTTTCAGTTAAATTTTTTGAAAGTTAGGCTCGACAATTATGCATTTCTGCTAATTTTGCACTCTCTATGGAGACGAACATCCTATGAGGAAGGCCACGCCTCCTGCCCATGAGCCGATCTGCTGCCCTATGCTCCATAATGATCTTCGAAATCAAAAATAACTATGCAATTGAAAAGCACACTACTCACCTTTTTTACCCTTCTCCTGACGCTTTTTGCCCACGCCCAAACCGTGAACGTCCGCGGGACGGTCCACGACGGCGCGGCTAAACTGCCGAAAGAAGGCGTGCTGGTCAGGCTGGACAGCACCAAAGCCACTGCCATGACCGACAAGCAGGGCGCTTTCCTCTTCTTTGGCGTTAAGGAAGGGCCCCACAGCTTTACCATCGAGGCGGACGGCTTTGCCGGCCAGTCCATCCAGGTTCAGGTAGAAAGCAGGGATGGCGCCGATTTTAACCTCGGCCTCATCGAACTGGCGCCCGAGCAACAGGAGTCCGGCATCGTCAACAAGGAGGACTTCATCCCCACCATTACCTTGTCGGACGAAGACCTGGAGCAGGAATCGGACAACCAGAACATCTCGGGCGTGCTCTCGGCCTCCCGCGATGTTTTTGTCTCCACCGCCGCCTTCACCTTCGGCTCGGCGCGTTTCCGCATCCGGGGTTACGATTCGGAAGAGGCCGCCGTTTACATCAACGGCATCCCCTTCAACGAGCTGGAAAACGGCAGGGTGTTCTGGAGCGCCTGGGGCGGGCTGAACGACGTGATCCGCAACCGCGACACGGAGCTGGGCCTCAACCCCGTTCCCTATTCCTTCGGCGGGCTGGGCGGCGCCACCTCCATCGACACCCGGGCCTCCCTCCAGCGCCGGCAGGTGCGCCTGACCTACTCCCTGTCCAACCGCGGATACCGCAACCGCGCCATGGCCACCCTGTCCACCGGCATGATGGACAACGGCTGGGCCGTCTCCTTCTCCGGCTCCCACCGCTGGGCCGACGAGGGCTACCAGCCCGGCACCTTCTACGACTCCTGGGCCTACTTCCTGTCGGTCGACCGCAAACTGGGCGACAACCACCTGCTCAACCTCAACGTCTTCGGCTCGCCGACCAAACGGGGCAGGGCAGGGGCCAGCACCCAGGAATTGTACGACCTGGCCGGCAGCAACTACTACAACTCCTTCTGGGGCTACCAAAACGGCAAGGTACGCAACTCCCGGGTCTCCAATATCCACCAACCGGTAGTGATCCTCCGGCACGACTGGACGATCAGCCCTAACGCCACGCTCACCACCGCCGCCTCCTACCAGTTCGGCCGCATCGGCAGCTCCGCCCTCAACTGGTTCGACGCGCCGGACCCCCGGCCCGACTACTACCGGAACATGCCCAGCTTCTTCCGCCTCAGCGGTTGGGACGATGCCGCCGCCCTCGTCGAAAGCGAACTGCTGGCCAATCCGGACCGCCTGCAGGTCCAGTGGGACGAACTCTACGAGGTCAACCGAAACAGCCAGCTCGACCAGAAATTCTCCTACCTGCTGGACGGGCAGGAATATACCGGCAAATGGTCGCAATACATGATAGAAGACCGCCGCTTCGATACCCGGGAGATGAACTTCTACTCCAACTACCAGCACGCCATCACCACTCAGTTTACCCTGAGCGGCGGCTTGTCTTACCAGTCCCAGACCGTCGAAACCTTTAAAACTGTGGAGGATCTGCTTGGAGGCGATTTCTTCCTCAACGTCGACCCCTTCGCCGTCCGCGATTTCTCAGACGATTTCGACATCCAGCAGAACGACCTGAACAACCCCAGCCAGATCGTCCGCGAAGGGGATGTGTTCGGGTATAACTACGACATCGACGTGCGCCGGGGCGAGCTGTGGATGCAGGGCGAGATGGCCTTGCCCAAGGTCGACCTCTTCCTGGCGGGCAGCGTTTCCAATACTCAGTTCTGGCGCACCGGAAAGTACCGCACCGGGCGCTTCCCCGACAACTCCTTCGGCGAGTCGGAAAAGCAGAAATTCACGAACGTCGGCATCAAAGGAGGCGCCACCTATAAGATCGACGGCAGGAACTACCTCTTCGCCAACGCCGCCTTCCTGACCCGCGCCCCCTTCGTGCGCAACGCCTTCGTTTCTCCCCGGACCCGCGACCAGGTAGTCAGAGGGCTGGACAGCGAAACGATCTACGGCGGAGAGGCGGGCTACCTGCTGCGCTCTCCGAACGTCAAGGCCAGGGCCAGCGCTTACTATACCCAGTTCGAGAACCGGGTGGACCTTATCCAGTTCTACAACGACCTCAGCCGTTCCTTCGGCGCTTTTGTGATAACCGGGCTGAACCAGCGCCACCTGGGCGCCGAGCTGGCCGCCGAAGTAAAGGTGACGTCCAGCCTGAGCGCTACCGCAGTGGCCGCCCTGGGGCAATACCTGTACAACTCCCGGGGCACCGGCTACCTGTACGAAGACAATTCCGAGGCCTTCGATGCCGATGCAGAAGGCTTCGAGGTCTATTCCAATAACATATATTTGCCCGGCCGGCCGCAGAACGCCTACACGCTGGGCCTGCAATACCGCCCCCGGGGCTATTGGTTCGCCTACCTGAACTTCAACTACTTCGAAGGCGTATGGATCGACTACAACCCCTTGTCCCGCACCCGCGAGGCCGTCCTGGGCGTAGAGCCCAATTCGCTGGAATACGAACGGATCATTGAGCAAAAACAGGGAGACGACGCGTTCACCGTGGATTTCTTCGGCGGCAAGTCATTTAAATTTGGCGACGTTTTTCTGTATCTTAACGTAGGCGTGAACAACATCCTGGACAACCAGGACTTCATCACCGGCGGCTTCGACCAGCTCCGCTTCGACTTCGACGTGCGCTCCGGCGACGATACGGTGTTCATCCCGCGTTACTATTACCTGTACGGGAGGAACTACTTCATCAACCTGAGCCTACGGTTCTGACCGTCGGCGCAAAGGGTAACATAGCCAATGCCGAAAAGATAAGCCTTATAAATCAACCTTGCAGATAAAAAACAACCATAATGAACTTCGATTTTAAAAACATCGTTTACCTGTCTCTTTTCTTCGCCCTGGCTACCGGCCTGAGTTCCTGCGTCGACCTGGAGTTTGACGAGCCGCCGACCACGGGCACGCCCCTGAACGTGGACGCCAACACCACCATTGCCGAGCTCAAGGCCCTGTACATCCCGGGCAAGCTGACCAAAATTGAGGACGACATCATCATCCGCGGGGTAGTGGTGGCCGACGACCGCTCCGGCAACTTTTACCGCTCCTTTATCTTTCAGGACGAATCGGCGGGCATCCAGGTTTTGATCAACCTGACCGATTACTACAATTTCTTCCCCATCGGCCGCGAGCTGGCCATCGACTGCCAGGGCCTGTACCTGGGCGAATACAACGGCATCATCCAACTTGGGGGTTATACCTATATCGAGAATGGGTCCGAACAGTTAGGAGACATCGTGGATTACAACCAGCGCATCTCCCGGGGCATGCTGATCGGCGCCCCCGAGCCGGCGGTTAAAACCATCAATGAACTGGGGCCGGCGGACGTCAGCACCCTGGTCAAACTGGAGAATGTGGAGTTCCTTTTTTCCGAGACGGGCCTCACCTTCGCCGATGTCGTTGGCCAGCAGACCCTGAACCGCACCATCCAGGACTGCGACGGCAATACCATCATCGTGCGCACCAGCGGCTTCGCCACCTTTGCCGGCGACACCATTCCGTCTGGCAATGGTTCCATCGTTGCCGTTTACAGCGTTTTCCGCAACGACCAGCAATTGTTCATCC
Organism: Phaeodactylibacter sp.; assembly: GCA_024102975.1. Classification (GTDB taxonomy): domain Bacteria; phylum Bacteroidota; class Bacteroidia; order Chitinophagales; family Saprospiraceae; genus JACJXW01. The sequence goes on along the minus strand of JAGFJD010000534.1, from coordinate 11,760 downwards.
GCGAACGGGCGGACATACAGATGGACGGCGTGCGCTGCAGCGGAGGCACCGGCCAGGAAACCCTGGTCCCGATTGCCGAATTGCGGGATATTTTCAACAACGGCGGAACGGAGGGCCCGGAAGATAAGAAAATCCGGGGCGTGGTCATTTCCGACAAGGATAATGGCAATATCGATATCCGCAACATGGTCATCCAGGACGCCAGCGGAGGGATTGTGGTCCGTTTCCAAAGCCCTCACGATTATACGCTCGGACAGGAAGTCGATATCGTAGTTTCCGGGCAGGAACTTTCCGAATACCGGGGCTTGCTGCAGGTGAACAGCCTGGCCAACGAACTCGCCAAGCTGAACGGCCCCGGCACATTGCCAACGCCCCGTACTGCTACCATCCAGGAAATACGCAACAACCAGGACGCCTGGGAGTCTACGCTGGTGCAGGTCAGCGACGCCACTATTACCGGGTCTTCTACTTTTAACGGGAACACGACGGTCAGCGACAATACTGGTTCTATTCCTATGTTTACCCGTTTGGACGCCAGTTTTTCAGGCGATCCCCTGCCGGCAGGCCCGGTTACTCTGACGGCCATCGTCTCCGATTTCGAAGGTCCGCAGCTGTCCCTCCGGAACCGCGATGACGTCGACGGCGGGGGTGGGGGAGGAGGCGACCCGCAATTGATCAGCCTGGCCGAGTTGCGCAGCTTGTTCGAAGGAGGCACCGGGGTAGCCCCGGCTGCCAAAAAGGTTCGCGGAGTCGTCATCTCGGATGTCGATAACCTGAACCTTCACCCCCAGAATCTAGCCCTTCAGGACGAAAGCGGGGGCATCATCATCCGCTTCAACGGCACCCACAATTTTTCATTGGGCGAAGAGCTGGAGATCGATGTATCCGGGCTGGAGTTATCCGAATTTCGCGGGTTGCTGCAGGTCAACCGGGTTCCCAATGCCAACGCTCTGAGCTTTGGTCCCGGCGCCATGCCCACGCCTCGGCAGGTAACCATACAGGAGATTCACGATAATTTTGAAGCATGGGAATCCACCCTGGTGAAGATCATTGACGTGACTTTCCCGGAAGGCGGCACCTATATGGGTTCCAAAACGCTGAATGACGGTACGGCCGAAATTGTTCACTTCACCAGAAATGACGCCGATTTTGCCGGTGCCCCGGTCCCCGATGGGCCGGTCACGGTTACGGCGATTGTAACGCAGTATGATGACCACCAGGTATCCATCCGAAACCTGATGGACATAGGGCAATAGCAAGCCTGAAATTGCAGGTTAGAACAATTTAACGCCTGATGCCTTTATAGAGGGAGTAAACCACGGATTACTCCCTCTAACATTTACAGCTCTTGATTATGACCATGTCAGAGAAAAAAGCGAAACCGTTCCACTTCAAGCAATTCACCATCCGGCAGGACCGGTGCAGCATGAAAGTGGGGACGGACGGGGTGCTGCTCGGCGCCTGGGCGGATACGCAAGGCGCTGAACATATCCTGGACATCGGCACGGGCAGCGGCCTGATTGCCATCATGCTGGCCCAAAGGGCCGAAAATGCCCGCATCCACGCGGTGGAAGTCGACCCGTCAGCCGCCGGACAGGCGCAGGAAAACGTCCGGGCATGTCCCTGGAACGACCGGCTGGAGGTGTTTCCTGCCGCCATACAGGACTACGCCCGGTCTACGCCCACCCGTTACCATCTCGTCGTCAGCAACCCGCCGTTTTTTTCCGGAGGCACTTTTTCGCTCAACCAGGACCGCAACAGCGTCCGGCATACCATCAAGCTGCCTCATGGAGATTTGTTGTCGGCGGTGCGCAGCCTCCTGGATCCGGCGGGCAGGTTTTGCCTCATCCTGCCCTACATCGAGGGGCTCCGGTTTCAGGAGCTGGCCAGGACTTATCATCTTTATTGCACGAAAGTCACGGAAGTCATGCCCACCGGGGACAAGCCCGTAGAGCGCCTGCTCATGCAGTTCGAACGGGAGGAAAAAGCGCCGGAAAAGGACAGCCTGGTCATCCAGCATGACAAAGGGAATTGCTGGACCAGCGACTACGTCCGCCTGGCCGGGGATTTTTACCTCAAAATGTAGGGTGGAAAGATTGGGGGTAAACCAAAAACGGGAAATGGATGGAACCATTTCCCGTTTTTCGTTAAGTTTTCAGCTCTCTTCTTCCTGTAGTTCGGATTTTTTCGATTCTGCTAATATTCTCTGGGCTGCTTCCAGGATGCTGGTATCTTCCAGGTGGACGATGCCGCCGTGCGGGCCTGGCTGGATGTGTTTATCGGCAATATCGCCGTCGGAGAATTTGTTGGCGCCAAAATAGTTGCGTACGGTTTGTTCGTTGATGTTCAATTCTTCGGCAATTCTGCGGACGCTGCCGGTCGGCAGCTTGTGCTTGATTGCCCGCAGCTCCTCGAATGTGATATTCATAGCTGAAAAAGTTTAATTAGGAAATCAAAGGATAACTATCCTCTCATTCAGATTAGCAAAAGAAAGTTACTCCTTTTTCCAAAAAATACAAAGAAATTCGGGATATGCTTCCGGAATTTTTGACAGCAGGATGATGAAACCGGGAGGGCGGCTGCTGAAAATGCAAAGGGTCGCAGAGCCGGAGGCAACCTTAGCCTCTGTCCTGCAACCCTTTAAGTATGATGATAAGGTTTTTTGCAAACTGCCGGGCATTTCTGCTCACTGCACCAGTTTGGCGGTGGCTTCCGAAGGCTGCCCGGCCTTTTCATTGCTTACCGTTTGGGGCCCTGCATCCCCTCCTTCTCCGCCCTGCTGGGACTCGTCCTTTTTCCCTGGCCACACCACGTTCGGGCAGGTCATCATTTGTTCCACTTCCGGCCCGGGTTGGGGGAAGGGGGCGTTCACGTAGGCGTTAAGGGATTCTTCGTCCTGCAGCTTTTGCAGGAAGAAGGCGACGATCGGCAGGCCGGTATTGGCGCCCTGGCCCAGGCTGAGGTCCCGGAAGCGGACGGCGGGCGATTCGGCGCCGACCCAGGCGCCCGCAACGATCCGGGGCGTATAGCCGATGAACCAGCCGTCGGAGTGGTTCTGGCTGGTGCCTGTTTTTCCGGCAAGCGGATATTTCATGTTGTAACGGTAGCGGATCCTTCGGCCGGTGCCCCGGTCGACGACGGCCTGCAGCATCCGGGTCATGATTTCGGCTTCTTCCTCCCACAGAGGATGGTCCCAGTTGCAGGTGTCCTTTTGCCATTCGTTGTCGATCAGCACCGTGCCGTCCGGGCTTTCCACCCGGCGGATGTAATGCAATTCCGGGCGGGCGCCCCGCATGGCGAAGGTGCTGTATACGGTGACCATGTCGCGGAGGGAAACATCGGCGGCGCCCAGCGCAATGGCCGGCACGGCGGGAATATCCGTGCTGATGCCCAGCTCGCGTGCCAGGCGGGCGACGTTCGAAGGGCGCGCCTGCATCATCAGCTGTACCGTTACGGTGTTGACGCTGTTGATCAGGCCGCCCTCCAGGGAGTAGTACCCGCCATAGTCGTTCGTCGCGTTTTTAGGCATCCAGTACTCGTACTGAGGGTAGGCCCGCAACTGATTGGGGTAATAGGAGCAGGGAGGGATGCCCTTTTGCAGAGCGGCAGCGTAAACAATGGGCTTGAAAGTAGACCCTACAGAGCGGGTGGACAACACATGGTCATACTTGAAAAATTCATGGTTGACGCCGCCCACCCAGGCCAGCACTTCCCCGGTCTTCGGGTCGAGGGCCAGGAATCCTGCGTTGAGCAGCCCCAGGTAGTACCGGATAGAATCCAGGGGGCTCATCTTTTGTTTTTCCTTGCCCCCGTTCCAGCTGAAGACCTCCATCTCAACCGGGATGCGCAGGACGGAGTCGATCGCCACGCTGTCCAATCCGGCAAGCCGCAGGCTCTGGTAGCGGGCCGACTGCCGAATGGCAGCTTCGAATACGCCCGGGGCTTCCCAGGGGTCCGCCCCGTTGAGGTGCCGGGTAAACGCTTTCTGCAGGTCTTCCATCTGCCCGGCTACCACTTCCTCGGCAATGTGCTGCATCCGGGCGTTGAGGCTGGTGTAGATTTTCAATCCGTCGGTATAGATGTTGTAGGCCATGCCGTTGGGCTTGCGCTTGTCTTTGAGCATCTCCTTGAGTTCCAGGCGGAGGTGTTCGCGGAAATAAGGCGCCGGGCCCTTGTTGTGGGTAATGGGGAAATAGTTAAGGGATAAGGGCTCCTTAACCAGCGAGTCGGCCAGGCGTTGGGACAGATATCCGTACCTGGCCATTTGGCCCAGCACCAGATTGCGCCGTGCCAGCGCATTCTGGGGTTGGGTAACGGGGTTATACATGGTGGTGGCCTTCAGCATGGCAACCAGCACCGCCGACTGGGAAGGCGTGAGGCGGGCCGGGCTGGTATTGAAAAACCGCTGTGCGGCGACTTTGATGCCGAATGTGTTCTCGCTGAAGGGTACGGTGTTCAGATACAGTTCGAGCAGCTCTTCTTTGGCGTACAACTTTTCCAGGCGCATGGCGATGAATACCTCCTTGACCTTGTTGATGACCAGAGAGTATTTGCCGTAATCTTCGCGGGGATATATGTTCTTGGCCAGTTGCTGGCTGATGGTGCTGCCCCCGCCGGAGGAACGTTCTCCGCGCAGAAGGGTCTTGAAGAAAACCCGCGCCCATGCCCGCAGGTCAACGCCGTTGTGCTCGAAAAAACGGGCATCTTCGGTGGCGACCAGGGCATTGATGAAATGGGGGGAAATGTCTTTGTACCGGACATTGCTCCGGTTCTCAAAATAGTAGCGGCCCAGAAGGGTGCTGTCGGAAGCGTATACTTCGGAAGCTACATAGTGGGTTACGCCTGCCAGGTCTTCTTCGTCGGGCAGCTTGCCGAATGCTCCGGCGGCAACACTCGCGACAAACGCTGACCCCGCTAAAAAGGCGAGGAAAAAGGCGAACTTGGCCCCCTTGACCGTCCACCCCGCTGCCGGGTAGTCGATCCAGAAGTTATACCAGTTAACCGCGAATCGGCGCCTGAAATTGATCCATCTGTCCTTCATTGTACGTCTGTTTGATCATGGGATAAATGTGGTTAAGCTTTCAAGCGTTGCCCCGCGAAGGGTTGGGCAACGCTTGAAAACCCTATACTGGCCTTTGCCGGGCGGTTTGCGCCGGAGCCGGCAAACCCGGTTCCTTCCGCCCTGTATCTTTAGCTGCTATTCTTTGACGTAGAAGGTTTGGTTTAGATACCCGATTCCCGATTAAATTATAGTTAAGTTACAGACGGGTGTCTGTTGGCTTGACGATATTTGCGTTTGAGCTTTCTCTGCCCTTGGAAAACAGAGAAATTTTTCACGGGGAAAGCTGTAGAGATTATAATATATCTTAAATACGGAAGGGAGGGGTGGGAAGTTCCGCCTTTCTGAGGATTTTTATATAATATTTTTTCTGGCGGCGGGGGAGCCTCCGGCCGCCGCCAGAAAAATATTTTACCGGCTCTTTTCTTCGCCTTTCAGGATGATCACATCAACCGCCGCGGCCTTGACCATAGCATTAAATGCCGGTATTTCCGTTTCTTTTAGCTTGTAAAAGACGGCCAGCTCTTCGTCGATCCTTTCCGTAAGCTCCCGTTTGGCGGCGTAAGCCTGTTCCGTCGGCCGGAAATCGCCGATGCCGGCCAGGGCATTGAGATGCGCCAGCTTGTTGGATAACTTAATGGGAAAGTTGAGCGGGTCCTGGCTGCTCTGGTTCCTGGTCTGGTACAGTTCGTTTTCCACTCTCATCATCACGGAATCGATGGCCCGGGCTTTGGCGAGCAATTCTTCCTTGCCCTCTTCGCCCTTCCAGCGGCTGGTGAAGTGTTCGAGCTGCCGGCGCAGTTCCCGGATGTCGGTAACGGCCTGATGGGCTTCGGACACTTTCCCGTTGACCTCCTGCATGAAGGCAAACTGCGCTTCCAAATCTTCGGTGGTGCCGGCGGAGCGAGGGTCGCGGAGGATGTGGAAGGCCTGTTCCTGCTCCAGGCTGTCCACCTGCAGCCGGACGCTGTATTTTCCGGGGACGGCCCTGGGGCCTTTCAGGCCCGCCCACCAAAGCACCATCCCTTCAAAATCTCTGGCCCTGGGGTAATGCATATCCCATACAAACAAATTGGCGCCTTGCCTGGCCTCGAGTTTGTCTTGCTTTTCTTTCGCCTGACTGCTGAATGTTCTGATCAAATGCCCGTTTTCGTCGTAAAAAGACAGCGCTGCCCGGGCGGCAGAATCCTCCGGCATCTTTTTGATATAATACTGCACGATCACGCCGCCCGGGTGGTTGGTGCCGGCATTTTTGGCGTTCAGGTCCTGGGCCCCGTCCATCCGGTAAGCATCGGCCGGCTGATAAAGGAAAATATCGCCAGCGGCAACTTCTTCACTCAATTGGTGCAACGGCGTGATATCGTCGATGATCCAAAGCCCGCGCCCCTGAGTGGCGGCGATGAGGTTGTTGCCCTTAACGGCCAGGTCGGTAACCGGGACGGCCGGCAGGTTGAGCTGGAACTCCGACCAGTTGGCGCCGTCGTCGAAGGAGACATACATGCCGGTTTCGGTGCCGGCGTACAACAACCCCCGGCGCTTTGGGTCGGCGCGCACGACGCGGGTAAAATGCTCTTTGCCGATCCCCCCTGCAATGAGCCGCCAGCTTTTTCCGTAGTCTTCGGTTTTGTACAAATAAGGCTGGTAATCTCCCAGTTTGTACCGGGTGCCCGCGATATAGGCGCCTCCTTTATTAAAGGGGTCCGGCTCGATGCTGTTGATCATCATCCATTCCGGCATGCCGGAGGGCGTGACGTTTTCCCAACTCCGGCCGCCGTCGCGGGAGAGGTGTACAAGGCCGTCGTCGGAACCCGCCCAAAGCAATCCCTTCTCATAGGGAGACTCGGCGGCGGCAAATATGGTGCAGTAGTATTCTACTCCGGTATTGTCTTTCGTGATGGGCCCGCCGGACGGGCCGAGCCTGGTGGAATCGTTGCGGGTGAGGTCCGGGCTGATCAGTTCCCAGCTCCTGCCGCCGTTCCGGCTTACATGCAGGTGGTTGGAGGCAGCATAGAGCTTGTCGGGTTCATGAGGAGAAAAGAAGATGGGGAAGTTCCACTGGAACCGGTACTTCATGCCTTCGGCGCCATAACCCATCGGGTTGTCCGGCCATACGTTGATGGCCTGGCTCTCGCCGGTGCGGTGGTTCTTCCGGATGAGGTATCCCCCGTAACTGCCGCCGTAGACGATGTCGTCGTCGGTGGGGTCCACGGCAATATGGGCGCTTTCCCCGCCGGCAGTAGGTTCCCAGTGGCGCTCCGAGATCGTATTCGACTCGGTGCGGTGCAGGATACGGACCGTGGAATTGTCCTGCTGGGCGGCGTAAATGCGGTAGGGGAAATGGTTGTCGGTGGTGACGCGGTAGAACTGGGCCGTTGGCTGGTTGTGATACGTGCTCCAGTTTTCCCCTCCGTCGAAAGAAACCTGGGCGCCTCCGTCATCGCCGATGATCATTCGCTGGTTGTCTTCAGGGGCGATCCACAGGTCGTGGTGGTCGCCGTGAGGAGCGTTATGCGCCTTGAAGGTCTTGCCGCCATCGGTAGACTTGTGATAGCGGACATTCATGACGTAGACCACTTCTTCATCCTGCGTATCGGCGTAGATGCGGCTGTAATACCAGGCGCGTTGCCGCAGGGCGCGTTCGCTGTTGATGCGGGACCAGGTGTCCCCCCCGTCGTCCGACCGGAAAACTCCGCCTTCTTCGGCTTCGATTATGGCCCAGACGCGATCGGAATTGACGGGAGATACCGCTACGCCGATGATCCCCCGGAGCCCGGCGGGAAACCCTTCTTTAGAGGAAAGGTCTTCCCAGGTGTCGCCCCCGTCGGCGCTCCGCCAGAGGGTGGAGCCTTCGCCCCCGCTTTCCAGGCTGTACGGCGTACGGCGCACCCGCCAGGTGGAGGCAAACAGTATCCGCGGGTTATTGGGGTCCAGGAGGAGGTCGACGGCGCCGGCATCGGCGTTGGCGAAGAGGATCCGTTCCCAGGTTTGTCCGCCGTCTGTCGTCCGGTATACGCCTCGTTCCTCGCTGGAACGGTAGAGGTCGCCCATTACTGCGGCGTAGGCCAGGTCCGGGTTTCTGGGGTGTATCCGGATGCGGGAAATATGGCGGGACGCCCGAAGGCCCATCTGCTTCCAGGATTTGCCGGCATCCACGCTGCGCCATACCCCGTAACCGAAGGAAACATTTCCCCGCACCGTTTTTTCTCCGCCTCCGGCATAGATCACATTGGGGTCGTATTCGCTGACGGCCACAGCGCCGATGGAGCCGCCGAAGTACCCGTCGGAGATGTTTTCCCACGTCTGCCCGCCGTCCTTTGTGCGCCAGACGCCGCCTCCGGTAGAGCCGAAATAGAAGAGGTTGGGCTGGCCGGGCACGCCGGCAACGGCGCAGGAACGCCCGCCCCGGTACGGGCCGATGTTGCGCCATTGGATCGAACTGTACAGGCGTTGGTCGTATTCTTTTTGGGCGGAGGCCGCTTCGCGGCTGGTGCGTTGTGCTTTTGTGTCCGGGATGTAAGCCATCAGGCCTGCGGACAGCAGGAGGAGCAGAGCAGTTTTTCTTTTCATTGGATGTCCTGTTTTGAGGAAAGCAGGCCCGGAGGCATGGTTCCTTCGGTTCTTCAGAGAACCTTTGCCCCGGAAAGTTAGACAGGAATGGGAATTTTTCCGCTTTTGAGGCTGGAAATGTTACAGGATTTACGGGACGGGGTTGTGCAAAAAGGTCGAAAGTAGACAGGATTAACAGGATTTACAAGATGTAGCGGCTTGCGCCAGAGGGGTGTATATATCCTGATAATCTTGTTAATTCTGTCTACATATACTTATTGCACAACCCCTGGTGTAAAGAAGCTTCATCTAATTGGAAAACAGCACAATCTTTTTCGCCGCAGATTTGCCGCCCTGTTCGACCTCCAGGTAAAAGCTGCCTGGTTTGTTTGCCGGCAAATTGACCTCGTCCCTGAAGTCTCCGGAAAACTCCCCCAGGTCGTACTGGTAGATCAGGCGGCCGGCTTCGTTGTAGATGCGGATATTGGTTGCTCCGTTGTCCGGCAGGGTAAATTCGAGCTCGAATTCCTCGCCATCCAGTTCCAGAGAGAAGTCCTCGATGGAGAGGTTGCCGGCACCTTTCAAGCCGATCCCCTTTTCCCGGTTCACCTGGCCGGCTTCATCCGGGCCGATGTCCTCCACCTTTATCGCCGTCACCCTGGTTTCGCCGGTGATTGCGGTTTCTTCGCCTCTCTTTTTAAAATAGCGGTCAAACCACTCGCCGGGCATGGGCGCCACCTCGATCTCCATTTTGACGGCTTCCCCGGGCTTGGTTTCGCAATAGGATTTTATAGGGCCGCTCTCCTTCATCTTCCTGCCGTCCCGGAGGAACTCTACGGTAATCTTGTCGCCTGCTTTTAGGGCGTGGATAGCAGTGGTGATATCCTGCCAGTCCAGCATCCGAAACCCATTGATGGCTACGATGTGGTCCCCGTCTTCCATGCCGATGGCCCTGGCCGTTGAATTGTCGATGATTTTAACCGTGACGCCTTCCTGCTCGCTTTCGCTTGTTTTGGTGGCGGAAATACCCAGGAAAGGGTCTTTACACTTATCTGTTTCCTGGCTTTTGCGCTCACTGCGGGCGCCAAAGGTAACGGGCAGGGTACGTTTATTATCTTTGCGGTATAGATGGAGGGTAGCGCTCTGGCCCGATTTGTATTTGTGTATGATCTGCGTCAGGCTCTGCTCTTTTCCGGTCCGGTATTCATCGATCCCGTAAATATAGTCGAACGGCTGTACGCCTGCTCGTTCTGCTGCGCTGTTTTCGATAACCCGGGTGACATAGCTGCCGTACAGGTTGTCAAAACCCAGCTTGCGCGCTTTTTCCCTGGAAATCTGCTCGGAGTAAATGCCCAGAAAGGCGGTTTCCTGCGTTGTTGCCTGGGCCGGCAGGCAGCTTGCCCAAAGCAGGCCTGCCAGGAGCATAGTAAAGTATTTCATCTTTCGTTTTTTTCTGGAGGCGGTATTTCGCCGCCGCCGGTAACACTTTTTGTCATTAAGGACTTCAACCCGAAAGACACCTGCCTGCCCTCAAGGGTTGCTTCCGGATAGTATGGCGGGTTACAAAGCCTGGGCGCCCTCCGGGGAGGAGGAAAAAAATGCCGTTCTTCTTTATTCAACGCCCGCCGGTGGTTACCTTCGCAAAGTGATGTTTCATCTACACTGAACGAAATGAAAATTAACCTGATCCTTTTTGCCCTGGCGCTGGCGTTGTCCCTTTCCGCCTGCAAAACCCGGCAACCCATCCGCCCGGCTGAAGAATACGGCGCCCTGTTTGAGGAGCGGGTTTCCGTGATCAACATCCCGGTCGATGTGAATCTGCGGGAACTCGAACGTTCGCTCAACCGGCAACTCAATGGCGTGATCTATGAAGACCAGAACCTCAACGATGGCGACAATATGAGGATCCGGGCGGAAAAACGGCAGGATATCCGCCTGGGGGTCGACAGCCAGCTCATCAAGTACAGGGTGCCGCTGTCCTTGTGGATACAATACGACCTGGGCATCAGCAAGGTGGAGGCCGACGGGGAGTTGTCCATTGATTTCAAAACGGCTTTTGCCATCACGGAAGACTGGAATATCATTACCGTCACGGAAGTCGTCCGTCACGACTGGCTGAAAAAGCCCCGCCTGCGGATGGGAGCCGTCAACCTGCCTATCGGCTTTATCGCCGACCTGGTCCTGGAAAACAGCAAAAAGGCCCTCACCCGGAATATCGACAAGCTGGTGCAGGACCAGTTTGCCCTCCGGGAAATGGTCGGCGAAGCCTGGGGGAAAATGTATGAGCCCTTACTGGTCTCTGAAACCTACAACACCTGGCTGGCCGTCAACCCGCAGGCTATCGGCATGACACCTCTGGACATGAAAGGCGACAGGATTCGCGGCACTATTTTTGTCGAGAGCCTGCCCCGGGTTTTCATCGGCAGGGCGCCGGATAAAATCCGCCCGCTTCCCTTGCCTCCGCTCCAGCTTCGCCGGGAAGCGGGCGACGATTTCACCATCTACCTGAACACCGAGATTTCTTACGAGGAGGCCGAGCGCATCGCCAAAGGGCAACTGGTGGGAGAGACGTTCTCCCAGGGAAAACGCTCGGTCCGGGTAGAAGATATGGAACTTTATGGCCAGGGCAATAAGATTGTCGTGAATACCGCCCTCTCGGGAAGCTATAACGGGAGCATATATCTCGTCGGGCAGCCTGTTTACAATTTCAGCAAGAACTCGATTGAGATCGAAAAACTCGATTACGAACTGAGTACCCGAAACTTCCTGCTCAAATCCGCCGGCTGGTTGCTGAAGAGCACGATGAAGAATAAGATCGAAGAGAATATGAATTTTCTGATGGACTACAACCTGCGGGAAATGCAGGGGCAGTTTCAGGAACAGCTGCAGGAATACAAGATCACCGAGGATATCACCCTGAAGGGGGAACTGGAACAATTGGCCATCCAGAATGCTTATCTGGCGCCGGAGTCTATCATCGTCAGCCTGGCCCTGAACGGGCGCTTGAACATTAATGTAAAAGGGATCAATTAAGAGCATGTTTGGAGGTGGTGCTTTTGAGGCGAAAATGTCAGATTTTGGGTTCTCACGAAGGCATTTTTCCGCCCCATAGCAGCGCTACGGGGCGGAAAAATGGCAAAGTGAGGTTCCAAAAG
>JAGFJD010000371.1 GCA_024102975.1 Phaeodactylibacter sp. | reverse complement strand
GACATTTTGGGGGCTACTTGTGTAAAGGTGTGAAAGTGTAAACGTGTAAATGATTGGGAGCCAATTTCTTTTACACCTTTACACGCTTACACTTTTACACGGGCCAGAAAATGTCTAGTGGTGTGCTCTAAGACAGCAAGCGCTCCGCTGCTCTTTTATTATTTGATGTATATTTTGCATAGAAACTAATTTTTCTTATATTACCCCGCCGATAAAGTTATTTCCCCTCAAGTACACTAAGAGCATGTTTGGAGGTAGTGCTTTGGAAGCGAAAATGGCTGATTTTGGGTTCTCACAAGGCTCATTTTCCGGAGCATAGCAGAGCTACGGTCCGGAAAATAGCCGCAGTGAGGTTCCAAAAGCGGCCATTTGCAGCCCAAATGACTACCTCCAAACATGCTCTAATGCAGATCATATACTTTTTTCCACCAGAATCTCCGGCCAATTAGACGGACAGCTTCAAAAATCTGACACCTCCCTGCGACTCGTTTTTTTGAATGAGCGCTTTTTCTCAATTATAGTTTTTCAGAACACAAAATTTCAAACCAGAAAAATGAAGAACACTTACCAAAGCACACCAACCTGGCTGAGCCGCTGTTGCGTTTCCTTCCGGAAACTTATGGCGTTTACCCTGGCCGTCTTCAGCAGCTCCCTGCTGATGGCCCAGCCCGCCAACGACAACTGCTCTGGCGCCCAGCCCATTACGGTAGGCACGGCTGGCAACTGCACGGTTGTAAACACGACCAACGTGGGCGCTACCGACGACGGCCCGCAATCCTGCGACGGCACCACCAACAACCTGGGAACCTGGTACAGCTTCACCGCTCCAACCGGTGCCGACCTTCTGCTCCAGGTTATCGACCTGGGCGCCGGCAACCCGGAAGCGGCCATCTATGACGCCTGCGGTGGCACAGAAGTATTCTGCAGCGGGTCTCCGGATGCCGTAGTGGTCAATGGCCTTACCCCTGGCGCCACGTACTACCTCCTCGTATGGGGAGATGGCTCGGCCGGCACCGGCGCTTTCGACCTCTGCCTGGAAGAATTCGTGCCGCCCATGAACGACTTCTGCTCTTCGGCCATGCCGGTAACCGTCGGCGCCGACGGCACCTGCCCGGGCGCTTCCACTACGGTTTCCAACATCGGCGCCACGGATGACGGCCCGCAATCCTGCGACGGCACCACCAACAACATCGGCGTCTGGTTCAGCTTTGTCGCGCCGGCCTCCGGCGGCGTCAACGTACAGATCGAAGACCTCGGCCCCGGCGACCAGGAAGCCTCCATTTACGACGGCTGCGGCGGTACGGAAATCTGGTGCGACGGCACCCCGAACAACGAGGTGGTCAGCGGCCTGACCGGCGGCAACACCTACTACCTGCTGGTCTGGAGCGACGGCACCGGCCTGACGGCGCCCTTTGGCCTTTGCCTCCAGGAATTCGTGCCGCTGACCAACGACGACTGCGCCACCGCCACCCCGGTAGCCGTGAACTCCACCGTGAGCGGCAATACCGGGACAGCCACGGACAGCAACCCGCCCTCCTGCGGCGGCGCCGGCGACGGCAGCGGCGGCGGCGTGTGGTACTCCGTGACCGGCACCGGCCTGGACATCACGGCTTCCCTCTGCGGTTCCGGCTTTGATACCCAGATCGCCGTTTACGAAGGCAGTTGTACTTCTCTGTCCTGCGTAGTCGGCAACGACGACTTCTGCGGCACGCAGTCCCAGGTGACCTGGAACTCCCTCGCCGGGACGACCTATTACCTCTACATCGACGGGTTCAGCACTGCTTCCGGCGGGTTCATCCTCGACGTCAGCGGCATGCTGCCCCCTCCGATTGACAACGACGACTGCGCTACCGCCAATACCATCACCTGCGGGGAGACGCTTCAGGGCTCCACCATCGGCGCCTTCCCCGATGCCGTCCGCCGTTGCGGCCCCGGTACCGGCAGCGGAGGGGTATGGTATACCTTCAACCCCGACGGCGGCGGGTTCTATCAGAGCCTGAGCACCTGCGACGCCGCCAACTTCGACACAAAGATCACCGTTTATTATGGCGACTGCAACCGCCTGCGCTGCCTGGGTTCGGTTGACAATTCCGAAGCCTGCGGCGGCGGTACGTCGGAAATGGTCTTCGTGCCGTTCTTCGGCCGGACGCACTACGTGTTGGTACAGACAACAGATCCGATGGTCCCCGGCATTTTCGACCTGACCTACGACTGCAACTACAGCTTCCGCGGCACGCCGCCGGCCAACGTCTTCACCGCCGACGTATCCCAGGGCTACGAGCGCATCAGGCTGTATCCCAACCCGGTGCAGGATGAGCTCAACGTACAGCTTCAAGCCTTCAGCGGCGGCCAGGCAACGCTGAGCGTACGCAACGGCCTGGGCCAGGTGTTGATGCAGCGCCGCATCGGCCAGGCCGAGTCGCAGGTAGAACGCCTGAACACCAGCCAGCTGCAGGCCGGCATGTATTTCCTGACTGTACAGGTGGAAGGCGGGGGAACCTTCACCGAGAAGTTCATGGTGGGCAGCGCCCGGCCGTAATTGTTTGCTTAAAGTTTTTGACCGGCACGGGTTCGCCCGGAGTTGCCGGTCAAAAACTTTAAGCGCCCGGAGCGCTTCCGAAAAACGGGCCTCATTTTGTCGCGGCCAACGCGACAAAATGAGGCCCGTTTTTTTTTTGCTGGAAAAAATTTTGGCGAAGAATTAAAATTTTTCATATCTTAGCAGCCGTAAAGAGCAAAGAAGCCTCCCCCCGCTATACTTCATTCCAAATTTTGTCTAGATTAGGACGACCTCATCCAGTTAACCATGCTTTCGCGTTGCTTTTTTGAAGCGCGCCCGCAAAGTTGGTTAAATCTTTTATGCCTTGCAGCGAAGCTTCGGTTCTTCGCTCTGAAGGTGCCGGTTATATTCAATACAGGCCCGACTGCATCGAAAAAGGAAAGGTGGCGCTGCCACCAAATTCCAGGATCATAAATAAAAAATTCATGGTTGCCGGGGATTCGTATGCCCTGCCGGGTAGTTCCAGAGTCCCCAAAACCGGCGCCATCACAGGTGTGTGTATCTTATTTCGCAATAAAAAATTTTTAACTAAAACCAGAACAATGAACAAAGCTTACCTACTAACAAGACTGGCCCGATTCTGGGCCCTGCTCCTGGCAATGGGGCTGGCCAGTTCTTACCAGCTCAACGCAACGACCTGCGCCAACGCTACCGTGATCAGCTCCCTGCCTTTCAGCGGCGCTACCAACTGCAGCGGCAACGACATCACTTCCGCCAACGCCAGCGCCTGCGTTTCTACCTTGTACTACGGGGGCAACGAAGCCCTGTTCACCTACACGCCTGCTACCAGCGGGAGCGTACTGCTGACCTTCTCCGGCCAGGCCTGGACGCAGATTTCCGTATACGCCGGCTGCCCCACCAGCGGCGGCACCTGCGTGACCGGCATCGCCAGCTCTGCCACATCCAAGAGCATTACCGCCAGCCTGACCGGCGGCACGCAGTACTACTTCCTGGTCGATACCTGGCCCTCTCCGCCGAGCCCCTGCCCGGGTACCTTCTCGGTAGAGGCGCTGGTGCCGACGGTCAACGATGAGTGCGTGAACGCCATCATGCTCAGCGTCGGCGATACCGACTCCGGCAACACGCTGACTGCCGATGACGACAACCCGCCGATCTGCGGCGGTGCCGGCGACGGCACCGGCGGCGGCGTATGGTACGTCGTAACCGGTACCGGCCTGGACATTACCGCTGCTACCTGCGGTTCCGGCTTTGATACTCAAATCGCAGTTTACCAAGGAAGCTGCGCTGCTCTGTCCTGCGTAGCGGGCAACGACGATGCCTGCGGCCTGCAGTCCTCCGTGACCTGGAACTCCCTGGCCGGCATTCCCTATTACATCTATATCGATGGATTCGGCGCTGCCACAGGCGCTTATACCCTGTCTATCACCGGCCTGCTGCCTCCGCCGATCGACAACGACAACTGCGGTGATGCCAATACCATCACCTGCGGCGAAACGGTTCAGGGTTCTACCATCGGCGCCTTCCCGGATGCTGTTCGCTCCTGCGGCCCCGGCACTGCCGGCGGTGGCGTATGGTATACGCTCAACCCGAACGACGGCGGCTTCATCCAGAGCCTGAGCACCTGCGGCGCAGCCAACTTCGACACCAAGATCACCATCTACTATGGCGACTGTAACCGCCTGCGTTGCCTGGGTACCCTCGACAACACCTCGGGTTGCGCCAACGGCACCACGGAAATGCTGTTCACGCCGTTCTTCGGCCGCACCCACTACGTCCTGGTACAACCGGTCAACCCGGCCCAGCCCGGCGTTTTCGACCTGACCTATGACTGCGACGCCAGCGCGGCCCGCACGCCGAACGCAACGGTATTCGCCGCCAACGTCGAGGAGAACTACGAGACCGTCAAGCTGTATCCCAACCCGGTACAGGACGAGCTCAATGTCGAACTCTCCGGCTTCCTGGGCGACCGCGTGATGATGCGCATCCACAACAGCCTCGGCCAGGTGGTCATGCAGCGCAGCCTCGGCCAGGCCGAAGAGCAGGTTCAGCGCTTCAACACCAGCCAGCTCCAGTCCGGCATGTACTACCTGACCGTTCAGGTGGAAGGCAAAGAAACCTTCACCGAGAAGTTCATGGTGGGCAGCGCCCGGCCGTAAGTTTTTGGGTTAAATTTTTTGGTTGGCGGCTCTGTGGGAACTATTGCCAACCAAAAAATTTAACCGGCACAGGCGGCGCAACGGCGCTTCCTGAGCCAGCACAAGGCGCCATCTCCGGGGAACCGGGGGTGGCGCCTTTTTTTGGACGGGCCACCTTCAGGTGGCCCGTAATACAGAAACATGATTTGCAAAGGTGTCCTTGTTCTTGTGCAGGAGCGACGGGCTACCTTCAGGTGGCCCGTAATACAGAAACATGGCCGCTTTTATCTCCTGCCCGATTGCGGCCAGCGCAAGTCCAGCCACAAAGCCGTATAGCTCCCGGCCACACTACTGGACAAAATGATTTTGAACACAGAGCGCACCGAGTTCAACACAAAGTTCACGAAGTTTTTTTCTGTTGATAATCAAGCCTCTGTGCGGCTCTGTGTCTTCCCTGCCTGCAAGGCCGCGCCTCGCGGCAGGCAGGTCGGCGCACTCTGTGTCCAAAAAATGTCCAGTAGTATAGCTCCTGGTTTTGTGCCATCTCAGTGTCTTGGAGCCTTCGTGGCAAAAATCCCTAAGGGATTGCGCAATAATAAGTTACACAGAATAGACGAAGTTCCCGTCTGTGCAGCCGGGTAAAATTTTGTGCGCTAACAAGGCAAAAAACGTAGGCATAGTGGAACTACGGCGAGGCTTTTTAACGCAGTTAGCGCGCAAAAGAACGAGTCTAAATGGGTAATTTATTGTTGCGCAATCCCTAAGCTCCCCTCCCTCCTTTTGTTAAAGAAACGTGAGGTTTGAGGTTAAGGCTGAGGCTGAGGGCGAGAGATAGCAGCCGCTTTCCCGGCATTCTCCGGCAAGTATGCCTCAGGCTTGGTTTGCCTGAGACTCCCAGCCTTCAGGGTTCTCAACCTTAACCTCAGCCTCAGCCTCAACCGGCCTCAGTTCGCTGAATGTCAACACATCCAGATCAAACCTCACGTTAAAGAAAACATAAACTCCTCGCCCACTGATTTTTATCATTGATCCCGCACAACTATTTGGCTATAAATTGGGTAGTAAATGAAGGAATTTTACCCGGCCGATCGACACCTGTCGGGAGAGGACGGGGAAGGAATGAAGGAATGCAGCGGAACCGTATAACAATATAACAATTCAGCAATATAACAATACACTTACCCACTCAGAGCACCCATCAGGCAAGCAATAAAATCACAACCAAATAGCTATGAAAAACCTGATGTCCTTTCTGAAACCTTTTCTTCTCCTGGTACTTTCCGGCGGTGCCTTACTGTTGTCGGCACAGGGCGGCCAGTCGCTGCTGGCGCAGCTGGCGGAGGAAGAAAAAGACGCCGTCAATGCCCTGGCAATGTATCCGGAAGATACGCGGCTGGCCATTCTGGAAAGCAGCAAATATCCGGAAGCGCTGATCAAGATGCAGCGCCTGCAGTCGCAGACCAGCGAATCTTTTCAGGCTTTGCTGGCGGACTATCCCCAAAGCGTGCAGGAGGTGATCTGGGATGTCACCCGCTATCCGGGCCTGTTGGCGCGGCTGGTGGTTGAAGGCCAGGGGGCGCGGACGGCCATCCTGGCCATTCTGGAGGATTACCCGGAAGCCGCCAAAGACAATGCCCTGAGCGCCGGCATACAATACCTGCCGCTGCTGGAGGATATTCACGAACTGGACCAGTCGGCCGATGCAGCCTTCAACGCGCTGCTGCGGGACTACCCGCCAGCTGTCCAGAACGCCCTGAATACCCTGCTGGGCCTGCCTGAGGTGCTGACCATCCTCACCGACAACATCGAGCTGACCCTGCTGGTGGGCGACCTGTACCGCCGCGACCCCGCCCTGGTGCTGCACACCGCCGACAGCCTGAGCCTGGAGGTGGCCCGCCAGAATGCCCGCGAACTGGAAGACTGGAAAGCCGAACTGGACGACAACCCCGAGGCGGCCCGCGAGCTGGCGGCTTCCGCCGAGGAGTTTGCCGCCGAGTACGGTTATGACGACGAGTACTACGATTATCCGGACGATGATGTATACTACGACGAAGGCGTGCGGACGGAGGTGGTGGAGCACCATTACTACTACCACTATCCCTACTGGTTCGGCTACCCGTACTGGTATACTTACCCCCGCTGGCGCCCCTACCCCTACTGGTATGACTGGGGGTTCTATTTCGGGCCGGGGCGGACGATCGTCGTCCTCCACCTGCCGTCCTACTACTTCGCCAACTGGTATTTCTACTACCCGTATCACCACTACCGGTATGCGCACCTGTCGGCCCACTTTGTCCGGCACTACCACCGGCATCCGCGGTCGGGCGGCAGCATCACCACCAGCGTGACGGCCTGGCAGAGCCACAACCGGCAGGTCATCACCCGCAGTTGGATCAATGACGACAACCAGTTGGCGGACCGCTTCCGCGAGTACGGCCGCTTCGAATCCGAACGGGTGGCCTACAACCGCGACCATCCCACCAGCGCCCTGTCGCAGCAGGAATACCTGGAAAGGAACGCCAACCGCTACTCCGAGCTGTCCCGCCGGGTAAAACAAGACCGCGCCATCTACGAGGAGCCTGCCTATGAACCCCGGGACCGGGCGCCGGCACCCGAGCCGGACATCCGCCAGCCCAACGTGCCCAGGCCGGAACCCCGTACCCGGGTTGAACCCAAAGAACCCGAGCCAAAACCCAGAACCAGGATTGAGCCCAAAGAACGCGCCGAACCGGCGCCGCCGCCCAAACAGGAACCCCAAAAGCGCGAGCGGGTGGACGTCCCGGAAAGACAGCCGGCACCTAAGGTAGAACCGCCCAGAACACGGGAAATCCCCGAAGTGGAACAGGGCAGGGACTATCACCGCAACCGATGGGAAAAACCCCGTACAGAGCCGCAGCCGCAACCCCGCGCGACGCCGGCGCCTGCTCCACGGCGGGAAACGGTAAGGCCAACTCCGCCGCCCCAGAAACGGGAGACGGCCAGGCCGCAGCCCGCGCCGCAGAAACGAGATGTGACGAAGCCGAAGACGGGGACGAAGAAGGAAGGAGGGAATTGAAATGTACGATGTACGAAGGAGAGGAGAGTTTGAAGCGTGTACTATGTCGGGTATTTCGGGATCCGTGGAGGTGGGAGGTGGGCGCATATTGAGTGGCGGAGCAATTAGCCATTCAAAAATAGGTAGCGTATTAAATCCGTTGATCCATCCAGCGGACCCCGGCAAAAGCCGGGACAGGCTCTGGAGGTCCGCTCTCCAGTTGCACAGAAACTTCAACGGATTTAATACACCACCCAAAAATATAAGTAGTGAGACTGATTTACCTTACCAATAAATCGGAACGTTCGCGAGCGTCTATGACGCGATGCGGAATAATTAGCAAGTCTCCAGACTTGCGTTAAGTATATTAATTTACGCCGGTCTGGAGACCGGCAAGTTGTGCCGCATCGAGGCTACAGCCTCTCGCGAACGAAGTGTAATTTAATTGTATCCGGCTGCTTAACAATCCAATTTAACAATCGCTCATGCTTCCCCTTCCTCCAGTCTTTCGATCAGCCTTCCGGAAATCCGCAGGAAGTCCATCTCGGTGATGATGCCGATCAGCTCGTCGCCCTGCACGACGGGCAGGCAGCCGATCCTGTTGTCCCGCATGGTAGACATGGCCTGGACGATGGTGGCTTTCGGGCCGATGGTGATGGGTTTTTTGACCATGATATCCTTCACGCAGGAAGCTTTCTGGCTGTTCAGTTTATTATGCTGGGCGTAGTAGCGCAGCATGAGGCGGGAGGTGACCAGGCCGACGAGGCGGCCTTTGGAGTCCTCGACCGGCATATACCGGACCTTGCGCCAGTCCATCAGCTCGGCCACCAGTTCGATGAGGTCGTCCTGCTGGACGGTGAACAGGTCGGTTTCCATAAATTCGTCGACCAGCAGTTTGCCCGGGCGGTAGTCTGTCAGGTCGCTGGCCTCGGGCATCTTCCATTTGTGGACGGGCTGGTTTTTCTCCTGGTTTTCGACGATGGCGGCGGTCAGGACGCTGAGGGCTTCGTCGCGGGTCACTTCCTTGGTGAGTTTGGTGAAGGCGCGCAGTTGCCAGCGGGCGCCGTTCATGTGTTTTTTGGCCCGCTCTTCGATAATGCCGAGGTAGTGGTCGATATCTTTGGGCGATATTTTCTGGCCTTCCAGCCCTTCGCGGGCGATGGGCAGCAATTCCTGCAGGATGAGGTCGCAGGGTGCCACTTTTTTGTCCTTGAACCAGTTGAAGGTAGAATCGATGCCGAACTTCGCGGCTTTGGAGAAATTGTCGCGCACATCTTCCCAGGACAACTGCTTTCGGATGTCTTTACAGTGTTTTTTCATGCCCATCATGGCGCCCAGCCAGAAAGCGGCGTTGGCCACCTCGTCGGCGCCGGAAGGCCCGGAAGGCAGCACGCGGTTCTCGATGCGCAGGTGGGGCTTGCCCGACTCGCTGATGCCGTAGCAGGGGCGGTTCCAGCGGTAAACGGTGGAGTTGTGCACCTGGAGGGCGCGCAGTTTGGGCACCAGTCCCTCTTCCACCATCCGGATGGAATCCTCGTCGACATCGGCGCTGAGCAGGACGCGGAAGCGGGCGATGTCCTCCTTGTAGATTTCCATGATCGACTTGTCGAGCCAGCCGGTGCCGAAGCTCACCCGCGGGCTGCGTTCGCGCATGTGGTCGTGGGTGGTGCGGATGTCGAGGGCTTGCTGGAAGAGGGCGATCCGGCTTTCGTGCCAGAGGCGCTTGCCGAAGACGATAGGGGAATTGGCGGCGATGGCCATCACCGGCGCCGCCAGGGCCTGGGCGATGTTGTACATGCAGACAAAATCGGCGGGCGCCACCTGCAGGTGTACCTGGAAGCTGGTATTGCAGGCTTCCAGGAGGGGAGAGTCGTGTTTGACCAGCAGCTCGTCGATGCCGGAGAGGCGCAGTTCGTAGGCGCTGCCGATGAGCTGGCTGTTGATGGCTTCCATCAGCGCGAAGTAGCGCTTCTTGGGGGTCAGGTTTTCCATCTCCAGGTCGTACTTGCGCAGGGTGGGCAGTATGCCGGTGAGGATGACCCTGGCGTCGAGCAGCTTCAGCTTTTCCCGGATTTTGTCCAGTTTCTTGTTGTTTTCCTCCTCCAGGTCCCGGAGGCAGCTCCCCTCGAAGAGGCGGGGGGTCAGGTTGGTTTCCAGGTTGAATCTGGCCAGTTCGGTCTCCACCCATTTGTACTCCTTCATGGTGTCGAGGGCTTCCATGGCAATGGTTGCCGGCTTGAAGGTTTTGGCGTTGACCAGGCACATTTCCTGTTCGGCGCCGATGCGCGCAATATCGCTCTCAAACCAGTCGTTTTCGAGCATGTATTCCAGCGCCTGCACGTCGCGCAGCAGTTTTTTGACGAACTGCTGCATAGCGGTTTCGTCCTTGACGAGAGATACTTTCTGTTCGCCCATTCTCTGTTATGTGGTAGTTTATTCAGAACGGCCTTTATTGGCCGGTAGAGTTAAATATAGGCGAATAATTTTAAATTTGGTTAAATATAGATTATGAAAAAGATATGGATCGCCATACTGGCCGTTGCCCTGGGCGCCGCCTGCACCAAAGACAAGCGCGAGCCGCTGTTTGAAATGATCTATCCCAATTTCGAGTTGTTTATTCCTGCCGGGCAGAGTTTCACCTTTCCCTACCCGCTGGCCAAACGCGGCATCAGCACCAACATCGGGTTTTACCTTCAGGAGAACAACATCGACACGGCGATGATCACCGAGATCGCGCCGATCTCCGCCCGCCTGACTTCGATAGACGGATACAACTACGATTTCCTGGACCGGGTCTCCATCCGCCTCTGCCCGGACACGGCAACGCCCTGCAGCGAGGCCGACGAGGTCTTCTACATCGACCGCCTGCAGATTGACCGCCCCGGCAGCCGGGTGGACCTGTTGCCCGGCCTGCGCAATGCCCGCCGCGACCTCATCCGGGAGAAATTCAGGCTGGAGGTGATCTTTTTCCTGGCTTTCAGCCCCAGCCTGGAGTATGATACGCGGCTGGATATGTCATTCCGGGCGTTGCAGTGAGTTT
>JAGFJD010000353.1 GCA_024102975.1 Phaeodactylibacter sp. | reverse complement strand
CAAACCCCTAAACCCCAAACCCAAAACCCATACCCTCTACCTGCCCCCCCAACCCCTCCACCTGCATGCCATAACAAGCCCGTTACCGCGCCGCCCTTCATTTCTGGCATCATCCCTCCGATCTTTGCATGGAATCATTATAAAAAACGTAAGGATCATGACAAAGAACACCGCAACCACCCTGAACGAAGGCATCGCCGCTGAAGACCTGAAGCCCTTATTTCAGCCCCGGCCCATGAAACACGCCTCCGCGATGGCGCTCAACTGGGCGATCGTCCTGGCGGCAATGTGCTTCTGCGCCCTGTATTTCCATCCTGCTGTCTATTTCCTGGTCGTAGTGGTCATCGGCGCCCGCATGCACGCGCTGGCCATCCTGATGCACGACGCCACCCACTACCGCTTCCTGAAAAACCGGAAGTGGAACGACCTCATCACCAACATTACGACGATGTACCCCCTGTTTACCTCTATCGGGCAGTACCGCCAGAACCACCTGCGCCACCACAAGCACCTGAACACGGATGACGACCCCGACTGGGTGTCCAAGCTGGGCGCGGAGGCCTTCCGGTTCCCCAAAACCAAATGGGAATTCCTCCGGATCGTCTTTTCCTACCTTACCCTGTACCGCGGCGTAAAGGATGCCATCTGGTTCCTGAAGCGGTTCGCCCCGTCGGAAAAAAAGCCCGCTGCAAAGGCAGGGGACAAGCTGCCCCGGCTGGCGTTTTATATCGTATTGTTCAGCACCATCACCTTCCTGGGGCTGTGGAAATACTACGCCCTGTTCTGGATCGTCCCCTATCTGTCTACCTTTTTCATGTTCCAGTATATCCGCAGCGTAGCCGAGCATTTTGGCGAGCTGGAATACGACCATGAGCTGACCTCTTCCCGCACGGTGAAGGCCACTGCCCTCGAGCGGTTTTTCCTCGCCCCGCACAACGTAGGCTACCACCTGGAACACCACTTGTACCCCGGCGTGCCGTTCTACAACCTGCCGGCGCTGCACCAACTGTTGATGCAGGAGGCCGGATACAGGGACAAGGCGCATATCACCAGAGGGTATGTCCGGGGATTGATGGAGGAGTTGGGGGGATAGGGCGGTAGACGGTAGACGGTAGACGGGCAGCCAACTCTAAAAGATGAATCCCGGATTTGAAAACAGAGGGCAAAAAGCTTCTATTACAGAAGTTTCGGACAAACGGATTCGATGTGGTATCCGTTAGGGCGGCGGGAAAGGTTATACGACTCCCGGGGCCGGCTGACCGCTTAATATAATTCCTATACCGACTTCGGATACGACCACCTCCAAAAAAATAAGTACGATCACCCGGCCGGGTTGATCACGGAATCAGCATATTACACTAAGGGCTATCCGGCCCAGCAATGGATAATCAGAGATGTTGTCCAGTATCGTTATCTTTTGGATGGAGCCAACCAAATCTTACAAGAGAAAAGGACTTTGGTTAGTTTTGATTATAACGGTTTTTTAGAAAGCATGGATACCACTCTGATTAACAATTATTATTACTGCAATGGCCTCCTGGAAAAACAGGAATACCTGAAGGGGCCGGGAAGGGTCGTGCTCCGGGTTCTTTATGAATATGAAGGCCGAATAGATTGTAATGATCCATCTGTGCATTATCGGGGAAATACGGGAAGAAAGAAGGCTCGCAGATTCGATTATCCAGCGTCAGGCGAATAGCCTTAAAAAAGCATAGTTTATTGAACGGCCTCCGAAATTCAGCAATTTCCTTATCTTCCCAAAAAAATGCCATGAAAAACTGTTCCCCCCTCCCCTTATCTCCCCGTCTCCCCCTCCTCCCCCTCCTCGCTCTCCTCCTTCTCCCCCTCCTCCTCCCCGCCCAGCGCCCCCAGAAGCCCGTCCTTCACGCCCGCCACTGGCTGGCTATCACCGGCAAGCCAATGGGCGCTACGGCCGGCGCCCGCATGTTCCACCAGGGCGGCAACGCCGTCGACGCCGCCTGCGCCATGCTGGCGGCTACCTCTACCATGTGGGACGTTCTGAGCTGGGGGGGCGAAACCCAGGCGCTTATTTACAACCCCCACACGAAAAAAGTGATTGCCATCAACGCCCTGGGGGTGGCGCCAACCGGAGCGACGCCGGAATTCTTTCAGGAAAAAGGCATGGCCGTGCCTCCGGCCTATGGCCCCCTGGCCGCCGTCACACCCGGCACGCCGGGAGGCCTGCTGACCATGCTGGCAGAATACGGAACCCTCAGCCTGGTCCAGGTGCTGGCCCCGGCCATGGAAATGGCGGAAGGCTACCCCATTGAGGAGAGCGCCGTGCGCAGCATCGAACGCAACAAGGACCGGATCAAAGAATGGCCCTATTCGAAAAAGCTCTTCCTGCCTCACCTGGGCGAAGAACACGAAGCGCCCCGGGTAGGGGAGGTGTTCCGCCAGCCCGATCTGCTGCGCACCCTCCAGAAAATGGCAGAAACGGAAAAGCAGGCCCTGGCTGCCGGCAAATCGCGCAAAGCGGCCATCTATGCAGCCTATGACCGCTTCTACCGGGGCGACATCGCCGAGGAGTTCGTCCGCGGCTGCCGGGAGCAGGGCGGGCTGATCACGATGGAAGACCTGGATAAATGGAAAGTATACATCGAAGAGCCGGTAAAAACAGACTACAAGGGCATCGAAGTGTACAAGCTCACCCACTGGGTGCAGGGCCCGGTGATGCTGCAGGCCCTCAACATGCTGGAGAACTATGACCTGAAGTCGATGGGGTACAACACCGCCCGCTACATCCACACCCTGTACCAGGTGATGAACCTGGCCTTCGCCGACCGCGACTTCTACTACGGCGATCCCTACTTTCCGCCGGAAGAACCCATCAAGGGGCTGTTGTCAAAAGATTATGCCAAAGAAAGGATCAGGCAGATCAACCCGGAAAAGAACGACCCCCAAGCCGCTCCCGGCGACCCTTATCCCTTCCAGGGCGGCGAGAACCCGTACAAAGACTATCTG
Organism: Phaeodactylibacter sp.; assembly: GCA_024102975.1. Lineage (GTDB taxonomy): Bacteria > Bacteroidota > Bacteroidia > Chitinophagales > Saprospiraceae > JACJXW01. The sequence goes on along the minus strand of JAGFJD010000353.1, from coordinate 4,665 downwards.
CAGGAATGGAGTTCCGCCTCTATGGGCCGGGCGCCGTCCGATAAGCAGGAATTCATGGAGCGCTTCCTGGCCGGCACCACCTCTATCCAGGCCACCGACGCAGAGGGCTGGGTAGTATCCGTCACCCCGAGCGGCGGCTGGATACCAGCCTGCATCGCCGGCAATACCGGCGTGGGCATGAGCCAGCGTTTGCAGAGCTTCGTGCTGAACCCCAAAGAGAACCCCTACAACGTGCTGGAACCGGGCAAGCGCCCCCGCGCCACCCTCACCCCCGGCCTGGCCCTGAAGGACGGCCGCCCCTACCTGTCCTTTGCCGTGCAGGGGGGCGATACGCAGGACCAGAACCTGCTCCAGTTCTTCCTCAACATGGTGGAGTTCGGCATGAACGTGCAGCAAGCCTGCGAGGCCGCCAATTTCAACAGCTTCCAGCTGCGCAACTCCTTCGGCGGGCACGAAAGCAAGCCAGGCGAGCTGCTGCTCAACGAGTCGGTTCCGGATTGGACGCGCAGCGCACTGGAAGACATGGGCTATAAGCTCGACTTCGAGCCCCGCACCTCCGGCCCGATTAACGCCGTCTTCTTCGATTGGGCGCATGGCACCTTCTGGGGCGGTTCCAGCAACCACGGGGACGATTATGGGATTGGCTGGTAGTAAAGCGAGGGAACGGCTGTTGTCCAGCAGTGTGGTCCGATGGCCGGATGGGCTGTTATCAGGTCATATTACCTGCGGAACGTCACGCTCCACATCCCCCGCAAGTCCCCGGCCTGATAACCGGTGGCCTCATCTCCGGGGTACAATTCCCGGATAACGGCATAGTCCTCCTCCAGAAGGGTTTCTCCTAATTTGCCATGGCATTGCAGGCAGGCTTCCTGGATGAGGATAGGGGCGTAGAAGGCTACCGATGAGCTGCCCGCACGCTCCACTCCGGGCAGCAACGGCGCTCCGGCTTCCCTATTGGCGTGGTATGCTTTCAAAACGGCTAACTCGGCCTCAGTAGGCTTGTCCTTAGGGTTCCGAACCCTGAGGCTGGTGCGCCGTATGTCGGCATCATACATCCGGGAGAGGCTGTCCACCAGCGGATAGGCCGCCAGGTTGCAGTATTTAACAGCGCCGGCGACGCCCTCCCGCTGCAGGGCCTCTCTGAGGGTTCCGCTCAGGGCTGCGAAGGTGGCGCCGGTGACCTCCGCGCCCTTTTTCAGGTATGCCTCCTGCTCTTCCGGCGTCAGGGCAGGAGGTTCCTGCCGGGCCGTTTTTTCTCCGGAACCCGCATTGTCCCGGCAGGCAGAAAACAGGAATAAAAGGAAGGATGCCAGGAGGGCGATGGTTTTCCATTTCATAGCTAAAGGTATTATTATATGCTCCACTGCACCCGGTATTGTACACCGCCCCCGGCCTCCTGAAGGGGATGTCCGCCCACAATGCACAAAACCCGATGCAACCCCAGCATAAAAAGGTGAAAACGATGTGGCCGAGCCACAAGCTGGCCCGGCCATTGTGTTTATCGCATATCCCCGGGGCCGGGGGCAAAAAAAAACAGGTGCCTCGCGGTAATACCCTGGTGGCGCCTGTTCTTTTTACGAAAAACTACGCGACAGCCTCGATGGCCTTGTCGATCTCTTCCTGCGGGATGGTGGTCGGGCAGGCGTATTCAGACAGCGGAGTGGAAGACTCCTCGATCTTACGCCAGCCGCCCTCTATGTCGATCACGTTGTTGAAGCCTCTGGCCTTGAGGATAGAAGCGGTGATCATGGAGCGGAACCCGCCCAGGCAGTGCAGGTAGTAGGTATTGCTGCGCTGGATGCGGTTCATATTCTTGTTGATGTAATCGAGCGGGAAGTTCTGAGCGCCTGCGACATGCTGCGTGATGAACTCGGTAGGTTTGCGCACATCGAGGATATGGCCTGCGATGCCCTGATCCACGTGCTGGGCAAACTCAGATGCGGTTATCGATTCGATCGTATCCACCTCTTTGCCGGCGGCCTTCCATGCTTTGATTCCTCCTTTCAGGTAGCCCAGGGTATTGTCGTAGCCAACGCGCGCCAGGCGGGTCACCACTTCTTCCTCGCGGCCTTCTTCGGTGAGGAAGACGATGGGCTGCTGCAGGTCGGTGATCAGGGCGCCCACCCAGGGGGCGAAGTCGCCGTCTACTCCGATGAAGATGGAGCCCGGGATGAACCCGTTCCGGAAGGCATCTTCGTGGCGGGTGTCCAGGATCAGCGCTTCCTGCTGTTCAACCAGTGCTTCAAACTCACTGACATTCAGGGGCACAGCGCCTTTTTCCAGGACGTCGTCGATGCTGCCGTAGCCTGTTTTGTTCAGTTTGGCGTTTTTGGCGAAGTACTGCGGCGGCGGCATCAGGCCGGCGGTCACTTCGGCGATGAATTCCTCCCGGGTCATGTCAGCGCGCAGGGCGTAGTTCGTTTCCTTTTGGTGGCCGAGGCTGTCCCAGGTTTCATCGCTCATATTTTTGCCGCAGGCAGAGCCGGCGCCGTGGCCCGGATATACGATCACCTCGTCGGCCAGCGGCATGATCTGGTTGCGCAGGCTGTCGTACAACCAGCCGGCCAGGTCCTCCCGGGTGATCTCGCCGGATTTCTGTGCCAGGTCGGGCCGGCCGACGTCGCCGATGAACAGAGTGTCGCCGGTAAAGATGGCGTAGTCCTTGCCGGCTTCGTCGCGCAGCAGGTAAGTGGTGCTCTCCGGGGTGTGGCCGGGGGTGTGCAGCACTTTAAACGTTACTTTGCCAACCTTCAGTTCTTCACCGTCTTCGGCAGTATGTATTTCGAATGTCGTTTCAGCAGTAGGGCCATAAACGATGGCCGCTCCGGTCTTGGCGGCCAGGTCGAGGTGGCCGGAGACAAAATCAGCGTGGAAATGAGTTTCGAAGATGTACTTCAGCTTCGCGCCTTCTTTTTCGAGTTTCTCCAGGTAGGGTTTGGTCTCCCGCAGTGGGTCGATGATCACTGCTTCGCCTTCGCTTTCGATGTAGTAGGCTGCCTCGGCCAGGCAGCCGGTATAAATTTGTTCGACTTTCATGGTTTGAATTTAGTTGCAAGTAATTTTTTTCAATTGACCATACAAAGGTAAGCAGGGCGGAAAGGGTGTTCAGTGACGGGCGTCACAGAGGGGGAGGGATGGTTTCATGGTTTTGCCAACGGGCTCATGGCGTCATTATGACGGCACAACGCCCCTTCTGCCAAACATGCAGCAAGGGGCGCTCCGCCATAGTTAAACAGGCCCTTCGAACTCAGGAGACAAATATTGCCCTTTCGGGCACTCCTCTACTTGGCGGGGCTATTAAGCAGCCCCGCCTGAATCACAGGCCATTGATGGGCACAGGAATAAAAAATTGCGCTCATTCCCGTGCGGTTTTCCAAACAGCCAACCCCGTGAAATGAATAATGGCTCCTTCGGGGTGTTTCCCGGGGTGGGTCCGCTCAATCCTGTCTCCACTTATTCAGGAAGCGGTAGAAATTTCCTTTCAGCTCGGCGTAAATAGAGCGGAAAGAGCCCATTTGCTCTTTCATGAACTCGTGATATTCCAGGTCTAAGGGCAATTCCCTGCTATCCTGTATCGCTTCGCTGAGCTTTTGTTCATGGATGTGTATATCATGCTGGAGGGTGTCCAGTACTTCCTTTTGCCGGATGAACTGGTTCTGGAATTGCTCCAGTTCCTGCATAGCCTCCTTTTTGACAGACTTTCTTACCAGCTCTTCCAACTGGCGTTCATAAATCTTCAGCTCGTCGGCAAAGAAGTTGAGTTCATTGGCCCACAGGCGGTGCTCGAAGTGTACCACCTGCAGGCTGTCATCTGAAATAACCATGGGTATTTCTGTTTTTAGTGTTTAAACAATAGGATCAGTCCTCAAGCAGCAGTTCATCGTTGAAGCAGAAACGCAACAGGTCATGAGTCGTGATGATGCCGACCAGGGTGCCCCGGTCCACGACGGGCAGAGCGTGAAAGATATTGGACATGAAAGCGCCGGCAGCCTTGTCAAGCGTCTCCTCCGGCCCAATGGTGGCCACCTGCTTGGTCATCACATCCACGGCGGTCACTTCGTCGTAGAGGGTCTGGTTGTACAGGCCGATCAGGTGGTCTGCCCGGCTTTGGTCCGCCTTGCTGATGATGCCGCACAAATTGCCCAACTCATCCACTACCGGAAGATGATGAATATTGTAAGCCTGGAAAATTTCATTGATCCTGCGCAGCTTGTCGTCTTTTTGCACCACGATAAGGTCCCGGCTCATCACTTCGCGGATTGGAATAGGAGTTATCTTAACCATGTTTTTTAGATTTTTTCAGGGTATACCCCCCTTTCTTGTAATGATTTACATTTTAGAACCGCCGGCACATGTCCGGCGCTCCCGTTTACTACGTCTTAAAAGTGCGAAAGCTATCCCTGAGCGAAAATGAGTTTCGTCAGTTCCCGGCCTGATAATTATCAACAGGGCCTTTTCGCCCTATTGAGCCTCCTGGAGGGAAGTGGCCAAAGCCGGCAACAATGCCGGCCGTTCCTGCAAAACTTGTTTATCCAGCACCCCAAATCCCCAAAACCTGTTGATCCTGTACATCCTGTCCATACCACCGCATGGCCCGCCCGGCCCCCCAAAACCTGTTGATCCTGTACATCCTGTCCATACCACCGCATGGCCCGCCCGGCCCCC
>JAGFJD010000325.1 GCA_024102975.1 Phaeodactylibacter sp. | reverse complement strand
CGGAATGTGCTGAAAATCAGGATTAACGCCCAAAATGAACTCTTTGTAGAAAATAGCCGGGCGGAACCCGCTCAGCTCCGCTCCCGGGCCAGGGACTTCATCATGAATCCGGGAGCGCTGCCTACGCGCCCCGGTTCGCCCCGTAAAGCCGTCATTTCGCTGCAGCACGACCGGGGGACGAGCTACCAGGCTTATCTCGAAGTGTATAATGAACTGATTGGGGCTTATCAGGAGCTGTGGGAAGAGGAGGCGCAGCGCCGTTACCAGCTTTCCTACAAGGGGCTGCCTGTTTCCCGCCAGCAACTGATCCGGGCGGCTATCCCGCTGGTGATTTCCGAGGCGGAGCCGGTGGATTTGATGGCTGGAGGGTAAGTGGTTGTTTGGGATATGAATGGCAATGAGGCCTGTTTCTTAAAGGGCGGCGATAGCGGGAAGGCGGCTGGCTAGTGGCCAGGCGACTTGCTTCCCGCCTACTCTGCGCCAGTTCGCCTGGCCACTAGCGGCGCTGCTAAAGTTACGGCTTTTTTCCCGGAAAAACCAGGACAGTTTGCCGCCTCGGCTCACCTGCTGAATTGGGCGGGTTCTCTTCTTCATCCATTGCAATCGGCTGATTTTTAGCATGTTAAAAACCAGGTATCCGGCCGGCTTGTAATTTTTGAAAGGATAAAAACCATTATCTCCTCCAGTTATTCTTCCTGCAAAACCACTTTCTCCACCCAAACCCCTTGTCCCATCTGCACCTGCAGGAAATACAACCCGCCCGGCAGGCCGCCCAGGCTCAGCTCCGCCTGCCTTTCCACCCGGCGCCGCTGCTGCCAGGCCACCCGCCCGGCAGCGTCGAAGAGGCGGATGTGCGCCTCCCGCCCCGCCGGCACCCCCGTCCAGGCCAACACAACCGGCCCGGCAGTAGGGTTGGGGTACAGGGAAAACGGCACCTCTCCGGCCGGCGCTGCCGCCTCCTCCACCGCCGACACCAACGAGCAAAGCGTATCCAAACAGCCGTCGGGCGTCACCTTCACCAGCCAGATGTATCGTTGGTTGAAATCTATGGTTTCCCCAGCGGCCACGATGCTGCCGCTGGACAGCTCGCCTACGCCGGCAAGCGCCCCTATGTCGTATTCCGACGGCGGCAAAAAGGGCGCTTCGGGCAAGACCTCCCAAAGGTTATCCCCCCGAGGAGAGAATTTGTACAGCCAGCCAGCCCGGCGGCGCGGGTCGCTGCCCGGATCGTTGACACTCTCTCCGGCACCGACGTAGTTGCCGTCGGATAGCTGCTCCAGGTCCCAGAATATTATGTCTGCCCCGATCCGGGCGACATAGCTGAAATGATGAACCCATTCGATTTGGAAATTGGAGTCCAGTTTGGCTAGGGTGGGCTGGACATAACTGGTTTCGTTAATGACTTCCACCAAATACACCCCAAAGGTAATGAGGCTCCCATCAGGAGTAGTAAGGATTTTCCTGGCAAAACCAATTTCCGGATTGGGTTCGGACTGCCAGGAGCGAACAACATTTCCGTTCAAGTCTATGTATTTAATAGAAGCCGAACCAATGTTAGGGTCATTTGCATCTATTATAGTGCTAAAAGCTACAAAAAGCGTATCATTTACTTTAGCCATATCGTTGAATACATCTCCAACTTCATAGTCTCCATAATATTTAAACCAAACGGTATTGCCTTGCTGGCCCACCCTCCGGGCAAATGCATCGTTCAGGTAGTTGGGCCTTTGTATGCTCCCGCTCAATAAATACCCGTCACTGAGCTCAATGGGCGCATTATACCGGTAGTGGCTCCTATTTACCGTATCCAGATACTCTTTGATGAACTCCACCTCAAAATGGTGATCGACCTTGATCAGCCAGGCGGCGTCGCCGTGCGTAGGTGCGGCGGTCATGATATAGCCGCCGTCGCGGGTTTTGGCGATCTTGCCCCAGTGATAGTCGATGAATAGGGGCTCTCCCTGAGGGTCCAGGATCATCCTGGAGAATAAGTGGTTGCCCGATGAGTCAAACTTGGACAACAAAAGCCCTTGCTGAGGAATCGAGTCGGTAGAGAAGCCCAGGCCATAACCAATGATGGTATCGTTATCTACGATCATGTCCCGAAAGTGGTTTAGGGGGTAGCCCAGGTCAACAGGCAGGTTAAAAAAAGGTTGGCCGGAAACGCCAGGCCCAAAATGCAGCAGGAAAAAGAGCGGAAAAAAGCCTATAAACTTCATAATGCCAGAGATTGGGATGATGCCAGGATGGAAAGCAGCCGGGCCCGCGCCGTTTTTTGCCGGGGCCCGGCTGTTGAGTTAACGAGTGAGGATCAGTTTGAAACGTTCACGCTTGCCAGAAGAGAGGATAAACTCTGCAAGGTATACTCCCGGTTTGAACTGCCCACTGGGTAGGTTGATCAGGCGCCTTCCTTCGGATAGGCCCTGCTTTAGGGCAGTTTGGCCTTGCATGGTGTAGAATATAACGGTTGCTGGGCCTTAGCCTACAGGCAATTCAATTGTTAGGGTTCCCCGGCTGGGGTTGGGATAGAGTTTTATCGGCGAAGGCTTAGCCCTTTCTGTCTCTTTGGCCGAAACCGGAGGCTCGCCGCCGGGCCGGGCCGCCTCGCCGCCACAATCCGGCACTACCCGCCGGCCATTGCGCCACAGCACGGCCTGGGCCAGGGCGCCCGGCTCAGTACAGTCACTTTTCCAGTACATCAGCGAATCCAGCGTTGCTTCCGGCAGCCGGCTCAGCAGCGCCCCGCCTTCTTCCAGGTTCGGCCGTATGATATCGAGCACCGTTTCTATCTCGTCGAAATCATCCAATTGGGCCTCATCCAGTTCATAGCGTTCGGGGATGGCCGCCCACAAGTTGTCGAATTGGCTAAACTTGCCAGTGAAGAAGTAGTGGCGCGCCCGGCGGTAGTCGGTGGGGTAGGTTTCGGCCAGCTCCAGCCCTGTGGAATAGCTGCCCTGAAACCACCACGCAAAATTCCACAGGGCCAGCCAGGCGAGGATGGTATCTACTTCTAAGGAGGACACATTTGCTCCAGGCAAAGGCAGGCGTGCCGCCGGCGCTAAGGAAAACAAAGAGCAGCGCAGCGGTTGAAGTAGCGCGTTTTTCATGGCGATAGGCTTTCAGGATGAAGAGATTAGCCAAGATAAGAATAAAACTAAAGAAAAGCCGCTTTCCCGGTTTTCCGGGAAGCGGCTTTCGGCTAGATATATGCTAGATATTGCAGAAAAGACGGGGATGATCTGCCAGACATTTGCTGGGTAGTGTGAACGTGTAAGCGTAAAATGTGTAAAAGAAAGGATACCCAGTCATTTACACCTTTACACATTCACACGCTTACACATTCACGCACTGGCCCTGACCTGGTTGGCGGCCAGCTCCTCTTCGTTCAGTTTTCCGAAGGTATATCCTTTGTCGGCAAAATGCTTCAGCACCCTGGGGAGGACATAGCGCAGTTTGTCCTCCGCTTTCAGGCTGTCGTGGAAGACGACGATGGAGCCATTTTCCGCATTGTCGACCACGTTGGCCAGGCACTGCTCTTCGCTCAGCCGGGGATCGAAATCGCCGCTGAGCACATCCCACATGACGATGCGGTAGTGGCGCTGCAGGAACTGCGCCTGCTTCGGCTTCAGCCGGCCGTAGGGCGGGCGGAAGAGCACCGAGTGGGCCAGGTTGGCGCAATGGCGCACATTGTGGAAGTAGGCGATGTTGTCCGTCTGCCAGCCGTTGAGGTGGTTGAAAGTATGGTTGCCGACGGCGTGGCCTTTTTCCACGACCTGTTCGAAAACTGCCGGATATTTGCGGATGTTGTCGCCGACGCAGAAGAAAGTGGCTTTTGCCTGAAACGCTTCGAGTTGTTCGAGCACCCAGGGCGTTACAGCCGGGATGGGGCCGTCGTCGAAGGTCAGGTACAGCACCTTTTCCGGAGTGGGAATCCTCCAGGTGTAATTCGGGAAAAGGTTCTGGATAAAATGAGGCGTTTTTACTAGGTACATAGCAATTTTGGATTTATGTTCATGGATATACGAATAGCGTGTTCGATTCTTGTCAATACCTGCTTAAACCGGGTAGTTTCTCTACAGACGATAACTGGCTGGCGAGCTAAATATAATTGCTTACATTTGCTGTCCAACTGAAGGGCCTAGCTTGTCAGGGCATGCAAAAAATTGCTGCCCCCTTTGGTGGGTTGGTTTAGTTTATATGATCAACGCTACAGGAGCATAAATTGCTGCCAAAAAGCGCAAAAAAATTTTATTTTTTTAAAAAAAATCTCCTGAAGCGGAAAAACCACCTGGTGATTAGCGCCATTAGTAAGAGAGAACTGAAAACCAGTATAGAAACAGATGAAAAAAATGAGACTTCGTTTTGCGCCCAGCCCGACGGGCGCGCTTCACATCGGGGGCGTGCGCACGGCCCTGTACAATTATTTACTGGCGAAAAAACACGGCGGCACGTTCATCCTCCGCATCGAAGATACGGACCAGGCCCGGTATGTGCCGGGGGCAGAAGCTTATATTAAGGAGGCGCTGGAGTGGTTTGGCCTCCTGCCGGACGAGGGCCCCGGTTACGGCGGTGCCCATGGCCCTTACCGGCAATCGGAAAGAAAAGAACAATACCAGGAATATACAACTCAACTCGTGAAAAGCGGCCATGCCTATTATGCTTTCGATACCTCGGAGGAACTGGCTGCCGCCCGGGAGAAAGACCCCAATTTCAAGTACGATGCCGGCGCGCGGCGGCAGATGAAAAACAGCCTTTCCCTGCCCGAAGAAGAAGTGAAGCGGCGGTTGTCGGAGGGCGGAGGCCATGTCATCCGGCTGAAGGTGCCGGAAAACGAAACGGTTGTTTTTCAGGACAAAATCCGCGGGCAGGTCGCATTCGACAGCAACGAGCTGGACGACAAGGTATTGCTCAAGGCCGACGGCATGCCGACCTACCACCTGGCCAATGTGGTGGATGACCGCCTGATGGAGGTCACCCACGTCATCCGGGGCGAAGAGTGGCTGTCGAGCACCGCCCACCATGTGTTGTTGTACCGCGCCTTTGGCTGGGAAGGCAATATGCCTGCCTTCGCCCACCTGCCGCTCATCCTGCGCCCCGACGGCAAAGGCAAGCTGAGCAAGCGCGACGGTGCCCGGTTCGGGTTCCCCGTGTTTCCCTTGTCCTGGGAAGGAGAAACCGAGGAGGATTCCTTAACCGGTTTCCGCGAATATGGTTTCCTGCCGGAGGCGGCCATCAACTTCCTGGCCCTGCTGGGGTGGAACCCCGGCACCGAACAGGAAATCTTTTCTCTGGAAGAGCTGGTAGAAGCCTTCTCCGTGGAGCGCATCAACAAATCGGGCACCCGGTTTGACATCGACAAAGCCAAGTGGTTCAACCAGCAGTACATCATCAAAGCAGAAACGGATTACCTGCTTGAGAAGGTGAAGCCGGTGATCGCCGCGCATGGCCACGAGCCGGGCGACGACTTCCTGCGGGGATTCATCGAATTGATGCGCGAACGCGCCGTCACCCTTGGCGAATTCTGGGAAAACGGATATTTTTTCTTCGAAGAACCCCGCGATTACGACCCGAAGACGGTTCGGAAGCGCTGGGATCCCGGGCGCAAAGCCCTTTTCGACGAGCTGGCCGCCCAACTGGAAGACCTGGACAATTTTACTACCGACAGCATCAAGGCCCGCACAGAGGCCTTTATCCAGGACAAAGACCTGAAATTCGGGGAGGTGTTGCCGATGCTGCGCCTCGGGGTGGCCGGCACCATGCAGGGCCCTGCTCTTTTCGAAATGATGGAACTGCTCGGCAGGACGGAAGTGGCCCGCCGCCTGCGCAAAGCCTTTCATCAGTTCAATATTTTAAAAGCAGAAACCAATTGATCATGCCGAAGAAAAAACCCAAAAAAGGACAGCCCGAAGTACACGACGAACTCAAGGGGTTCGACATCAAAATCAACGAATTTGGGGAAATTATCACCAACTTTGATGTGGATAAGGTCAATGAGTTCCTCAATGAAAATGTGGATGACAAAAAGCTCAGAGACCGGAAAGACTCAGGCGGGACGGACGAGGAGGAAGAAGAGTAGGGTAGTTTTCCAATTCCATAACTTATTCGTTTTTAATAAGGGATGTATGAAACTCCCGGAGTACTTTTCCCGTAAAAACCGGAAGCGCCATTCGGGCCAAGCGGCTGATAAACAGGCCCGTTGAGGATTTTGGGCGGAAAAACTTAACCGGGATTGGCCAGATTTTAATATTTTGCATTCCAAATATATGGCCCGGCAGCCAACGAGTGTTGATCATCGTTTTTGAGAAGATTATACAACAACCAAAACCGATTTTTATGCATCCCATGAACAGCCCTCTAGCGGCACCGCGCTACCGCGCCTGTGCCTACCTATTCCATTCACCCTTTTTCGCCGCTTTGCCGGCAGGCCATTTGCCTCGGATTTAGGGCCGGCCACCATTATCCCAAATGATAGAAACTATGAAAAGACGACTACTCTGCCCTATTCCGTTTCGGAGTTATGCCTGGTTTCTCGCCCTGGCTTTCTGCACTTTTTCCCTGTCCGCTAAAGGCGGAACCAATGAACCCGGAATCGCGGGCGATGCATGCACCGACGGCCCCCTGGCCGTCCCCATGTTTGTCAACCCACCCGGCGACACCACGATCGTCGGCTCCTGTAACATCCCCGCCCAGAGTTCCATCCAGGTGACGGATCCCGAAGACGGCCAGTGGATGGTATTCCCCGTCGACAGCACCGATACGGGAGGGATTGGCGGCACGGTTGAGCTATGCGCCCTGGACACCATCTACCGCATCTGGACGGCAACCGATTCGGAAATGAACACCATCCGCCACGTGCAGGCGATCATCGTGCAACCCATGCCTGTCCCGAACACCTCTTTTATGGGCAGCCTGGACACCATCGTAGATTGCAAGTTCGCCATAGGCGCCTACAACGCCTGGAGGACGCAGTTGCAACTGAGGATCGGCACCAATTTAAATGAATGCGCGGACGTGAACTTCAACGTCTTTCCGCCGTCCAATACCCTGGAGTCCTGCGGGACGCTGGAGGTCGTCATCCCTGTCTTTAACGACTGCAGTTCCCTCAACATAGACACCACTTACCTGACCGCCCGGTTTATTACCATCGACACTACTCCTCCGATTCTGCGGGGCGTGCCGCCAATGGAAACCATCGGTTGCGACACGCTGGACCAGTACCTGATGAACAACCCCCCGTCTATCGTTACAGCCCTGGACTGCGAACCCAGCCTGGTGCCGGCCTACCGGCAGGACACGTTCAACATCACCTGCAGCGACGGGCGGGAATTTGACCTCCACCGCACCTGGTCCGTATGGGATTCCTGCGGCAACTTCTCCGATTCCACCCAGGTCATCCTGGTCAGGGACGATGTGGCGCCTGCTTTCACTGCCCCTCCGGACATCACCATCTCCTGCGAGCAGGATTATACCGACCTGGGCCTGACCGGCATGATCGCCGATACGCTGGACAACTGCGGCGGCCCCATCCTCACCGGATATATAGACCAGGTCATCGACGACGGAGACGGCTGCCCCCACAGCTTCCGGGTTGAGCGCAACTGGCGCGCCCGCGACGCCTGCAATAATACCACCCAGAAGAGGCAGGTGATTACGGTCCGGGACGCCACGCCGCCGACTTTCACCGTTCCGGCAGATACCACAGTAGATTGCGGGCGCGAGAACGACCTGATGGTTACCGGCCGGCCGACTATGCTGCTGGACAATTGCGACGACACCCTCGCAGCAGTGATCGCTTCAGAAACCTTCATTCCCGGGCTGTGTGAGAATGAATACGTCATTGAGCGGGCCTGGCGGGTGGAAGACGATTGCGGCAACGAGGCCGTGCTCACCCAGCGCATCACCGTTATCGACACGATCGCGCCCGAAATCTCGGCCGGCGCTGCCGACCTGGTGATCACCTGTATGGAGGGCATTGACCTGCAGCAGGAATTTGACGACTGGATCAGCTCACGCGGCGGGGCCCTGGCTTCCGACCTGTGTACCGTTGAAGACAGCCTGAAGTGGCAGGCATACCGGGCAGGGACACCTACCCTGGCAAGCATGCCCGAGATCATCTGCCCGGCGCCGGGCGATACGATCGTCATGCAGGCCGTGGATTTCGTCGTCCGGGATGCCTGCGGCCACGCCGATACGACAACGGCATCCTTTATCGTCATCGACAACACAGCGCCGGTCATCAGTGGGTGCCCGCAGGATGTAGTGGTACCCACCGATCCCTTTGTTTGCCAGGCCAGCTATGTGCTGCAACTGCCTTCTGTGGAAGAAGAATGTGCCGCTGCGCTTCGAAGAGACAGCATCATCGCCGGCGCCATCCTCTCTTCCAACGCGCTGCCCGGGCAGGAAGGCATCACCCCGGTCAACCCCATTGAGCTTAACTTCGCGGTAACCAGCCCCTTGCCCATCAATGCCTCGGCCGATGCCGCTCTGTTGGTCCGGATTGAGAATGGCGACACCGAGGGCCCCACCGAGTACTTCCGGGTCATCGGAGAAGACGGGCTGGTCATCGGGCGGACCGGGCGCGCCCCGGCGCAGTTTGCCTTATCCGATACCACGCTCGCCATCCCTTCAGATAAGATCAATACCTGGGCGTTGGACGGGGTAGTGACGATCCGCCTGGAGCCGAACATTCCGGCGACCCTCTCCGGCAGTTATGCCATCAATGATATTGGCCCCGGCGGCAGCAGCCTGGAGAGCTCGCTCTCTTTCCTCTCGCGGGATTTCGCCCGGCTGGATTACCAGTACCGGATCAATGACGGAGCGGCGGTCACGGCCCCGGCATTCGAAGAAATAAACGTGATCCTGCCTTTAGGCGAGAACACCATCACTTATTACATCAGGGATTGTGCCGATAACGTTGACAGCTGTACCTATAAAGTAAGAGTAGAGGACCAGGAGCCTCCCGTTTTGGCTTGTCCGCCCGACGTGACGGTCAACCTGGCGCCGGGAGAATGTTCGTCGATGATCACCCTGCCCTTCCCGGCCGGGGTGACCGACAACTGTGGCGTAGCCGGCACGGCCGAACAAACCACGCCGGCAGATACGGCCATGGCCTGGTTGGCTTTCACTTATGACCCCAACCTGAACGACTACCTGGCGGATACCGTAGCGTTTGAATTCCAGAACGTCGCCGCCAACGCTGTAGGCAGCGCCACGCTGACGCTTGACCTTCGGGGCGATTTCAGCAGTACAGGCGCCTTTTTAAACATATTCGGCGACAGTGGCAGCCTGATCGGTTCGACCAACGTGGGCGTTGCCGCCTGCGATGCCCCCGGGCAGGTTTCCTTCACGATCCCTGCCGATACTTTTAACGTATGGGCGGCCGATGGCATGCTTCACTTCTTGGTACAACCCAACCCGGTGGCAGTGCCTCCGGGCGTGCCAGGCGACGGCGTCAATCCATGTGACCCCGCCGTTGTCAATGCCGACGGCGAAGTAGACAGCCTCAGTTATATTTTCGCGACGCTCTCCTACGGCGAAATCTCGCCGTTCTACTTTGCCGAGGGCGCTACAGATATCGCTTATACCCAGGTAGCCGCTCCGGCTATCACCCCTACCCATGAATTCAACGTGGGAGAGACCGCCGTCTCTTACGTCATATCCGACAACCAGGGGAACCCGGACACCTGCACCTTCCGTGTTTTTGTGGTGGACAATGAGCCGCCGGTGGCGCTTTGCCAGGCCACTATTGTAGAGATCAACCCATCGGGGCTGGAAGTAGACACCGTGAGCGTGCAGGAATTCAATGCCGGCAGCGATGACAACTGCATGATCGATACGATGTACCTGACGCCCAATACGTTCACTTGCGAACAGGCGGGGACGACGGTAATGGCGACCCTCACGGTCATCGACCTCGGAGGCAACACCTCGACCTGTACCCGCCCGATCCGGATCGAGTCGGAAGGGCCCAGCCCGACTTACAGCCCGGGCATCTGCGGGGGGGACACCCTGTATCTCTTTGCCAATCCTCCGGCAGCCCAGGGAGGGGTGGTATACACCTACCGCTGGTATAACCCGGACGGCAACCTGATCTCCACCCAGCAGAACCCGGTCATTCCCAACGTCGATGGCAGCGATGCCGGGGCATACGTGCTGGAAATAAGAGGGCTGACCGGCTGCGTAGCCGAGGAAGTAGTCAACGTGTCCATCACCAATCAGCCGCTGACTCCGGCTATAGTCACCGACCTGAACGTATGCAACGACGAGGATATCATCCTTTCCTCTTCCATCACCCTGAACAACGCCATGTATCACTGGTATCAGGGCCTGCCCGGAAATGGCGGGGCGCCGGTGGCCAGCACCAGTACCCCTCAGTATATCGTTGACGAACCCCATACCCCCGGCACCCAGCGGTACTATCTGGTCATCGAGGCCAACGGCTGTTTGTCCGAACCATCTGCTGCGGTTGCCATTTCAGTGGTCAACCGGCCGGTAGCGGCGGCAAGCGACGATGAGGTGACGATCTGCGAGGGAGAGCCCATCGTTTTGGGTACCTTCGTCACCGGCGTCACCTACCAGTGGACGGGGCCGGCGGGCTTTTCGTCGACCAGCCAGTTGCCGACAGTGATCAACCAGGCCACGCCCGCCAATGCCGGCGTATACCAACTGGTCGTGACCAAGAACGGCTGCAGTTCGGAACCTGATTTCACCGTGGTGAACGTGCTGCCCAAACCGGCCCGGCCGGCGTTGACCGTAGAGTCAGGTCCGGTGTGCTCGGGGCAGGACGTCCTGTTGAAAGCCCTTCCCGCCGGGGCCAGCACCTATCACTGGATCAGCCCCACGCTGGAGGAATTCATCACCAACAACAACATCTTTGTCATCCCGGACGCTACTGCGCTGGATGCCGGCACCTGGCAGGTGTTCACCCGGCGGTTCGGTTGCCAGTCGGACGACTCCAACCCGGCGACAGTTATCGTCAACCCGGTGCCGGATGCTCAGGCCAGTGCCAGCCCGCCCATTGTTTGCGAGCGGTCGCGCCTGGAGCTGTTCGCCACGCCTGCCATTCCCGGCGCCAACTACCAGTGGACCGGGCCGAACAACTACACGTCGGTCGCCCAGAATCCGGTGATCAACAATATCTCCATGCAGGCGCAGGGGACCTACCGGCTTCGGATAACTACGCCCGCAGGATGCACCGATACGACCTCCTTACTGGTCGGAGTGCTGCCCAGCGTGCGGATCGACGCGCTGAGCAACGATGCGCCAGCCTGCCTGAACGGGCCGATGGACATCATGCTGAAAGCCAGCGTCTTCCCTCCGGACGACGGCACCTACGCCTACGAATGGTCCGGGCCAGGCCTGTTTTCCTCTACGGACAGTTGCGCGGTTATCCCCAATGCAACGGCAGCCAACAACGGCAATTACTCCTTGATCGTGACCAACGAGGAGGGCTGCCGCTCCATGCCGGCGACAACGGTGGTCAATACGCGGAATGCCCCGCAGGCGCCGGCCACGCCGACGCTGGACGCCTCCACCCAGCCGCCGTTCTGCTCGGGCGAAGCGATTACCATACAAACCAATGGTTATACCGGCAATACTGTCAGCTTCAACTGGCTTACGCCCCGGGGCAATATGCCGATGTCTTCAGAAACACTGACCCTTGGCGATATCGCGCCGGATGACAGCGGGCAATATCAGGTGTACGTTACGGTAGACGGATGCGACTCCGACACTTCCGGCATCCTCACCCTTTCGGTCAACCCCATCCCGGTGGCTGCCGCCGGCAGCAACTCGCCGGTATGCGCCGGCGAGCCGTTGCAACTGGTTGGCAGCCCTTCGGGCGCTTCCTACCAGTGGCTGGGCCCCATTACTTCTTCCCTGCAGAACCCGCTGGTCAATTCCGCGGACCCCATGCTGCACAGCGGCACGTACTCCCTGGTCGTCACCAGGAACGGGTGCAGTTCTGCCCCGGCGGCAGTCAATGTGGTGGTCAACGAAGTGCCGGCCAGGCCCATGGCAACCAACAGCGGCCCGGTATGCATCGACCTGCCCGGTTCGGCGCTGGCGCTTTCGGTATCCCAGGGCTCGGCGACTCCCGGGGCCGTTTACACCTGGTATTACAATGGGAACCCCATCGGCAATACGCAAAGCCTCAACTTCCAGATATCCAATTTCACGCCCTACGGCAGTGGCACCCACTCCTTCACGGTTGAGGCGTCGGCGGATAACTGCATTTCCGACCCGTCGCCTCCGACGACGGCTGAGCTGGACATCGTTCCGAACGAACAGGCCAACGCCGGGCAGGACGTTTCCTTCTGCATCGGGGATGCCATCCGGCTGAATGCGCAAACCCCATCTGCCAGCACAGGCGAATGGCGGCCCATCCTGGGAAGCCCGCCGGGCATAAACATTGGGGTGCCCGGAGACCCGCGGACCCCCGTCGGCGGACTGGCCGGAGGCAACAGCTATACCTTTATCTGGTCCCTATCCAGCGGCGCCTGCCGGAATTTCAGCCGCGACACCGTTCAGGTATCGGTCGGGCAGCCAGAGGAAGCCCTGGTTGGCGAAGACCGCCTGATCTGCGCCGGCGATGCCCTGGTACTGGAAGCCACGGCGCCACCCAGTGGTCAGGGCCGGTGGATACAATCGCAAATCCAGAGCGATTTCAACGTATTCATCAACGACAGCTTCGACCCCAACACAACGGTCAGCGGGCCGGGAGTGCGGCCGGGCAACACCTACGCCTTTACCTGGGTAGTAGACAGCGAATGCGGCAGCGACAGCGCCGATGTGTTCATTACCATTTCCGACAACCGGCCCAATGCCGGCCCCGACCAGATCGCCTGTAATGACTTCGGCGACGCCGTATTGCAGGCCGCTGAACCGGCGGAAGGCAGTGCCGGCCGGTGGTCGTCGCCCGACCCGTCCCTTTTGTTCGCCAACCGGCGTGACCGGACGACTACCGTTTCCAACCTCGCCATCGGAGAGAACCTGGTGATCTGGGCGCTGGACGACGGCTTCTGCGGTGCGTCCTCCCGGGATACCTCCATCATCAATTACCAGGAGAATCCCATTGCCGCGAATGACCAGTTATCTGTGGAGTTTGCTATAGAAACGGCGCTGAACGTGCTGGACAACGACGATATCCCGCCGAATTCCTTTATCACGATCATCGATGGGCCGGCGCGGGGCGCCGCCAAGGTTGTGGGAGACAGCATGATCGCTTACCTGCCCGATCCGGATTTCATAGGGCAGGACCAGCTCGTCTATGAGGTATGCAGCGAGGGCTGCGAGTGCAGCCGGGCTACGGTTGAATTTTTTGTGGGAGAGGATGTCAGATGTGAAGCTCCGACGGTCATCACGCCCAACGGCGATGGGGTCAACGACACCTTTATCGTGCCCTGCCTGCTCGATTCAGGGGGCTTCCCAAGGAGCCAGGTCAAAATTTTCAACCGCTGGGGCGATGAGGTATTCCATTCGAAGGTGCCTTACGACAATAACTGGGATGGCACTTACAATGGGGAGGACTTGCCGGACGACACCTATTTTTACATCGTTGAATTTGGCGACGGCCGGCCTCCCCTCAACGGCTATCTCATGATACAGCGATAAAAACCAATTCTGCCGTGGCTCCAGGGCCACGGCATCATTCCCAAAATGGAAAACAAGCCATGAAGCGCACTTTTACTATCATATACCTTTTTACTTCCTGCCTGCTTGCCTTCGGGCAGCAGGAGGACCAGTTCACCCAGTTTATGCATTACAAACTGGGGTTCAACCCGGCCTACGCCGGCAGTACGGGAGGCACCCGTTTTACGGCAATGGCCCGGCAGCAATGGATAGGCCTGGACGGGGCACCCCAGTCCCAGCTGATCACGTTCAATATGGCAGCCCTGGAGAGCAAGAAGCTGGGCGTCGGGGGCAGCATACAGCGCCAGTCGATCGGCGTCACCGACCGATACACCCTGGAGGGCGACTATGCCTATCGCTTTCCTTTGGGCAATGGCTACCTGGGGTTTGGGCTGGCTGCCTCGGTGCGCATGATCCGGGTGAGGTATTATAAACTGCGCGGCTCCCAGCCAATAGATACCGATTCGGCTATCCCGGAAGGCTATCAGAGCCTCTATGTGCCGAACTTCGGCGCCGGGGCCTATTACAACACGGAAAATTTCTACTTTGGCTTCTCGGCGCCCCGCCTGCTGCGCAACAGCATCGACATGGCCGACGACGAGGGAATGCTCGCCAGGGAAATATCGCACTTTTATGGCATGACCGGCTTTGTAATTCCCCTGACCGACGACATCAAGATGCAACCTCACCTCCTGCTGAAGTATGTGCAGGGTGCGCCTTTCGATGCGGACTTCAACCTCAGTTTCACCTACCTGAACAAATTTACGGGAGGCCTTTCTTACCGGATCGGGGGCGACAAGTCCAACCCAATTGGAGAATCCTTATCTGTGCTGGCATCGGCACAGGTCAGCAAGAATATCCTGTTCGGGCTTTCCTATGATTATACCCTGACCAGCCTCCGGGATTACGACAGCGGCAGCGTGGAATGTTTCGTTCATTATATTATCGGAGGAGAACCGGAAGGGGAGATTTTTGAGAACCCCCGTTTTTTTGGCGGGCGGAGTAATGTGGATTAGGGTAGTAAAATGGCGTTATTGGTTATTGCACTGGCCCGGAGCCGAACCGTTATTGGCGGTTATTCATAACCGGCTTTTCCGGCGGGGCCGGCGCAATAACCAGTAACCCGGATTTCCGGGCGCTGTTATACTGACGCACGCTTGGTTTTTGCTTTACAAAAACCAGCGAGGTCAGTATATGCTGACCCGGCCGGTCCTGTAGTCGACAAAACCAGCCGTGCGTCAGTATAATAACCGGTTACGGCCCATGTCCGGAACATAAACCGGCGGGTTATTTCGTTTACCAGTAGCCGGCCCCTGGCCACCGGGCCTTCTGCACGAAAAACATGCTGCTTTATGCGTTACCTGTTCTTGTTAGCTTTACTGTCGCCTTTCCTGCTCAGCGCACAGGTGGATCCCCGGCCCCGCTCGCGGGAAAGATCGGATCTCAACTCCGCTGTTGAACTGCACAACCTGACCACGGTGAATACGCCGGCCCTCGAATTTTCGCCGGTATTCTACAGCAATGGCATTGTTTTTGTTTCCTCCCGCCGCAAGGAGGGGCCGATAGACCAGCAGATCGGCGAGACCTTTTTCGAGCTGTTCTACTCCGAGCTGGACCCCAACGGGCTTCCCATCAGGCCGGAGTCTTTTTCGCTCCGGATCAATTCGCAGCTGCACGAAGGGCCGGTCTCTTTCAACCGGGACGGAGACCTGATGTATTTTACGCGCAACAACCTCCAGCAGGGGGTGCAGAAAGCCGATTCCAAGGGAAAGGTAGGCATGAAAATCTATCAGGCGTCCCGCGGGCTGTTCGACTGGGAAAACGTACAGGAACTGGCCTTCAACAGCAACGAGTTCTCCTGCATGCACCCGGCCTTGTCGCCGGACGGCAACAAGCTGTACTTCGCTTCCAACCGGCCCGGCGGCCAGGGTGGATTGGATATTTGGGTAGTGTTCAACCAGAACGGACTGTGGTCGGAACCGGTCAATATGGGTTCGCAGGTCAATACCAGCGGCAACGAGGGCTTTCCCTTCATTCACGAAAGCGGCAACCTGTTCTTTGCTTCCGACGGGCACAAAGGCTACGGCGGGCTCGACCTGTTCATGGTCGACGTCGGCCGGCCGGAATGGGGAGACGTGATCAACCTGGGAGAACCCTTCAACTCCGAAGCGGATGACCTGGGCATCATCCTCAACCCTGACGGCGACATCGGATACTTTTCTTCCGACCGGGCCGGCGGATATGGCAAGGACGATCTGTATATGTTCGAAGCGCCCCTGGGCATACAGGGCGTACAATTCCCGAAAGTGTCCAATATCGTTATTGCCGTTTATGACGAAAACAGCGGCCGGCCCCTGCCTGGCGCCTCGATATGGGTTTATGAGAAAACCACCACCGGAACGGTCAAGGGGGTGGATCTTTACGACCTGGAGTTGTCGCCTTCCGATGGGAAGAACAACAGCAAAATGATCTTCCGGAGAAACCGCAAACAGGAAGAAGAACTGGGCGAGCCCCGGTTTGTCTCCAATTCCAGCGGAGAAGCATACACTTTGCTGAATGAAACCGGCAAGTACATCATCCTGGCTTCCAAGGCGGGATACACCAGCCGGGAGGTGGAATACATCCCGGAGGACAATATTTACAACCGCCCGATAGAGGTCGGGCTGTCTCCCAGCAATTGCATGACCCTGAGCGGCCTGGTGGCCAGCAGCCCCTACGACAAGCACATACCGAACGCCAAAGTCCGCATGATCAACCAATGTACCGGCGAAGAACTGGAGGCTCAGACCAACATCAACGGCACTTTTGAGTACTGCATCGAAATAGGCTGCGAATTCACGGTTATCAGCGAGCTGCCCGGTTACCGGAGCGACACGACGCAGGTCTCCACCGTCAACCTCCGGGGCAAGCGCTCCCTGGCCGTCGTGATGAAGATGGTGCCGGAGTCCACCTCGATCCTGCGCAAGCCTATACAGGAAGGGTCGGTGATCCTGCTTCAGAATATCCACTACGATTTCGGGAAATCGTCGATCCGCAAAGGGGAAGCCCGGGATTTGGAAGACCTTGCCCGCCTTATGAAAACGTACCCGAGCATGGAGGTAGAGCTCATATCGCATACCGATTGCCGCGGCTCCGACGAATTCAACCTCCGGCTTTCCCTGGACCGGGCGGAGTCGGCCAAGCAGTTCCTGATCAGCCGGGGCGTGGACAGGCGTCGGATAAAAGCTTTTGGCTACGGCGAAGCCTACCCGGCCAACCATTGCGACTGCTCTGCCGGCGTTAGTTGCACCGAAGAGGAATACGAAGCCAACCGCCGGACGGAGGTGCGGATCGCCCGTATGGACGAGCCTTTGAAAAAAGAGTAAAAAAGTTGTCAGGTTTGCACATTATCCCTGGTTTGCGTGTTTTCCAGGTAGAAAACCGATTTTTTTACCAAAAAACTACCATCATGGCAGTAATGAAAGTATTAGAGATCATGGCCGAATCCGAGAAAAGCTGGGAAGACGCCACGGCAAAAGCGGTGGCCAAAGCCTCGGAAACCGTAAAGAACATCCGCTCCGCCTATGTTCAGGACCAAAGCGTTACCGTAAAAGACAACAAGCTGCACATGTACCGGGTGGACCTCAGGATCACCTTTGAAGTTCAATAATTTCAGTTGTGGTATCGAACAGGAAGCCGGGATGCGTTTTGTTTTCCCGGCTTTCGCATGTTTCAGGGGTTTCGGCGTAATGGCGTTTCGGTGCTTTGGTATTACGGTGTTATGGTGTTTCGGTGTATGGTCCGCAGCCTTTGAGGGCTTTGCCTGCCGACAGGTTTGCGCCGGGCCAACCGCAACACCGCAACACCCCAACACCACAATACCATAACACCGCAACACCGCAACACCCCAACACCACAATACCATAACACCGAAATACCGCAACACCTCATACGTTTCCGATGAGATTTCATCTTGCCGATACCCTGAATTTTCTGCGCAAGCTGACCTTGCCACGCATTTGGAATGCGGCTAAGGTCCTGGCCTCCTACTACCTGTCGCGCTGGCTGAAGCGCCCCATCCAATGGGGCGTACCGGTGACGGTATCCATCGAACCGACCACGGCCTGCAACCTGCGCTGCCCGGAATGCCCCAGCGGCCTGCGCGCTTTTACCCGCCCTACGGGAAACCTCCGGGTGGATTTCTTCCGCAGGGCGATCGACGAGCTGGGGCCCCGCCTGTCCTTTCTCATCTTTTACTTCCAGGGAGAACCCTACATCAACCCCCGCTTCCTGGAGATGGTACAATACGCCCACAAGCGGGGGCTGTACACCATCACCTCCACCAACGGCCACTTTCTGGACGAAGAGAATGCCCGGAAAACAGTAGAGTCGGGCCTGGACCGCCTTATCATTTCCGTCGACGGCACAACCCAGGAGGTGTATGAGAACTACCGGAAAGGAGGAAACCTGGAGGCCGTGCTCCAGGGCGCGCGCAACGTTGTGGCTATAAAAAGAAAGCTCAACTCCCGGAAACCGCACCTCATTTTCCAGTTCCTGGTCGTGCGCCCCAACGAACACCAAATCCCGGAAATCTATCGCCTGGCGCAGGAGATCGGCGTCGACGAGGTGAAGCTCAAGACGGCCCAGGTATACGACTACGAAAACGGCAACCCCCTCATCCCGCTGGAGGAACGCTACGCCCGCTACCGGCGGTTGCCCGACGGCACCTACCGCGTGAAAAACCGACTGCTCAACCACTGCTGGAAACTGTGGCATTCCTGCGTGATCACCTGGGACGGCCGGGTGGCGCCCTGTTGTTTCGACAAAGACGTCGCCCACGAGCTGGGCGACCTCAAATCGCAGCCCTTTGCCGACATCTGGCAGGGACCGCCTTACCAGGCCTTCCGCCGGAAACTGCTGAAAGGGCGCAGCCGGATCGACATCTGCACCAACTGCACGGAGGGGTGCAAGGTGTGGGCGTGAGGGTGGACGGGTAGGCGGGTGGACGGTGGGCGGCGGACGGCGGGCAGTCATATAACAATCCAACCAGACGCCGGACAGCATAACTTCCTGTAGATTTTGGAATTAGCCGTTTATCCGCCAACTTTTCTATGGATATTTTCAAATGGAGTCTTATCTTTGCGACTCTTTAGCGGAAAGAGACAGGATCCACAGGATTTTCAGGATGAACAGGAAATCGGAAATTTTGTGGATGAAGTCTTGCTGAAGAGCCCTCTGCGCCCCGAGGAATGGGCGCAGAAATGAACATATCGATCCTTGAATTAATAAATTAACGAAGAGATGGCTTTGATAAGCAAAATCAGGAAAAACTCCTGGCTTCTGGTGGTGTTGATTGGCCTTGGCCTTGCCGGGTTCATCATCATGGATATGACCTCCGGCCAGCAGAGCGTTTTTGGAAGCTCCCAGCTTTCGGTGGGCGAAGTGGACGGGCAGAAGCTGGACTGGAACCAGTTCAACCGGGTAGAGCAGGTATTGTATGGCAACTCCGGGGGCGAAGTCTTCAGCCGGCGCAAGCAGCTTTGGGACTATTTCGTGGAGGAAGCCATCGTGCAGGAAGAGGCAGACGCCCTGGGCCTCCAGGTGAGCAAGACGGAACTGATGGACCTGCAGTTCGGCGCCAACCCAAGCCCGGTGATCCGCCAGCGCTTTATGGATCCGAGCACGCGGCAGATCAACTTCCAGCAACTGAACTCCATCAAAACGGCCATCGAGAACGGCACCTTTACCGACCCTCAGATGAGGGCTTACTGGTCGCACCAGGAGAAGGAGATCATCAAAGAGCGCCTGCAGAGCAAGCTCAACGCCATGGTGGCGAAGGCGATCTACACCCCCACCTGGATGGCCGAGATGGGGCACCAGGAACAGAACCTGTCTATCGACATGGCGTACGTCAAAGTGCCCTTTGACGAGATCGACAATACGGAAGTTACCCTCAGCGACGAAGACTACGAGAACTACCTGGATAAAAACGCGGCCCGTTACCGCCAGGACGAAGAAACGCGGAAGCTGGAATACACCGTCTTCGACGTCATTCCCACTTCGGCGGACTCCGCCAAGCTGCGGGAGAAGATCGCCGGGCTCATCCCCGACTTCGAATCAACCGATAATGACTCTGCCTTCGTAGAGCGCAACTACGGCACGATCAACGGGGTCTATCTGACGAAGGAGGACCTCAGCCCCACCGTTGCCGATACGGCTTTCAGCATCCCGGTCGGCTCGGTCTACGGCCCGTACTTCGACCAGGGCAGCTATAAGGCGATGAAGGTGACAGCGCGTATAGCCATGGCCGACTCCGCCGACACCCGCCACATCCTGATCAGCGCGAACAACCCGCAGGCCTTTACCACCGCCAAAAAAACCATCGACAGCCTGGAAAACCTGCTGCTCACCGGAGCGGCGACGTTCGACTCCCTGGCCGTCAAATTCAGCCAGGACCCCGGCAGCGCCAGCAAGGGCGGCAAATACGAAGACGTGACCCCCAACCAGTTCGTGCCGGAGTACAACGAGGTGCTTTTCGTCACCGGCCAGATCGGCCAGCTTTATAAGGTGCGTTCCGATTTCGGCTGGCACCTGATCGAGGTGCTGAGCCGCAGCCCCAATACGACGGAGCGGGTGAAAACAGCCTTTATCGAAGAGCGCATCGTGCCTACCGAAGACACCCAGAACGACGTATATGAGCGCGCCCTGGCTTTCGTCGGCCAGAACCGCGAGCTGGAAGAAATGCGCAAGTCGGCAGAAGCGGAAGGGCTGGACGTCGAAACCTCCAACAGCCTGAAGAAGAACGACTTTGCCGTTGGCGCGCTGGGCGCCGGGCAAGCTTCCCGCGATATGATACGCTGGGCGTTCAACGCCGGCAGGGGGGAAGTGTCGCCCGAGATTTACGCCTTCCAGGATCCCGTCGATTACTATACCAATAAGTACGTCGTCGCCGGCCTGCGCAGCGTGCAGTCGGCCGGCCTGCCTTCCGTCGAGAATATCAAGGATGAGCTTGAGCAACTGGTGATCAACGAAAAGAAAGGAGCGATGATCGCTCAGCGCATCCAGGGAGATAACCTGGAAGCCATTGCTTCCAGCTTCAGCAGCCAGGTGGATACCGCTACCAATGTGACTTTCAGCGCGACGTTCGTGCCCAAGCTGGGCAGCGAGCCCAAGGTCATCGGCAAGGCTTTTGTCCTGGACCAGGGCCAGGTTTCAGAGCCGGTTGTCGGCAAGAGCGGCGTTTATGTTGTTAAAGTGATCCGCAAGCCGGATGCGGGGCAGGCCACCAATATTCCGCAGTTGCGCCGCAATATCTCCGCTCCGGTGCGCAGCCAGGTAGCCAGCCAGCTGATGCAGGCCATGAAGAAGAACGCGGATATCGAAGACAACCGGTCCCGCTTTTATTAAAATAAATAACCCAGTTAAACAACATAAGGAATGTCTGAAATAAAGAATGCTGGAAGCAAGGGCTACTGCCTGATGTACTTTTTCATCGCCCTGTTATTGTTCATCATTCTGGTTGTGGCCATTTACCAGTGGAATTTCAAGTTCCTGGCAGGGTAAATACTTTTGTTGGGAAGGTAATCCTTACCTCTTTTTTAGAGTTCAAGCGCAAGTATCAAGTGCAAGTTCAGAGCGGCACCGTCCTTGAACTTGCACTTGATACTTGCGCTTGCGCCTGAATTGGTTTTTTCCGCCCAGTTTATACTCCGCTGCAATAGGTTTTGTGCATTTGCCTTCCCCGCCCCTTAAATCCCCTAAAGGGGAAATCCTCCCATAAATGCACAAAACCTATTGCCGTTAAGTATAGTATGTTTGACTGCTCAACGGTTCCCCGCATGGTTGTGGTTATTGCTATAACTCCGGGAATTTTTTTTCCTGTTTTGAACAACCTCCATAGTCCGCCGGAAGCGGGAAGGTTGTCGAAAACCGCTCAATTTTCCCCTATCTGCACCCGCACAAACCTGCCGGGCCTTCCCCAGGGACGGCACCTCATTTAACAACAACACTGTTGACAGCAACCTGCAATTTGTTTATCTTGCATTGCATGCTCTTTCTTTCGCGCCCGCTCATCCTGATATACGACGGCGCCAACGTACATCCCGGCATTTCTCCCCTCAATGACGGCACGCCCAATGACCTGGGGGTTTACCAGATACCGCTGAGCAGCCCGTGCCTGGTCAAAAAGGCGGGGGCTTACTTCTCCGGCGGGGAGGGCGCCGCTGTGGAGGAACAGGATTGGGAAAAGATCCTTCCGCTGAGCCGGAGCGGAGACGCCGTGCAGCTCAGGGACAGCCTGAAGGCGCTCCGCTTTGCAGTGAATTGGGCAGGGGAGGCGTTTTTAGAGTATTCAGGGCCCCAGGTGGCGAATGTAGAGGTACAGGGGGAGAATGCCCTCAACGCCATCGCTCTCGTCGAGAAGGTTTGTGAGGAGGATGGGGAGGCGGGGTATGAGAGCGATTTTTTGGGGTCTCCTGGAGTTGAGAATTCAATGGAAAACGGGTTATATATTAACAGGGTCAGTTCAGGAATAGAAGGTTCAGCTTTAAGTATTTCTTGTGATGAATACACCCCAGCTTCGAATACTACATATGGTGTTTTAAAGGTACTTATTCAAGGTGGTTTGCCACCCTATACTGTTGAATGGAATGGACCAAATTCATCAAGTGGCTATGAATCAGCGAACACTGAAGGTGCCTTTTTTATCCAAAACTTATCAGAAGGAAAATATTGGGTGAGGGTTATAGATTCAAGAGGTTGTGAAAAGGCCTGTTCATCTTTTATATCTCAACTAACTACCATTTATATTTGTAATGGAGAATGTCTAACTATCGGAGAGGAAAATCCAAGTGGGGAATACTGTTATTTCTGGGCTCCCAGGCTCGAACCTGTAAGCAATACTTCGCCTAGCCAACAAGTATGCCCTGAAGAGGACATTACCTACACCCTTACCATAACAGATAAGTTAGAAGGGGAAATTGTTGAAATCCAAAAAATCCAAATTGAGGTGGATAATACGATAGCAACAACGCCGTCTTCTCCTATAATATGTGAGTCAGGTGATATTATTACGCTTGATGCGGGCGAAGGGTATGACTCATATTCCTGGAATACAGGATCAGTCAGCCAGGTGATTTATGTTCAAACTCCTGGTCATTATGTTGTGACTGTTACAAAGGGGACTTCGACGTGTACCAAAGAGGTTGAAGTTTATGATTCTGAATCTCAGGAGGACATCAGGGCTTATTTGGAGAGCCTTGGTTTCACCTGTATGCCTGTTTCCATTGTAAATCTGCCCACTACCCTTAACTCAGTCTTTGGCAGAGGGCTCCTGGATAATGAACTTGAAGTAGAAATCAATGGCGAAATAGTACAGGTGAATCTGGCATTGAGTGAGTATATCAATACTTTCAACAGCCAAGGACTGGCCAGTTCGGCATACCTTACCTATGCCGAAGACTTATGCAACGGTTATTTTGAATATGTAGGGCAGGAGTATGAAAACAACCTTTCAAATTTTTTAAATGTCTGGCTATTTGCCTGGGAAAACCCTGACGAAGAAGGTGAAGACTGCCTGTTTTTTAAACAACATTTTACACTGCCTGAAAATGATGTTGCGTTTTCTGGCAGCCCGGAGTTTTGCGATTGTACAGTGGAAGAAAAACTGACCATTGAAGGAGATATAGCCAGGGCAATAAATGATATAGATGAGGTCATTTCGAAGTTGTCCACCTATGATGGCAGCTATCCGAAGGAAATAAAATATGCTTTAGAGAAAAATTTTGGAGGGGCAAACAGCACAATAGCCTCCGGATATTTGAAGTATATTCTTCGCTTAATGAAATATCATATTCATTTTAGTAATTTCAGGTGTGAAGATAATAGCTTGGATTCTTATTGCGGGCTTAACGCTGACGCCTATGCTTACCCATTTGGTGGTTTTCTTCCGGGTTTTCTTCCATCCGGTAAGATCACGATTTGCCGGCCAAATTATTTCAACGGGCCCGGCTTTGAAAGGTCTGGCACATTAATTCACGAATGGATGCATTTTGGTTTTGGCCGCGGTGATTTAGGGTATGACTGGCAACCTGAATATTACGAAAACAGCTTATTCGAACAATTCTTTAATGCCGATAGCTTCTCCGAGTTCGTAAAAGATGCCGCCTATCCTCTGGAAGTTACGGCTACTGCATCAATTTATCACCGTTATAGTACTTTACCGCCCGCATTTGATCTATTAAATAATGTACCTGTGACGAATAGCCAGCCTGATGATTTAAAATTTATTTTAAGTAACGAAATTCCGGCCCAACCTTTTACAGGCAGCTGGAGGTCGGCTAACGGGGCAGTGTTTTTATCGCCAAACCCGAGTTCTAATATTGACTTCTTTAAAGCGACCTATAATGACATATACATTGACTATGATACTTATTCAACGTTGACTCATGTTGTTGACCCCATGCCAGGAGACATTTACATCTGTTTTTTGGGAGAAAAGGGTTTTTTGATTAAAGTGGATTCAATTGATCCGAATGACAATACTTGCCAATGTAGTAATCCCGGAAAACTAACTTTTACTTACAGGAAGTAGCCCGGTTTTCTTCAGTGACAATACCTTCTTTAGAAGGCAAAACATTTTTCTCTCTTAGGCAAATAATGCTTATGCTAATGATCTTTTTTAAGAAAGGAAATTTTCTGGTGTCCAGCGTCATTTTTGGATGTCTGTTCCTGAGCGGTTGTATTGTTTCTGAAATATCCAGCGAACCGGAACCCGTCCATATAAAAATACTGCATCCGGAAATTGAAAAAATTGATGTTCTTTTCAGACATCGGAGATTTTACTTCTCATTCAGTTCTCAAAATGGAAAATTTTCATATATAGTCCCTGCAATGGATGGTGGTTTTACCAATTTTCTAGGTATAAAATTCAATGTTCACGATCCTTATGAATATGAAAATATCATTGTTCAGTATGAGGGCCAGGAACTAAAAAAACTTTCCCTTAATGATGTTTATGCCCTGGATAGTTATCAATTGGATAGCCTGAATATTTATATTCTTGATCTACAGTAGAAACAAGAAAAATAGAATGAGATTCTCAAAAGTTTTAAATCCTGAACCATGATTGCGATCGCCATGAAATTCCTGAAAGTTTGCATCTTATCAGGGCTTTGTATCCTACCTGTTTTTACAAAAGCAAACATCCAGATCACCTATACCAGGCAAGCCGACGAAGGGA
>JAGFJD010000282.1 GCA_024102975.1 Phaeodactylibacter sp. | reverse complement strand
CCTACGAAGTACGCGCCTCCATCACCATTATTTCAAAGGTTCTGGCGCGCCTTCAAAATGTTGGTATTTACCTAGCAAATGACCAATAACTACCGTAACGGGAAAGATTACTTTCTTCACGAATGGAGGAATTGCCTTCACATCATATTCCGTACGATACCTGTTAACCAGAAACGCACTGTCAAAAGGGTCGCCTTCGGGTTTGCAGGCTTTATCCATCGAAGCATATAATCCTGTAAGGTAATAGTCCAGAGAATTATACTGACGCACGGCTGGTTTTGTCGACCACAGAACCGGCCGGGTCAGCATATACTGACCTCGCTGGTTTTTGTAAAGCAAAAACCAAGCGTGCGTCAGTATAGCAGGTTTAACCCAGCCTTCGCATTCCAGTATGTCTTGTCCGGCATTCCAAAAACGGTGCATTTGTCCTCTTTGAAATAAAACAGACTCTCCTTCCTGTAAAAATTTTTCTTCCTCGCCATCTACCTGATTGCCGTTAAGCGACGTGAGATTAATAAGTGTCGGGTTTAGTAGGTTAGTGATTTTGGCTTTAACCGAGGCAAAGGTTCCCGACCTTAGCCGTCCCGATAGCTATCGGGAAGGGAGGCGGTTCTTTAACGAAGGGTAAAGCCAAAAGCGCTCCTAGGAAACCTGACAGTTATTGATCGCACGTCGCTAAGTATAGTTCAACGGCCTCGTGTAGCTGACGTTGCAGGCTTTTGCCCGCAATGGTGTTGGCCCTTAAACATCCAACCAAATCAACATTTCTTTGTACGACAACCAGAAAAAGGCAGCCATCGAAATCCCGGCCCCCATTAGCAAAGGCGAAAAAGAACATTGTGAAAGCGCCCAAACACATAAGGCCAAAATCGCCAGGCCGCACAAGGCTGCCAGAAAATACAACGAAACGTCCCCCGCCGAAAATGTTTTTTTACCAAAAATACGGTCCGCAACAGCCATTGGCAATTGGGTTTTCAAAGGCTCAGTCCGGTAATGCCGCTTGATGGCTTCCGACAGCCCGATTTTTTCTTCCTTTTTCATGTCGCTCCGATTTTGGTCAAAATGGCTTTCAGGTTTTTTCTCGCCCGGAACAGATGGCTCTTGACGGTATTGACCGGGATGCCGAGGATTTTGGCGATTTCCTCGAGGCTCAGGTCGTCGTGGTGGAACAGCAGCAGCACCGTTTTCTGCACCACGGGCAACTGGTCAATAGCACCGGTCAGGTGTTTCGCTTCCTGTTTTTTTATCAACAAATCCTCCGGCGTGGGCGGCGAATCGGGGGATAGCGTTTCGTCCGCTGCAAACAAATCGCCCACCGCTACAGGCCGTTTTTTCTGCAAAAAATTGACGCAGGCGTTCCAGGCAATCGTGCCAATCCAGGTCGAGAGGCGGGAGCGAAACTCGAATCCGTGCAGGCGTTGATAGACTTTGATGAAAATCTCCTGGCACAAGTCCTCCCGGTCCGCCGTGTTGCCAATCATCGGGTTGACGATGTGCAAAACCAGCGCCTCGTACTGCCTCACCAGCCGCTCGAACGCCTTCCGGTCGCCGGAAAGCACCTGCTGTACCAGAATTTTTTCGTCCTGCACATTGCCCATTTTTTACCATTGTTCAGGAAGAGACTTTTAGGGTCATCATCACAAAAGCAGCCATTGGGGGCAGTATGGAAATGATTCCCCAAACATCCCATTGGAAATATGATTTCATAAAACGGTTCCAATGCGTATCCATCAGCATTTCTTTATCCGCGGCCATATTGTAAATCCTTTCTTGCAGCGGTACCACCCGAACGCCAAATACAATCCCGGAAATGGTGAACATGATGGCTGATGATTTTAGTTTTTTTAAAACAGGCACCACATCGTGAACACGCCATTCCGCAACGGCCCGCAAGATTTGACCGCCGGACACATGGAAAGTTGCAGTCCGCACGGATATTTAAAAAACAACCATGCCCGCAACTTTTCCACTGCTCCCCGGTCAAATGGGCATTGGCACAAAAAATCACCCGGCTGCAACTTTTTGCCCGATGGCCAATCAAATCTAAAAATGAGTTTTATGAAAAAAGCCATACTGACCTTGCTTTTCCATGCTGCCGTCTTTGCCGCCAGCGCACAGGACACTGGGCAGGGATTTGGCCCCGGCCAGTCGAAAATCTTTCCGGACAAGGTCATCGAGATGCTGGTGCCCCTGCTCTTTCTTTTTCTTTTGTTAAACATGCTGGTAGCTGTGTTGAAATACAGGGCCGAGATGCGGCTGAAAGAAAAGATGGTGGACAAAGGCATTTCGGAAGAGGCTTTGGTCGAAATATTCGGCACCGCCATTGCCATGCAGCGCATGCAGCCGCTCAAGTGGTTTTTGTTTGCTGCCGCAAACGGGCTGGCGCTGGTGCTGCTCCATTTTTCCAGGTATTGGCTGGCGGGGCAGTCGGGGTATTTGGCGATGGGGCTGGTCCTGTTGTTCAATGCCGCTGCGTTTTATGTCTACTACCGCTTGATTTCCAAAAAGGCGTAACCTTCCATTTTTCACGATAAAAAATAAAATGGTATGAAATCAACGACCCTCGGTTTCATGGGCATCGCCATGCTCATGCTGGCCACGCTGCAACTGCCCGCACAAGCCGACCCGCCATTTGGCGACGAAATGAAAAAAAACGTCATCCAGTCAGCTATCAGCTTGCTGCACGAGCACTATATTTTTCCCGAAAAAGTCAAAACCATCGAGGCTGCCCTGCTGAAAAAAATGAACAGCGGCGGCTATTCGAGCCTCCAAAACCCACCCGATTTCCTGCGGGAACTGAACGCCGACCTCGAACGGGAAGGCAACGACCACCACCTCAATATTTCCTTCAACCCGGAGCGGGTAGCACAAATCCGGCTGGACGAGCAGAACGAAGCCGATGGCAAACCCGAGGTGTTCACCGAACAAATGATGCAACGGATGCGCTACGAAAATTTCAGGATGCGGAAGCTGGAGCGGCTCGACGGGAACGTAGGGTACTTCCGGTTTCTGAACTTCCTGCCCCTGATGGCAGCAAAAGAGAGCATGGCCAGCGCCATGAATTTTATCCGCCATTCCGGGGCGCTCATCCTCGACCTGCGGGAAAACGGCGGCGGTGATGCCGAAAGCATGAATTTCCTGCTCGGATATTTCCTCGCCGATGGCACCCAGACGGGCGCGTGGCAGCACAGGGAAGGCAACCGCACTGAAAAAATCTTTGTGAAACCCGACCCGGCTGTGCAAAAAATCCCCGACGACGTGCCGGTGCATATTTTGGTGAGCAACCGTACCTCCTCGGCTGCGGAGGGTTTTGCCTATACGCTGCAACAGTACAAGCGGGCAACCATCGTCGGGGAACAAACCAAAGGCGAAGGAAACCCCGGACAGCTTTTCGTGCTGAACGACTTCCTCTACATCATGATTCCGACCATGGAGGGGCTGAACCCGGTGACAGGGAAGGGCATCGAGGGCACCGGCGTGACCCCTGATATTGCCGTCAGCCCCGGCAGCAGCCTTGCCCGTGCCTTGCTGGAAATTTACACCCAATGGGCTTTGTCTTCTCCGAATCCCGCCCAAAAACAACTGGCGGAGTGGCTGGTGCCCGCCCTGAAAAACGAGCTGCAACCCAACACTCTTTCCAAAGAAACAGCCATGTTGCTGGTGGGTGAATATGTCGGCGGCAGGAGAATCACATACGAGGGCGGCAGCGTTTTTTTTCACAACTCAAAAGGCAAAAAAATCAGGCTGGACTACCTGGGAAACGGCGTTTTCCAACACCCGGAGGACAGATGGCTGCGGCTGCAAATGCCCATCGACGGCTCGCCCGTGCAGTCGGCCACCTGGTTTTGGGACGATGGCGGGACTGAAACGATGGAGA
This sequence comes from Phaeodactylibacter sp., assembly GCA_024102975.1. Classification (GTDB taxonomy): domain Bacteria; phylum Bacteroidota; class Bacteroidia; order Chitinophagales; family Saprospiraceae; genus JACJXW01. The sequence goes on along the minus strand of JAGFJD010000282.1, from coordinate 14,229 downwards.
AAAAATAATCGCAAAATATACTGGCATCGCTGGTTTTGCTCCTGACAAAACCACGCGTTCGCCAGTATAAAAACAACGCCATGAATTTTACCTGTTTTTCAATATGTATAGTGACGGGGTTCTTGTTGCCGGCCACTGCCCGTTTGGAGATGCGGCGGAGAAATTGGCTCAAAAATTCGGTGTCCACATGTTCAACGGGGAAGTCAACGACTCCCTGCACTTCCACGGCAATGGCCGGTTCAGGGACGAACTGGTTTTCAGCCGGGAAAACGGGCTTCTGTTGGAACATCCCATCACGCAAGCTATCAACACAGTTTACACTTTCAGGGGGCAAAGTTTTAGCGCCCCCGAATCCACCGAGGTCTTAATGAAACTATCTGAACAAGCCGTCAATCCTGCCCGACCACCAGCCGCCCACTCCCCCACCGGCCCTGCCCGCCCACAATGCGGAAAGCATACAGCCCCGCCGGCAGCCCCCGCCGCTCAAACCGGAAAGCCGCCCCGCTGAAGCGCTGCTCCCGCAACCGCCGCCCCTGCAGGTCGAACAGCTCGAACAACCCCTCGCCGCCCGGCCAGCCGCCGAGCTGCAGCAGCGCCCATTCGCCCATAGGATTTGGCGCCACGCTGATGTCCAGCTCCGGGATGCCGGTCTGCGGGGTGAAGCTGATGGCCTCGATGAAGCCGTATCCCAGGGTGTGGAAGGTGGTGTTGGTGATGATCGGCTCGTTGATGTCGAAGTAGATGGCGGCGCTGTTTTCGATCACCGTGCCCAGGGGCAGGCTGTCCTGTTGCGACACCTTGAACTCGACGAAGCCCTGGCTGCCGGCCAGGTTGGTAGTGCTGTCGGGCAGCAGGATGTCCTCAAAGGTGAAGACGAGGATGTTGTTGCTGTCGATGTCCCAGGCGTAGGGGTGGCTGGCGGCGCCGGGCTGTACGCTCGTGATGTCCAGATACTCGGAAAGCGTATCGCGGATGACGACCAGGAAAGCAGTGTCGTTGCCGGTGTTCTGGAACTGCACCAGGTATTCGATGTCCGTTCCGGGATAGATGAAGTGTTCGTCTCCGTAGCCCCGGGGGAAGCCGTGCTTGTCGTTGGGGTCATAAGAACCCACCACCTCCCGGCATTCGATGTCGATGAAGGGATCGGCGTCGTCCGGCGCCAGTTGGTTGACGAAGCCGGTGCTGAAGGTGCCCTGCGGGTTCGTGCCGCAGCCTTCCAGCACGGCTGCCGGCATGCTGTGGCCGGGGTGGAAGGGTTCCTGCTCCACTTCAATGCGGTAAGTGGACCCGTTGGCGGGGAAGTTGTAGGTGAAGGCCTCGCCGCTGTTCAGCTGGATGCTGCCCGGCGCGATGAGCAGCATCACCCCGTCTTCGATGACGATGCAGGGGCGGGGTTCAGGCATGTCGCCGGCGCCGATGTTTTCTACCCGGAACTGCACCTCGCCGCCCTCGCAGGCGCCCTCCACCCGCAGGCTGGCACCCGACCAGTTGGGAGAGGCCGGGAAGCAGGGGGCGTTGGGGAAAATCTTGGCCTCAGCGCAGAGGGTTTGGCCCACCAGGGCATCGCAGCTTACATGCACATAAACGATAAAACTGCCGCACTGGCCGGGCGCGACGTCGCCGATGCCGAAGGTGTATTCGTTGCCGTCCTGGCCGAGCAGGGGAGCGGTGGCGGACTGGAAGGTGAAAAAGTCGTCGAGGGCAACCACCACGTAGGCATCCTCGGCGATGGCGGTACCGTCGTTGCAGTAATTGAAATAAAGGGAGCGCTCCCAGCAGCGCCGCAGGAGGGGCATGCTGAAGTCCACCGTGAGTTCCGGGCAGGGCTCCTGCCCCTGTACGGGTATGTCGAGCATCGCCATCTCCCCGGGCTGCTGCAGGCTGACGGGGTAGCGGTCCTGGCAGGGCAGCCACAGCGGGCCGGGGATGAGGGGGTACACCTCGTAATCGCCGACGGGCACGCTTTGCTCGTAGTAGCCGCCGGGCTGGGTGACGGCGTAGTACACTTCGCCTCCGCCCTGAATCACTATGAGCCAGTTGGCAATGCCGGGCTCATCGGCGGCGGGGATGCAGTCGGCCAGCGTGTCCCGCACCAGGCGGCCTTTGAGGGTGGCGCAGGCGCCGGGGTCGATGTCTACCAGTATCTGCCCGGCAGCCGTGCAACCGTTGGCATTATCGGTGATAGTAAAGGAGTAGGCCCCACTTTCCGTTACCCCCAATACAGGCCCTGTGAAAGCGCCGCCTCCCGGAAGCTCCCAGCTTATCGACATTCCCGGAAAAAGGGGGTAGGAAAGGATGGCCGAATCGCAGGAGACAAAATCAGGGCTGATGGAAATGAGCGCTGGAGGAATAAGGTCTTCGGTAACGACCACCATATCCATAGCTGAGCAGCCGGGCAGGGCGGTGTCAGTTACCTGGAGCGTATAAATACCCGGTTCTGATACAACGGGATTTAGCTGTGTGGAAAGAAAGCCGTTCGGGCCAGTCCACTCATACGCGATAGTTGGCCCAGTAGCGCTGAGGCTGCCGTCCAGGGCTACAGTAAGACCGTAGCAATCGAGGGTTTGCTCCGGGCCGGCGTCGGCCGTCACCCTCGGATGCAGGGTGATGCCCAGGTTGATGGCACAACCGCCGTCATCAGTTGCGGTAACGATGTAAAGCCCTGGCTCAAGGCCGGCCAGCATAGCCCCTGTGGAACCGGTGGACCATTGGTACTCATATCCTCCCTGCCCGCCGCTGGCCACTGCCGTCAGGATGCCGTTACTGGAAGATGGGCAGTCCGGCTGCTGAGTAACCTCGATGTCGAGGGAAAGCAGGTTGCCAATAGTATAGTCTATGATCTCGGTTACCGAACACCCGTTGACATCCGTTACGGTAATTTCGTAGGTGCCCGGTGGCGGGTTCATTATCACCGCCGGGACAGGCCCTGTTCCGGCAGGGCCAATGACAAAGTAAGTATACGGAGGAGTGCCGCCGGTTACAAAAATTTCGATACTTCCATCGCTGCCGTCCGGGCAAAAGGCCGGGGTGGTTGTAAATTGCAAGGCCATCAGCGGCGGCTCTGTCAGCGTGACCAACCCGGTGGCCTGGCAGCCTAAAATGTCGGTCACGGTCAGGCTGTAACTCCCGGCCGGCAGGTTGAGGTTGGCCAGGGTAGTCGCGCCGTTCGACCATTGATAGGCATAACCGCCGGCACCGCCTTCCACGCCGGCAAAGGCTTCGCCATCGGAAGCGCCATTACAGCGCGGGAAAACAATGTCAAAATTTATCTGGATTGGATTCTGCTGGCAGTCGATCGTACAGGGTACGGGCGTATACAGATCAAAAACATCCACGCAGGACGGGTCATCCGCATCCCGGAAGATGAGCCCCACGTGGCCGTAATCCGCCGGATAGGGTCCGAAGGCGAAAGGCACGCCGTAGCCGCCGCTCAGGCCGGAACTGTCTTCCACCCAGCCGCCGCCGGGACCGCCGGTGACGAGGATTTCAAGGGTAAAGGCATCATCTGTAGTATCGGCGGGGGTGCCGTTGTCGTCACAGAGGATTTCCTGCACGACGGCCTGCAGGCCGCAGGGCGGGGCAACGGAGCAGGGCAGCGGCGGCGATACTACCGTTGTGGTGTTGCAGGACGGGTTGTTGCCGTCCACCACCATGAGGGTGACGTCGCCGGCGGAGATGGGGAATGGGCCAAAGGTGACGGCCTGCCCATAGCTGCCCGTCGGCCCCAGGTTGCTCACCCAGCTGCCGCCGGGGCTGCCGCCGATGTCGGCCTGGAAGGTGAAGGTGTCGTCGGTAGGGTCGGCGGGGGTGGCATTGTCGTCGCAGGCGATGGCAGCAATATCTATATTCTGGAGGCCGACGAAGACCACCACGGTATCGGTGGCCGAGCAGCCGAAAGAATTGGTGATGGTGAGATAATAGGTGCTGGTTTGCGTAGGCTGGACAATGGCGGTTTGGGTGGCCTGCCCGTCGCTCCAGGCGTAGCTGGCGGCGCCGGACGGCCCGGAGAGCAATACCGGCTCGGGGGTGCAGAGGTAGTGGTCGGGGCCGAGGTCGAGCTGAGGTTCAGGTTGCTCGATCACGTTTGCAGTATCCGGCACGCTGCGGCAGCCATTTGCATCCACCACATTAGCCGAATAGGCCGTTGAAGCAGTTGGCGCAACAATGCGGTTGGGATTGGTTGTGGCAAAGCCATCGTTCCAGATAAACGTATAGGGCGGTGCCCCGCCGGTAACCACAGCCGTCAAGCCAACCGGCTGGCCTGGGCAGAAGGGCTGGTCGAAGACCACAACTACAGGCGGGCTGGTATTTTCCGCTTCCACCCGGGCTGAAGCCAGCCCGGTACAGCCGTCGGTAGAGGTAATGGTGACAGAGTAGTCTACCGGAGCATTCGATGAAGTTACTGCAATGGTGGCAGTGGTGTCTCCCGTGCTCCACAGATAGGAAAATGGAGGCTGGCCGCCCAAAACTTCGGGTTCCAGCGATACCGGCTGAGACAAACAAGAAGTTATGGTGTCTCCGAGTGTTACCCCGATACTATCCGGTTCGATGATCACGACAACTTCATCCTCCGCCCAGCAGTCCGCCCGGCTGGTATCCGTCACGCGCAGGGTGTAGGCGCCGGACTGGGCAACCTGGGGGAAGGGCTCGGTGGAGGTGAAGTCGTTGGGGCCGGCCCATTGGTAGGTGATGTCCGGGCCGGCAGATGTGCCTGAGATGCCCACCACCTCAAAGCAAATAGTAAACAAAGTGCTTCCATCCGAAAGGCTGACCCCTGATAAGCTTTGTCCGAAGTAATTGAGGATAATGAATCCGGCATTGAGCCCGGTATTGGGGGTGGCCATGTTGGCGGCTTCGGTGAATCCCGGCAAATTGGGATTGAGTCCGGTTACTTCAATAAAATTCAGATGGGCAAAGTCGTAGTTTATCGTAAAAGCGGCCCCCACAATATCCGTGAAATTGTATACCCTAAGCGGGAGGCAAACCACATCGCCCACACTTGCCGTCGCTGAGCCGATCTCGACATAGAGGCTATCTGACGAAGCAGGGTCAAAGCTGTCGGGCGCCGGAGCGAATCCCACCTCACCCGAGATGCCCCTGAAGGCAACAAGCTCCTGGTTGGAATCGAAAAACTCAATAGGTGTGATATCACTCGAAAAATAAATCGCTGTATTGGCTACTCCGCCCAGGGATACCGGCCCGGCTCCGCAGTAGGCTTCAACATCCGGGCCCGCATCTGCCACCACCGCCGCCTCCAACATCACCGTCTCCACCGCCTGGCAGCCCGCATCATCCGTCGCCGTCACCGAGTACGTTCCCGGCGCCAGCCCGTCTATCGTGGGGCTGTTCAGGCCGGCTTCGGACCAGGCGTAACTCACCGTTCCCTGGGCGCCGGCTATGCTTAACGTTATAGCCCCGTCGCTGTAGTTGGGGCAGGACGGCGGCTGCACGCCGCTAACGGTTAAAACGAAGTCCCCGCACTGGGCATGGGCGATGCCGTGCAGCAAAACGAGAAAGAGAGCAGAGTAGAATACCTTCATGAGATTGAGTTTTTTGCCGCCGGTTTTCCGCAACCGGGAGCCTGGCACAGGGAAACCGGCGGCTGCCGCACAAGGAGCGGCGGGTTATGGGATTTATTTGGGTTTAAGCAGGCAGACATATTCAACTTGCCAATACATTATTATCGAAGATGTTCGTTACGGCCTGCGGCCGTAAGCGGTCCAGGGTTCCGTATACGATCGCCGATCGTAACGAGCATTCCTGTTTATCAGTAGTTTAAATATGTTCGGCTACTTAAGGTAGTCGGACACAATTAACTTTAGTATAAAATGGCTACAGGCTGGCTGCCTCCGCAGTGCAAGCCCCCTCCGCCTTCGGCACCTCCCCCGAGGGGGGAGGGATTGGAAACAAAGGGCTGGCAGCCATTTTTCAGCTCCCATCGGGCAAAGCCCCCTCCCTCGGAGGGGGTTGGGGGAGGCTCGTTCGGACAGCCTCTAAATGCAATCTAATTATGTCCGGCTACTTAATGCTACATTGTTCAAACTGCCCGGCCACCCGCCTTACTGTGGCACTTTACAAAAATTCATCCTTCTGCTTAGATTCGCAAACACATTTTTTACAGATTGTAGAAAATATTTAATCTAAAAATTTGATTTAATGTCATTTTTTTAAGATTTTTTGCTTTTAAAATTGTAGAAAATATTTATGATCCGAAAATCCTCAATCGAAAACATTGCTTCCTGTTAATCCTGTTCACCCTGTGAAATAGCAGGGGTTCCTTCAGAGCTATTTCACAGGGTAAATCCTGTCATCCTGTCCCCATGCAAAACACCCTCGCCTGCCAACTCCTCCGCACCTTCACCAAACAGGACATCCGCGAAGCCCGCAAATGGCTCGCCTCGCCCTACCACAACCAGCGGGACGACCTGCGGCTGCTTTTTGAGCAACTGGCTGCCGCCGCTGTGGAAGGGCAACCCCTGCCCCGCGAACAAGCCTGGCACGCCTTGTTTCCCAACCAACCCTACGACGCCCAGCAACTGCGCCTCCTGCTCAGCTACCTCTACCGCTGCCTGGAGGATTTCCTGCGGCAGCGGGAAGCTGAACAGGCACCCTGGCTGCAACAGCACCTGCTGCTCGCCGCCTACCGCAAGCGGGGGCTGGACAGCCACTTCCAAAAGGCTTATCGCAAGCTGCACAAGCAGCAGGGGGCAGAAGCCCTCCGCCCCCCCGAATACCACCTCGCCCAGTACTGGCTGGAGCAGGAGCGCTACCAGGAGGAATCCACCCGGGGCCGTACCCGCGAACTCAACCTGCAGGAACTGGAAGGCCAGCTCACCACCGCCTTCCTGAGTTTGAAACTGCGGCAGGGCTGCTTCCTGCTGGCCCACGAGGCAGTCTACAAGGCCAGCTACCGCATCGCCCTGGAGGAGGCCCTGCTGGAACTGGCCGGCCAGGCGCCTTACCGGAACGTGCCGGCGGTGCGCGTGTACGCCCGCTGCTTCCGCATGCTGCGCTTCCCGGAGGAGGACCGGCATTTTGCTGATTTTCAAAACCAGCTTTTCCAATCCATCGGCCTGTTCCCCCAGCCCGAGCTGCGCGACCTCTTCCTGCTTGCCATCAACTTCTGCATCCGCAAGATCAACCAGACGGCGGAGGGTTACCTGCGCGAGGCGCTGGAACTCTACCAAAAGGGCCTGGAAACGGAAGTGCTGCTGGAAAACGGCGCCCTTTCCCGCTTCACCTACAACAACGCCATCGGCATCGCCCTGCGCCTGCAGGAGTATGGCTGGGCGGAACGCTTCCTCAACCACTACCGCCCCTACCTGGAAGCCAGCCAGCAGGAGGCCGCCTACAGCCTCAACGCCGCCCGCCTGGCCTTCGCCCGCCGGCAGTACGGCCAGGTGCTGGCCCACCTGCAACGCGCCGACTACCGCGACCTGATCAACAATATGGTGGCCAAAACCCTGCAGATGAAAGCCTATTGCGAACTGGAGGAATTCGACCTGCTGGAAGCCCACCTCCGCACCATGCGGGCCTTCCTGCGCCGAAAGCGCCACATCGGCTACCATCAGCAGAACTACCTGAACATCATCCGCTACACCCAAAAGCTGCTCGCCCTCAACCCGATGGATAAGGAGGCTGCGAAAGCCCTGGAAGAGGAAATCAGGAATGCGGAGCCGCTGACGGAGAAGGGGTGGTTGCTGGGGAAAGCCAGGAAAGGGTAGGCGTGCATCCGTGCATTTGCTTTGCCCGTCGAAGCCGATAGCTATACGGCTTGGCGTAGGTGGGTGCATTTGCAGGGCAGCATGTAGGTTCTGCGGAGTTTTGAAGTTGAAACAGGCCCCACTTGAAATCCAAAGAGCCATGAGAGATGAATGGGAATAATTTGTTAGTAGATACGAATATTGCGCTGTTGGACTACTGAGACTTGACGGACTTTCAGATATAAGAATACATCCCGTCTCCGTAGAGACGGGACACAAATGCACATTTCTGCTACTCCTTCCAGAACGGCACATGCGCCACCTCCACCCACACCAGCGAATCCTGCCGGATGCGGCGGCTGTCCACCCGCAGCCGGTGCTCGCCCCGGGGCAGGTACTGGACGTCCAGCACAGTAAACAGGCCATTGTCCTGGCGTTGGGGGTGAGCATAAAACCGGAACTTCGGGCCGGCGATCAAACTGTCATTCACGAAAACCTGATGGATGGCGCCCATGCAGAGCAGGATGGAGTCGGCGTTGATGCCGCTCCGGTTTTCCTGGATGGTGACGGCGCCCTCCAGGGTGAGGCCGGCGGTTCGGGCGATGCCCAGCCCGGGGCAGAGGGCTTCGATGGCCTTGTCGTCCTCTTCCGGCAGGTATGGGATGAACAGCTCCAGGAAGCCGTTGCCGACATAGCGGGAGGGGATGCCGGGCGCGTCGGAAAGGGCATCCTCCGCCCGCAGGCCATCGTAGAAGCCGGGGTTCAGCGTGGTGTGGGCTGGCGGAGCTTTGGGGAAGTAGGTGTCGCTCACATACTTGAGGGAGGAACCGACGAGCAGGATGGCGATGTAGGGAAACAGCAGGAAGCCTACCCCCCGCCCAAAGCGGTTGTCGATCAGGTTGTAATAGAAATGAGGATGCCGTAGGGCAGGCCCAGGGCCGTCTGCAAACGCTGGCTCAGGCCGCTGGCAAACAGGCCCCTGCCCAGGCTGTCCAGCGGCTCGTAGATGCCGATCAGCAAAAAGATGGCGAAGCCGGAGAGGATCAGCTCGAGCTGCCAGCTCTCGCGGGCCAGGTTGCCCAGCCATTCGGACAAACGGGAGGAGGAGCGTTGTTGCATGGGCGTGGTTTGTTCAAAAAACAAGCGATCGATTTTTTCGTCTGTTTTTTCAAAACCTCCCGTCAGGCCGCTGTCGGAGAAAGCCACATAGGTTGGCCCGTAATCGGTAAAACTCCAGCTAAATGCTTGCCGATAAAATTGCTTTATTGCCTCGAGGTCGGCGGCTTTAAACTCTACATAGTTGATGTGATTGTTTTTCATAGGCATTGTTTGTTGAACTAATTCTTTGCCGGGCCGTAAACGAATACTACAGCAATACAAAAATAGCATGAAAAAAGAAGAATGCAGTATCCCCGTCAACCTATTCACCTTCGGCTTCGCCGATGAGGCAGCCCAGGGCCAGCAATTCGACGATGAAGTGATCGGCCGGTGCATAGAGGCCGTAGAAAACATCTTCGAACCCGCCAGGGACATCAACCGGAATATCACCTCCCATGCCCTGCGGGAGCTGATGGAAGGGCATCTTGGCGAAAAACTCAGCAATGGAGAGTTCATTCTGGCTATGCTTAGGGCCGGGTATGCATGCGAGAGGGTAAAATGTACGGCCAACTGCTACTTCAACGTCTCCCCGGAAGGCGTGAAAGCGATCCGGGAAATCAACAAAAAAAAGGCAGGGGCAGGCGAGTAAACTCCTTCAAACGCCAACCTCCACGGCTGCCGGCGCCGGCGCCATTCCGCGAAAATTCGCTCCCCGGGAAACTCTAAGCCGCAGAACCGTGTTCTTGTAGCATTACGTGTTTTTTTTTATTCCCCTCGATATGAAGAAGTTGAAGATCGCAGAATGGTTGCGGCGCCAATGGCCCGGCTGGAAGAAAAAAGGCGCTGAGGAAAGCAAGAAAGCCGGGCAGGAGTTTATGGACCAGGCCCGTAAAATGCTGGTGGGCGCTATCCTCGCGCTTATCCTGGTGGTCCTGGGGTTCCCCAGATTGGTTGCCTGGTACAAGGCCTATGAGGAGCGCCAGATGAACCCCGCCCGGGAAGTGTTTATCGATATCCAGGTCCTGGAAGCCCGCACGCTGGTCCCGCTGGAAGGGGTATACGTACAGGTTGCCGGAGACGAAACAGCCACCGGCTACACCGACTCAGACGGCAGGCTTACCCTGCCTTACGATGCGGAAAAAGGGGAGAATACCGTTACCCTGATCCTCAGCAAAGACAATTACCGGGAAGAGACAGAACCCGAGATCGCCCTGCCGGAAAAAGACGGCGACACGACCCTCCGGCGTACCTTCCAGCTGTTCCCCAGGGCCGTGCCGAGAAATGTTAAAGAACAGGACCAGCTACAATTGAATTGAACGGCATTCGTTTGTGCCAAAAAACCGCGAGGTTCAAAATGTTTTTCGCCATTACTTGCATAAAATAATGAAATTCAATATATTGCTCTCTGTTTTTTCGCACCTGAATCCTTTAACGCCACAATCCCAATAACACCATGCAAAGTAAGAGGCTGCCAATCCTGTTATTTTCCATATTGGTCATTGCTACGTGCGTCCTGTTGTTTTCCACGCATTCCAAGAAGCAAAACTACATTCTGGAAGGCCAGGTGGCTTTTCCGGAGGGTTCAGCAGTGAGCCTGGATGTCTACGTCACGCAGGAGCGGGGATTCCCCCAGGACTTTTCCGCCCTCCATCGCGTGCGGACGGTCCGGGAAGGCCGGTTCACCACCGAATATTATGCCGAGGTGAATGTGCCGATTCATTTTTATGTGAAAAAAGACGGGTTTACGCCGGTGCGGCATACGCTCTACCCCCGGTCGGAAAACGGAAAGTTCCAAAGGCTGAGCCAGCCTATCCTTTTCGCCTCCCTGCACGAAAAACTGGGAAGCGAACATTACTACGGCGATAAAGGAATACCCAAACTCCCCACCTACGGCAACAAATGCGGCCAGACGCCGGACAGCCACATTCCCGTCAATGAAATCCAGTACGTCGAAAACCTCTCCTACATATCCTGCCCCGAAAATACTGCCCCCAACCTGGCAGGCGACATCAAAACCGATAAGAAACTCTTCCTGAATACCTTCTTCCGCCAGCTCCCGCTCGGGCAGGTATACAATGCCGCTTCTTCTTTGTCCGAGAAAAGGAACTGACGGACAACCATATCCTGCACCCGGCAGGAAAATAACTGCTTTCTTATCCAGAAAGAAAAAATCAGTGTGCCATCTCTTTTAACATAACCCGGTTATGTAGGGGAAAGTACTACGGATGCGCCGCCACCCACACTTCCCCATCTTCGAAAATCTCCTTTTTCCAGATGGGGACGGTCTCCTTGAGGGTGTCTATGGCGTACTGGCAGGCTTCGAAAGAAGCTTTGCGGTGAGGCGTGGAAACCGCGATGACGACGGCGATTTCTCCGGGTTGGAGTGTGCCGGTGCGGTGGTGGAAGGCCACTTTTTCTGCCGGCCAGCGTTTTTGCACCTGTTCGGCGATCTTGCGCATTTCGGATACCGCCATGGGCTCGTAGGCTTCGAATTCCAGGCGCACAACCGGTTTGCCACGGGTATTGTTGCGCACCGTGCCGATGAATACGTCGATGCCGCCGGCCGTCTTGCTGGCTACGAAATCGATGCACTGCTGGGGCTGAAGCGGACTGGAAAGCAATTGTATGTCGATCATGGAACAGTCTTTATTCTTGATAAAGGAAAATAGCAAAGATTTGGTTTGTTAATTTATCTCAAAGAATTCTTTATTTTTTGAACGGCACTGCTTTTTCCGGAGTTTTGCAGCCCAAAGAGGGGGCTGTTCGCGATTCGCTCAGCAATTTCTCATGTAATGCTCGCACATATCGCCACAAAACACAAAGGCACTAAATCCGCACGAAATTTCGTGGGATTTAGTGTTTTGGTGCCCGTCTGGTCAGCCGGATAAACTTTCGTGGCTACTTTTCATCGCGTGCACACTCCATTTTAGGAATTACTGCGATTCGCTGTTCGCCGTTCGCAAAGCCTTGAAAATCAATAGGTTTTCCAGGAGAGGTGCCCCGCCTAAGGCTGGACACCGTTGGAAACCAATGGCTCAAACAAGCCTGCGGCATCAACAGCATCCATAGCATCAACAGAATAGTAATCTATGCCATCAGATTGTATTTTTTGCCGCGTTATCGAAGGCAGCCTGCCGTCCAGCGTCGTTTACGAAGACGAGCAGGTGGTCGCATTTATGGACATCATGCCGGTCAACCCCGGCCACGTGCTGGTTGTCCCCCGGAAACACTGCCCGGAGCTTCAGGGGCTGGATGAAGAAACCGGCGCGCACCTCTTCCGGGTGGCCATGCGGCTGGAACGGGCCCTGCGCGCTTCGGGCCTGCCCTGCGAGGGCACCAACCTGTTGCAGAACAACGGAGCCGAGGCCTGGCAGGAGGTGATGCATGTCCACCTCCACGTCATTCCCCGCTTTCGGGGCGACGGCGTGAAGGCGCAGTTCGGCCAGCAGCAGGCACCCCGCGCCGACCTCGACCAGTGGGCCGAAAAGATCAAAGCCGGCCTGCCGTCATGAGGCGCTTCGCCATTTCCGACATACACGGGTGCCGGCGCACTTTCGAAGCCCTGCTCGACCAGATCGCCTTCAGCACCGAAGATGAGCTCTTCCTGCTGGGCGATTACATCGACCGGGGGCCGGACAGCCGGGGCGTCCTCGACCTCATCCTGAAACTGCAGCAAGAAGGCTACCGCCTGCGCTGCCTGCGCGGCAACCACGAAGCCCTGCTGCTGGACAGCCTGGGGGGGTTAGCAGACAAAAGAGACGTCTGGATGGGAAACGGGGGCGGCGCTACCCTGAGCAGCTTCGGCCTGCCTGCCGACGCTTCTCCCCGACAGATACCCGGACAGTACATCGATTTTCTCGATCAGTTGGAATGGCATGTCGAGACCGATGGCTACATCCTGGTTCACGCCGGCCTGGATTTCGGGATGACCGACCCCCTGGATAACCGCTTTGCCATGATCTGGATCCGGAATTGGCACGGGCAGATCAACCCGGCGTGGCTGCAGGGCAGGGCCGTGGTGCATGGCCACACCCCAATCCCCCGGCCGATGATCGTTAAACAATTAAAAAACCTGGAAGAAGTACCCGCTTTGGATATTGATGCGGGCTGCGTGTTCAAAAGCAACTATCTGAATCAACTCTGCGCTTTCGACCTGGACAACCGCCAGCTCTTTTTCCAGAAAAACATCGAAAACGAATAGACTTTATGCTGAAAATTTCCGTAAGGAAATGCCGTTGTCCTGTTAATCATGTAAATCTTAGAATCCTGTCTAATGAATACAGAAATCCTTGACTTTATGAAGTCGACGGCCCGCCAGGCCGGCCGCATCATGATGGAGCAACTCCACGGCGATTATAAGGTGTACGTCAAACCGGACCGCTCCCGGGTGACGGATGTCGACCTCGCCATTTCCGAACTGGCCCAGGAGGCGGTGGCACGCCGGTTCCCGGAAATAGGCCTGCACAGCGAAGAATCGGACAACAAGAATATACTGCCCGGAAGACCTTACTTCATCGTCGATGAGCTGGACGGCACAAGTTCTTTTATCGACGACAAGACGGGCTTCTCCCACCAGGCGGCGTATTACGAGCCCGGCAAGGGCCTGGTGGCCGGGCTGATTTATTATCCCTGGAACGATGCCCTCCTCTATGCCTGGAAGGGCGAAGGCGCCTACCTGGAACAGAAAGGGGAGGCCCGGCGCCTGCCGCCGCCCCCCTCCAAGCCATTCCAACAACTTACCTATTATCACTCCGCCCGTTACCGCGGCGAGAAATATACGGAGTTATTCCGCAAACTGGGGGTGGGCGACAACCGCATCATCCGCACCGATGCCCGCCGCAGCCTGCTCCTGGCCCTGGGCGAACTGGATGTGTGCCTGTTCCTCCGCCCGCGCATTGCGATCTGGGACCTGGCCGGCGAGAAAGTCATCATCGAAGAACTGGGCTTCAGCCATTCCTACCTCGACGGCAGCCCGGTGCGCTTTGGCAACGAGCCGCCCCGGGGCAACCGCGGCTACCTGATGTGCCCGGCCGGCTGGTGGGAAAAGTTCCTGGGGGAGTTGCCGGGGTTGTTGCCCGGGGAGTATAAGCCGTAGCACGAGAGGGCGGAACCGCACCTGTTGTGTAAATGTGTAAGGGGGCAGCGAAAAATAACTTCCCCATTTGGGAGCCAAGACTTGACAAGTTTCCAAAACTTGTCAAGTCTAAACTCTCCACCACCACATAAAAATACACCCCCGTCGGCAAATGCCCCGCCGCCACCTCCGGCGGGGCTATGCGGTCTATGTGATTACCCCCCCTTTGCCCCCGGGGGCCTGTTGCTTTTGAACCACATAGGGCACATAGAGCGGGGCTATGTGGCCTATGTGAAACCCGCTATGTGGCCTATGTGATTACCCCCCTGCCCCCGGGGGCCTGTTGCTTTTGAA
>JAGFJD010000152.1 GCA_024102975.1 Phaeodactylibacter sp. | reverse complement strand
CTGCTGCGTTCGTGCCGCCGCTCGCTGGTAAGGCTGGGGATGGCTCTGTGTCAGGTGCTTTGTTAGTTCAGTGTCTTGCTGTGGGGCTGCCTCTGCCGCCTCTTAGGCACTGCGTCCCGCCTCCACCATGCCCAGATTTTCCTGGGTTCCTGCTACTTCCGGCTCGAAACGCTCGGGTTTGTCCTGTGCCAGGCGCTTTCTGATTTCAAGGGCTTGCTGATAGGCTGCCTCTGCCGCCTCGTAGGCATTCAGTTCCGTATACATAGCACCTAGGTTATTCTGGACCCCCGCCACCTCTGGTTCGAAACGCTCAGGGTTGTCCTGTGCCAGGCGCTTTCTGATTTCGAGGGCTTGCTTAAAAGCCGCCTCGGCTAGGGTGTAGGCATTCAGTTCTACATACATACTTCCCAGGTTGTTTAGGGTAGTAGCCATATCCGGCTCGAAATGCTGGGGATTGTCCTGTGCCAGGCGCTTTGTGATTTCAAGGGCTTGCTGATAGGCCGCCTCTGCATTTTCATACTGATTTTTTGCCGAAAAGACTAAACCTAATCCAATTAAGGTATATGCAAGGTCAGGTTCAAAACGATCTTGATGTGTTGAAGCAAGTTTCTGGCAAATCTTTAAGGATTCCATATAGGCTATTTCAGCTTCCTGAAACTTATTCAAAGTATAGTACATTGAGCCTAAATTTATTTGGGTCGCTGCCACCGCCGGCTCGAATTGCTCGGGATTGTCTACAGCTAAAACCCTATATTTATTCAGTGCTTGTTCATAAAGCTGAACAGCCTTTTTATCTCTGTTTTGCTCTGCCAAAAAATAAGCAAACTCAACCAGCAACCCCTCATCCTCCGGCGCATACCGCAGCGCCAACTCAAACATCTTTTCCGCCTCGGCAAACTCATATTTCAAAATAAACAACCGGGCCTTGAATACACACTGGTTGACGTCCTGCGCAATCTGCTCATCCCGGTTGGCTATGCTTTTCTGCATTTCTTCGACGATAGCCTCTTCTTTTTTCTTTTCCGTGGTATTGGCAGCCAGGCGGTACTCCAGGTCCACGCTGTCCAGGATCGTCAGGGCACCGTCGATGTCTTTGGCCAGGAAGGCCCGGAAGGCGCGCTGGTAGGATTCGGATTGGTCGTCCAGGTTGACGGTAACGAATTTGTCGGCCAGTTCCTGAGCGCGTTGTTCGGCCACTTCGAGCTGCTGAGCAAGCAGTTCCCTGGCCTGCTCCGCCGTAGCGATCTCCTGGTTGAATTCTACGCGCATCTCCGCTATGAGCCGGTCCTTTTCCCGGCCTTCTTTTTGCAGGATGGCCATTCTCTCCCGGTGAGACGCCAAAGTTGCATCCCGGGCGATTTTGTAATAAGCCACCTGGTTTTCATACAACTGCCCCGCCTGGCACATCACCACTTTCAGCGGCACCCGGCGGCCCAAAACGGCCGCCTTTTTCAGCTCTTCCTCGTTGACGGTCTCATAGCCGCTTTTGGAGGCGTAGATCGTGGCGATGTTGCCGAAAGGCTTGTCGGGAAAAACCAGGGTGAATTTCCCGTGGGCGTCGCTCAGCTGCGGGTTCGCCCCCGGCGATTTGATCTGTGCATTGGACAGGTAGTTGACTTTCCCGGTATTGAATTGGCTGTTTTGCTCTACTACCGTGCCGGGTAGGTTGATGTCTTGCTGGGCTTGGGGGTGGAAGGCTGTGATGATTAAGAGTGTCAGGGTTAATAGGTTTTTCATGGTTATTGCTTTTTTCTTTATTCGGCGGTTTGCTGTTCGCTATTCGCTGTTCGCAGGTTGTCCGGCTGCCTGTGGACTGCGAACCGCGAACTGCGAACCCCCGAATAGTCATTCCTTCCTCAATAAAATGCCCATTTCCTGTTGCGTATGAGGCGCGATGCTGTCAATATCCTGCATTTTGTAGCCTCCCTTGTAAAAATTGACGCGGATGAACTTGGCTTGTTTGTCTTCCGGGATATTCAGTTCAAACCAGCCATACGCATTCGTAAAAGCGGCAATATCCTGATAGCTCACCCGGACGCTGTCCAGCGGTTTTTCCGTTTCATGATCCAGCACCCGCCCCCGGATGATGTCGGTTCCCGTCAATTCCACTTCCAGGTAGATGGCTTTCCTTCTTTCCAGGATATATTCCGCATCTCTGTCTACCGGAAAATAAGGCTGGGGGTGGTCGATGCTTATTCGCGCTTTTTTGCCGATGTAGCCGGCGGGCAGTTCTTTGAAAGTGGCTTCCCCATTGTCATTGATGGAAGCCTCTTCCCGGGCGGTCCCAAAGTCCAAAACAACCTCTCCCTGGTTTCTCAGGATGCGGTCGTCTTTACCCGTTTTTCCATGCACCAATATCGTTACCGAAAAGGAATCTACGTCGTCGTTTTTAAACAGGCTGTTTAAGCCATATCCGGCTAAATGCGCCATAGCTGCCAAAACACCGAAAAGCACCAAGGCAACTGCCACCCACGGCCGCCACTTCCGGTTGGAGTGGGAGATTTCATCAATGACGTTATCAAAAGCATCGTCCTCCTCGATACCCATCTGCTTGCTTTCGGGAAGCCTGTTGATGATTCCCAATAGCGCATTGTTTATAGCGGCTAACGATACTTTGTTTTCTTCTTTTGTAGCTATGCCCAGGCGTTCCGACCTGGCATGCTGTTCATACCTGGCAGACAGCATGACGACTTCCTCGTGCAATTCGCCCTCGTCCAGCCTTTGGGTAAGATGAAGTAAGTCCTGAATGGCTTTCTGCGCCTTGCCCTTTGCGATAAGCTGTCGTAGTCGTTGCTTCAATGGCAGGTGGTTTTGAGGAATCCAATTTACGAAATTTGGGGGAATATTGGACAGGATTAACAGGGTTGACGGGAGGTTGCTCGTCCAGGATTGGACAGAATAGAGTTGCGCACGTGGCTAAAGTAGACAGGATTTACAAGATTGTCAGGATTGACAATCTTGTAAATCCTGTTAATCCTGTCTGTTTATGGCCTTTTTGTATGGCCTCGCAGTATACTTTACTACTCTTATTAACTGACCTTTCGCAAGCGAAAGGTTTGGTAAATTGCTAATAAATATTATGGGCGTTATCTTGTAGCTCAAAGGAGCCTAAGATGAAAGACCCAAAATTACTTGACTTGTATTCGGATTATCTGT
>JAGFJD010000120.1 GCA_024102975.1 Phaeodactylibacter sp. | reverse complement strand
CTTACTGTTCCGTCTTTACTTTCAACATAGTTATATCTAGTAGCACCAGGTCCACCCAATTCTAATTCCTTGAATAGTTGTCTATATTTAAGCGTTGAGGAGTCTTTAGTATACCAAACGACGTAATTGCAGACCCCATCTAAATTTTTTGACCCTAAGCCTATTGATGTTTTATATGAAATCAAACTTACGAAGTTGGATTCCCCAAAAACTTCATCAAGTAGTATTCTTATCTTATGAACATTTTCATCTCCTATCTGTACAAACACGCTCCCACTTTCATGAAGTAGCTCTCGTGCCAATAATAGCCGGTCCCGCAGGTAAGTTAGATAAGAGTGTATGCCCAGCTCCCAGGTATCACGGAAAGCTTTGATCATTTCCGGTTCCTGGGTGAGGTCTTCGTCCTTGCCATCTTTGACATCGCGTTTGTCCATAAACGGCTGAAAATTGGAACCATACTTTATCCCGTAGGGTGGATCGAAATACACCATCTGCACCTGGCCCGCCATACCCTCCTTCTCCAGTAGAGAGTTCATGACCAGAAGGCTATCCCCGGCGATCAGTCGGTTGGTCCACCCTTCCCGGTGTTTATAAAACTCTATGGCTTCCCGGAGTGGTTTTTTCTCCTCGTGAAAAAGCGAGAGCTGGCCGCCGGTGTCTTTTTCCCCCCGGACGGTTTCGATGATGGTCTTGGGGTCGATACGCTCATGGACGTGCAGGCTGACCGTTGGCACCTGAAAGCTGGTATGCTCCGCTTTTCCGGCCCACTGGAGTTGAGGATCAAGGTGCGGATCGTACTGATAGGTTTTCTTCACCTGGCCGTAATCAGGATCGGTCTTTTCGTTGACCAACCCTACATGAGGATTGTTTATCCGATCTTTATACCGGTGATCGTATTGCTGGATGTCTCGTTCCGTTTTCTTCTTTCGCGCCATTTTAAATGCTGATTACTGTTAAAAATTGACCCCGCTCACACTGGCCCTGACATATGTTACTTCTATCATTGAAGCCCTTGTTGCACATCCCATTTCTATAATACGTAGTTTTTCTGCTTTTTGATGCAACCACCATTTATCTTGATGCCACCCGGCCATTCTATAAGTGAGTGCTTTGTTTTCAATGGACTTGAATGCGTGCTCCAAAATACATAAGTAACTCGAGTGTATAGGTTTTTCCAAATTCTCAATGTTGTTAAGACAAAAACTCTCCGGCAAGAGAGAGCGGAACTTATTACTTTTTTGGGTTCAATTTCCTTAAGACATCATTTCAACCCCAACTTCCCTGCCAGATCCGGCGCATGCAGCCGGATCTCCCGTTCCAGTTCCGCCAGGCGGTGGCTTTGGAGCTCCGTCAGGCGTTGCAGAGTTTCGAGTTGCGCTTCCAACTGTTGCCGATCCTTTCCGGCTTTTTCCGGCAAGCCTTCATTCCTTATATCTATATGTATCAGGGTTGCGATATCTACGTCGAAAATGCGGCAGAGGTCCAGCACGATATTGAGCGGCGGCAAGGCCTTGCCCCTTTCGTAGTCCCCAACGGTGATATAAGTTTTATCCAGTTCCTCTGCCAACTGTTTCTGAGTCCACCCCCGGCTTTTTCTTAAAAATTTGATATTGTTGCTAATATGCATTTAAAATATTAAATGTAATCTAAATCAATATAAAAGCGCCCTTATTTTTTCCTTTTATTGATTGAATCAATATTTTTGTGCTCGTAATAATGTTTTACTCAACAAATTAACCATTTTGCCTTGGCAAAACCAAGGCCCTACTTGAATTTGCCTGTTACGAAAATTTAAAACCACACACCATCATGATCCACACCCTCGCTTCTCCTCCGGGCAGAAGGCGCCCCTTCCATGCCCTGGCCCTGCTGTTGCTGGCGCTGCTGGTTGTTGCCGCGCTTTACAACAACCATTTCAATCCGGCGCCGGAACTGGCCTATTTCACGGGCCATGCCGGCGGCGGCGCTACCTTTTCTTACGAGGTAACCTCCACCGATATCACCGTCGACTGGCCGG
>JAGFJD010000520.1 GCA_024102975.1 Phaeodactylibacter sp. | reverse complement strand
ATGCTGCCGATTAGAAACGAAGCCAAAGCTTCAGATGCCGTTGATGCCCGCTCGGCTGACACCATTGCCGATGCTATTGATCCCGTTGTGGAGCCTGCCACAGCCCCGGCATACGCCGGGCCTTCGCCCGCCGTAGCGGCTTCAGCCCGCAGAGGCGGGATGTCGCTGCGCTCCACATCCACAGACAGCCCTCTCGTCCTCATCATCGAAGACAACGCCGACGTCACCGAATACATCATCTCCTGCCTGGATAAGGACTACGCCCTGCAAACCGCCCGCAACGGCAGGGAAGGCGTGGAAAAAGCCCTGGAAATCGTTCCGGATGTCATCCTCTCTGATGTCATGATGCCGGAGATGGACGGTTTTGAGGTATGCCGCATCCTGAAATCCAGCCGGGCCACCAGCCACATCCCCATAGTCCTGCTGACGGCCAAAGCTACTCAGGAGGACAAGGTCGCCGGCCTGTCGCAGGGCGCCGACGCTTACCTGACCAAGCCCTTTGACAAGGAAGAGCTGCTGGTACGGCTGAAGAACCTGGCCGCGGTCAGCCAGCGCCTGCGGGAGCGCCTGTCTGAGGCGCCAGCCGGCGGAGCGTGGGCCAGCGAACAGGAACAACAGGAAGCCGCTTTCCTCCGGGAGCTTACAGCTATCATCGAGGCCAACCTGGGCGACGAGGATTTTGACACTACCCGCCTCTGCCGCGCCGTAGCCCTGGGCCGCACCCAGCTGCACAACAAACTCAAGGCGCTGACCGGGACGCCCACCGCCACCTTTATCCGCTCCGTCCGCCTGCGGAAGGCGAAGGCTTTGCTGGAAAGCACAGATTTGCCGATTGGAGATATTGCGGCACAGGTGGGGTATAAGGATTTTTCGCATTTCAGCCGCAGCTTTGGGAAGGAGTTTGGGATGTCGCCTTCGGAGGTGCGCAAAACATGATCGAAAATACTGCTCAAAGCGTTAATGATACTCCCTGCTTTTTAGTATTTTTTAATAGATTACAATTTAAAAAAGCAATACATATCCGTATTTTAGCCCCGGTTGATCATATCAAAAGAGTGCGTGACATATTCGCGGGTTTTATCAGTCGTCTGACGACTTTCGTGCGACTTTGCGACTTTGAGTCGTCTGACGACTTTCCGTAACCCCGCTTTTTTGTAACACACTCATATCAAAAGCCCCATTCCCATGCCCGACCCCACCCATCATTTCCGCCACTGGAGCCGCCACCGCCAATGCCTCGGCAAACAGGGGGAAAATGCAGAAGAAGCACTGAAATCCATCACCGGCGTATACAGCACCCATCCCTCCGGCCCTTTGTCCCTCTTTGCGCGGGTGAAGAATTTCACTGAAGAAGATTTCCGCCGGATCGATGCCCAAAAGCACGGCCTGCGCGTGCCCGCTATGCGCGAATCGGTGTACCTGCTGCCCCGGGAAACCGCCCACCGGGCCATGGCCGCCTCCATCCCGCCTCCGGGCGACGAGTCGTGGGCGCGCCGCTATTCCCAAAGCGGGAGAAAGATACCGCCTGAATTTTTTGACGAGTGGAAAGAAGAAATCCTGCGGGCAGCCAAAGCGCCGATGTCCGCTTCGGAACTGAAAAAGCACGCCCGGGTGCCGGACGACAAGCTGAAGTTCGTCCTCAACCGCATGGCATTCGAAGGCTACCTGCTGCGGATCGGCGCCAACAGCCTGCGCTCCAACATCATCTCTTATGTGGGCTACGAAGCCTGGCTGGGGCAGCCCTTCCCCGCCGAGGAAACCGCAAAAGCGCAGGCCTGGCTGGCCGAACGCTACTTCCATGCCTTCGGCCCGGCCCGCATCCAGGATTTTCAGTGGTGGGTGGGGATCACTAAGACAGCGGCCGTGAAGGCGACAGATGCGGTAGACGTGGTGGACGTGGGGGAAGGCCATCTGTTGCCGACCTCTCAGATACAGGCCTACGAATCGTTTAAGCCCTCCGGAACCGATACGGTTGACATCCTTCCCCAATGGGACAGCTACACCATGGGCTACGCCCCCGACGGGCGGGACCGCCTGGCCAGCACAGATACCCTGGAACGGATATACGGCAAGCTGGGCGCCACCGGCGGCAACGCTTTCGGCGTAATACTGGTCAGCGGCCTGGCCCGGGCAGTGTGGAAGCCGAAGTTCTCCGGCAGCAAAATGCAGGTGGAACTGGATGCTTTCGAGAAGTTTCCGGACAAAACGATGGACAAGGTAAAGGAAGAGTTTGAGAAAATTGCCTTATTTTTAAATGCGAAAAACTTGGAATTGAAGGGGTAATATGAAGAACAAAAATCATCCGGTACTTTCTCATTGGAGTCATACCCCTGATGACAAGATGCCACGAAAGCACTAAAGCACCAAATCCCACTAAATTTTGTGCGGATTTTGTGCCTTTGTGTTTTAGAGTATGTTTGGAGGCCACCCTTACGCTTGCGCTGAAGCTTCAGCGTAGGCGCATGGGCTAAAAAACGTCCCTTTTTTGATGATATTTCGTTGCCTTTTTTGTCCATACCTTCGGGTATGCACTTCAAAAGCCGCCTCATCTCATCAAAAAATTGCCGCTTTTTATCTCCAAAAG
>JAGFJD010000100.1 GCA_024102975.1 Phaeodactylibacter sp. | reverse complement strand
GACATTTTCTGGTCCGTTTAAAAGTGTAAGCGTGTAAAGGTGTAAAAGAAATTGGCTCCCAATCATTTACACGTTTACACTTTCACACCTTTACACAAGTAGCCCCCAAAATGTCCAGTGGTCTGCCTGTTGGCTTTTAGTACGGTAAATGATCCTGATTACCTAAGCCTTGCAGCCGTCCGCTGCAAACAGGCACCTCGTGCCAAGTCGGCCCTCGCCGGAGGGAAAGTCGGTCGTTCTTTTGGGTAGGGCAACAGCCCTTTTGTTGGGTACACTGGCCATCTGATTCATGTAGTATTAATTGTGCATTATTGTTTGTATATCAGCTCAGTGCCGTTCGTTTGTCTATCGATGGCACGAAACCCGGAGCAATCCGGAAACAGGAGGGCGATAAAGGCGCTCCGGTAAATGGATATAGTAGTTTTGGGATGAAAAGTGTTGCCCTTAAGTGTTACAGGAGGAGGGAATGCGCGAAAAAACGCTGAAATTGGGTGCTAACAGCTATTTGCTCATAAATATCTCATTAATTAGCAAAAAAAACAAGAAATATGAAAAACAAAAGCATTTATTCTTTATTCTTATTTCCCTACTGGCAGCCCCCGGTTAAGTTGAAATAACCTACAGACACCCGGCATGCCGGCTCATTTGGTCCGTCAGGAACTATATATAAACGAAATTTGGGAAGGATAATGAAGAATATGGGAAAAACATTTCAAATATATAACATATTAAAATAATATGCAAATAAAAGGTTTTTCACCCTCTTTCCCAATAGCATTGTGATGTAAAATTGATGTGAGGGCCATGTGTTCCGGGCAAAAAGGCACCGGGGCAAAGGTGCCCTGGCTGCAGAATGAAATTTTTATAACGAAACCCCAGCGCTTGACATGATCCGCACAGGCATAATAGAGGATGATCCCCTGGTTCGGGAAGAGATCATGTTCCTCCTGCAAACCCACCCTGATGAGTTCGAGGTCACCCTGGAAGCAGCTTCCATGGGCCAGTTCTTTGAGCGGCTCCAACTGGACCGGAAACCAGACATCATTTTGCTGGACATCAGCCTGGCAGGGCAGAACAGCCTGGACCAGATCGGGAAGATCAAACGGCTGTTGCCCAAAGCAAAGATCATTATTGTCACCGGCCATACCGAACCGGAATTGTTGACCAAAGCGCTCCGGAACGGCGCTCACGGGTATTTTGTAAAAAGTGGACGGCCGGAGCGCATTCTGGATGTGATCCGGGAAACCCATAAGGGCGGCGCATTCATCGAACCCCGAATGGCGGCGTATCTGCTCGACAGCTTCCGGCAGGAAGAAGAGAAGCCCGGCGCTGTCCGGTCCCGTATGCCGGAAAAGTTTAAGCGCCTGGAGGCCGGCCTGCACCGCAGAGAGGTGGAAATTGCCGAGGGCCTGGCTGCCGGAATGGCCTATAAGGAAATTGCCGCAACCCACCACATCAGCCTGAATACCGTGCGGCATTATGTGAAATCCCTGTACAAAAAACTGGGGGTTTCCAGCAAGCATGAACTGATCGAACGGCTGAACGGCTGAGATATATCACTCGTTTCAGTGATGCATATCATTTCGAACCCTGGGTTCTCCCCTTACTTTTGAAGAGAAGAGCGAAGGCGAGTTCGCTTCTTCGCTTCTTGTCGTTAATCGTCCTATTCTAACCACCTCACTAAAGCTGATAACCATGCATACCGAATTGCTCGAAAAGTACAACATTCCGGCGCCCCGATACACCAGTTACCCCACCGTTCCTTACTGGGAGGACGAGTGCCCTCCGGAAAGCGAATGGAAGGCGAGGGTGCTCAATGCTTTTCAGCGGGGCCGCGAGGTCAGCCTGTACGTTCACCTGCCTTACTGCGAAAGCCTGTGCACTTACTGTGGCTGCAACAAGCGCATCACGAAGAACCACTTGGTTGAATTGCCTTATATTAAAAGCGTGCTCCGGGAATGGTCCCTCTATCTCGATCTGTTTCCGGAGAAGCCGATCCTCCGGGAGCTTCACCTCGGGGGCGGCACGCCGACCTTTTTCGCTCCGGAAAACCTCAGAATACTGGTGGAAGGCATCCTGGAAAAGGTGGACCTGGCGGAAGAGTATGAGTTTGGCTTTGAGGCCCACCCCAATTCAACTTCTCTGGAACACCTGAAAACCCTCCGCCGGCTGGGCTTCCGAAGGATCAGCATCGGCGTCCAGGACTTCGCTCCGGAAATCCTGGAGATCATCAACCGCAAGCAGGATTTCGAGGAAGTACACCGGGTCACCCGGCAGGCCCGCCGCCTGGGATATACTTCCGTCAATTACGACCTGATATTCGGCCTGCCGTTACAGACCAGGCAGCATATTCGGGAAACCATCCGCAAGGTGAAAATGCTGCTGCCCGAGCGCATCGCCTTTTACAGCTACGCCCACGTGCCCTGGATCAAACCCAGCCAACGGGCCTATTCGGAGGCAGACCTGCCGCAGGGCAAGGCAAAGCGGGAACTGTACGAACTGGGCCGCAGCCTGCTGGCCGCCGCCGGATACACCGAGATCGGCATGGACCACTTTGCCCTTCCTTCCGATAGCCTGTACAAGGCGATGGAGACCGGCGCCCTACACCGAAACTTTATGGGGTATACGCCATATTTCACGGAGTTGGCCATTGCACTGGGCGCCTCCTCGATCAGCGATTGCTGGAACGCTTTCGTACAGAATGAAAAAAGCATCGAAGCTTACCAGGCGCTGGTCGCCCAGGGGAAATTCCCCTTCGTAAAAGGGCACCTGCTCAACGAGGAGGACGTGGTGCTGCGCGGCCACATCCTCAACATCATGTGCCGCAATGAGACCATCTGGTACCTGCCCGAGTTTCAATGCGGCGCCCTCTACGAAGGGCTGAACCGCATGGCGCCGCTCGAAGCCGACGGCCTCATCCGGCGCTACCCCTTCCAGCTCAAAGTGACGCCCAAAGGGCGGCCTTTCATTCGAAACATCTGCCTGGCGCTCGATGCCCGCTACTGGCGAAAACAACCGGAAGGGCAGCTGTTCAGCCAGGTGGTCTAAAATATATCCTATGGCAAAACAAACAGGTATCTGGCTCGACTACAAAGAAGCTTTCCTCATCGAGCTGAACAACAGCGAAGCTTCTGTACAACACATCCCCTCCGAGGTGGAAGACTTCCACGTGAAAGGGGGATCCCGCACCAAACAACCCTGGGGGCCGATGGATAAAACCTCCGACACCAAATACCTCGGCCGCCGGGCCACCCAGATCAAACACTACTATGCCCGCATCATGGAAAAAGTGGGCGATGCCGACGAACTCTTCATCTTCGGGCCGGCAGAAGCTAAGATAGGGCTGGAAAAAACCATCAGAGCGTCCAAAGCCTTTCGCCCCCAACTGCTGAGTACCGAAACCGCCGACAGCATGAGCCAAAACCAGATGGTAGCCAGAGTCAGGGAGTTCTTTGGCAGCATGGTGTGAGGATGGGGTCATGGGTTCATGGGTTCATGGTCTTATGGTCTTATGGTCTTATGGTCTCATGGGTTCATGGTCTTATGGGGTCATGGTCTTATGGTCTCATGGGGTCATGGGGGCGGTGGAGGTATGCAACAGTGAACCCGTGCCACTGTGAAGCAGTGGACCCATATATCTCCTCTTTCCTTTCCCGGCAGTGATAAAAATCAATGCGCAGCCATGACAAAGTGCAGTGCAGCGTTGCTTCTTTGCCTGTATATTAACACCCAGTGAAGTGTGTTTTTTCATAAAACAATCCGATTATGTGGCGCGCAAAGATCAGAAACCGTGCATTCGACCGCATGGGCGAAGAATATGCCAGGTTGATAGACCCCAACCATTTTCTGGGGCGCAGCGCCTTTGATATTCCTTACAGAGATGTGCCGCCGGTGAATATTCTCCGGAATGGCGCGCTTTTTGAAATGGAAGTCATGGTGCCGGGCTTCACCAGAGAGGAACTGGAGATTACCGTAAAAGATGACATCCTCACGATACGCGGTGAGAAGTCAGCCACGAGGGGGGAAAAGAAAGATAACTATATCCTGGAAGAATTCGACTTCGACTCCTTCGAACGCAAATTCAGGCTGGCCAATGCCATCGGGCACGAGAAGATCACCGCCCGATACGACAATGGAATCCTGCGGCTTACCTTCGTCGACGTGCCGGAGAAAGAGGAAAAAGCCTACAAGAAAGTGGCTGTAGAGTGACCCGCAATTGATTTCAGGCGCAAGGCAGCGGCTTTCAAAAGCTCGCAGGTGCCTGAAACGCTATATACACCAATTCTCACAGAGCTGCAACGCGTTAGTATGTAGAACGGGGAATTGGTGGAAAAGCCGGTAAAAGCGCAAAAGAGGTATACTCTGTTTGCGCTTTTACTTATTTATGCCCTACTTTACAGCCTGTATAAAAAAGCGAACCACATGCAAGCATTTCGCCGAATCATCGTAGCGCTCGACTTGTCAGCAACCGACCGGCATATCCTTCAGTTCCTGGCGGCCAATGCGGTCCTGATGGGAATCGAAAAAGCTTACTTCCTGCACATCATGCCGGACTTTACCGTCCCCAAACACGTCGACGTCGAATTTCAAAAACTCTTCGCCCCGGAATACCCGGTGGATGAAAAAGTCAGAGATAAACTGGGGTTCGACATCCAGGAGGCATTCGGCGATGACGTCGGCCTGGAGTACTCCATCGAGGTGATCGAAGGGAAACCCTATGAAAAACTGCTGCACTGGACCAGGGTGAAGGAAGCCGACCTCCTGGTCGTCGGCAAAAAGGAATTTAGCGAAGGAAGCGGCATCACAGCCAGGCGGGTGGCCCGAAATGCCCGGTGCAACATCCTTTTTATCCCGGTTAACGGGTATAGCGAGATCGACAACCTGATCGTGCCGCTCGATTTTTCTGCCCATTCGCTCCACGCCATCCAGGCTGCGCTGGATTTTAAAAACCGCAAAGCCGAGGCGGCCGTCCATGGCCTGTACATCGTCGACCTGCCTCCCGAAGATTACTACTCGCGCTCCCGGCCCGGAACGGGGTATCGCGGTATACTCATGGAATCCGCCCAGGTGGCCTACGACAGCTTTGTTAAAGACAACGGCCTTTCCGGGGCTGATATCGAAATGAACTTCCTCGAAAATAAACAGCACGATATTGCCGGCCATATCGAGGACTTTGCTCTTTCAAAATCAAACAGCATGATCGTTATGGGGGCTAAAGGCCATTCTCCATTCGAAACCTTCCTCTTCGGCAGCATCACCGAAAAAATGGCGGAGCGGTTCAACCGCCTGCCGCTGCTGGTCGTGCGGTGACCGCCTAACCACCTAACCCATCTCCCATGCCCACCTGTTACATCATAGACGACGAACCCATCGCCATCGACATCATCCGCCGATACCTGGACAAACTCGACAGTTTTGAAATCGAAGGAACCTTTGAAGAGCCCCTGGAAGCTTTCCTGGCCCTGAAAAGAAAGCCTGTGGACCTCATTTTCCTGGATATTCAGATGCCCGGCCTTTCCGGCATGGAGATGCTGAAAGCCCTGGCCCATAAGCCGGCCGTGATCCTCACCACCGCCCACCGCGAATACGCCCTGGAAGGCTTCGAACTGGATGCAGTGGATTACCTGCTGAAGCCCATCGAATTCCAGCGCTTCCTGAAGGCCATCGACAAATTCCTGGAGCGGCAGCCGCCGTCCCCGGCACCGGCGGCCACCATGCCCGCCGTAGAACCCGGCATCCTGGTGCGCGCCAACCGAAAGTCCATCCGGGTGCGCCTGTCGGATATCCTCTATATCGAAGGGTTGAAAGACTACGTCAAAATCATCCTGCCGGAAGGAAAACTGCTGACCAAAGAGCTGATCGGCGACATCGAACAGCGCCTGCCGCCGGGCCAGTTCTTCCGCATCCACCGCTCCTTCATCGTGCCGCGCGACAAGATCGACGCCTTCACTGCCGTAGATGTGGAGATCGGAAAATACGAAATCCCGATCGGGCGGACGTATAAGGAAGCCTTTATGAAGTGGATTGAAAAGCAAGGGTGAGCAACGCCATACAAGCTCTGTAGCCCGCCAAATCTGTGAGGCCGGCTTTTCAAAGCAAATCGCATGCCCTCAACCTGCCGGGTTTTGGGCAATGAATGTGTCAGGACAAACCCGGCAGCGTTTATCAGAGATGCTTCCTGACCCACGCCGCAAAACTCAAACCGTCTGACCGAATGTAATCCGATGCCCGTCGATCGTCGTCAGGTGGAACTCCCGCATGCCCCAGGGTTTGTCCAGAGGCGGCTGGCAGATGGCCGCTCCTTTCGCAGCAAACTCCCGGTACAAGGCGTCGATCTCTTCGCAAACCAGGTAGGCGAAATAAGAATGGTCGCCCAACTCATGAGGGGGGATAGCGTCCGGGCATTCGCCCAGCATCAGGTAGCAGGCACCGCGCCGGGCGAAGCGCCAGCCGGGGTCGCCCACTTCGAAGGTTTCGAACCCAAGGATGTCCTGGTACCAGGCAGCGGAGCGCTGCAGGTCGGGCACCGCAAGCACGTAGCGGGCGGAAGTGATGGGCATGGTAAAATTTTTATCGTTCGGTTCCCATGACGCGCTGTATCCACTCGTGCGTCATCGCCACAATATCGTAATTAAATTTAGTTTCCAGATACTGTCGGTATTCCGGGGTAGAGCGCAGCTTCGCCCCCTTCTCCATACTGCCCACTTTGATCATGGAGTGGTCTGTTCCTTCCACCAGCTTGAACGTGCCATGGCCGGGATGGGCTGCATCGACGATGCGGGCAATCTCCCGCTGGGCTTCGTCATTCACCGCTTCCATATCGGCCTCCCCGAAGAGCGACAGGACATGGCCGCCGAACCCCGCCCAGGCTTCTGACAGATTGTGGGCGTTGAGTTCCCGCCAGAAGTCCTCGTGACGGTAGAGGATCTGGTCCTCGCCGTCGAAGGCGAAGTCGCGGTCCAGTATTTTCCGGTAATCCGGGTTCCGGTACAGCTCTTTGGAGCTTTTGCCCAGGTAGTAATGCTCGTACAGCAGGGCGTAGAGGGTGCGCACGTCGCGGTCGGTTTCCGCGTAGTCGTGCCCGAGCAGGGGGTTCTGGTAGCGGACCATCTTGAGCAGGTACTCCACCCATACCTCATGGGTGATGCCGTACACCGCGACGCCCCTGGGCTGCGTTTCGGCGGCGATAATCGGGGCATAGACGCCGCCCATGGAATGGCCCCAGATGAAGATGTTGTCCGTGTCGATGAAATCGTATTGCCGCATAGCATCGTAAGCAGCGCGGTAAGCCTCCAGCTCGTTGTCAAAGCCCAGTTTGAAGCAGTTGCCGGTATTGATGTTGTCGCCCATGCCCGGCTTTTCCACCCTGAAGATGGCGTAGCCCAGCCCGCTGAGGCTGTCCAGCAACTTCCGGTAGGGGTGGATGGGCGAGAAACTCTCCACTGAGCTGCAGGTATATCCGGGGATGAAATAGATGGCGGGGTGCGGCCCCGCAGCTTTGGGCTTGTTGACGATGGTGCGCAGCCAGCCGCCCTTGAAGGGTATCTCGCCGTAGAGGACTTCCGAAGCGGCCGACGTTTCGTAGGGGATGGGCGCCACGGCGCCTTCCAGCTCCGCTTTTTTGCCGTCCCGCCAGACGGTGAACCGGGCGGGCTGGCCTTCCCGCATTGCCTGAAGGGCTTCCTGGATTTCAACTCCCGGGTTGGCCGGTTGGCCGTTGATGGCGAGCAGCACATCCCCGCTTTCCCCCCCGGCATTGGCGTAGGTAGCGCCGGGAAACACCTGTCGGATCATCATGCCTTGTGCTTCTTTCAGCCCCAGGGCCTGCGCCAGGCTGTCGCTTGCGGGTTCCAGTTGCACGCCCAGCCGGCCGCGGCGCTGGATATGCTGGGCGTGGCAGAGGTGGATGGAGAGCAGGAGGAAGGCGAGGGCGTAGGTCGGTTTCATTTTTTTCCTGCAAAGGTAGGGGAGAACGGGATGGAGGAAGTGGGGAATATTGCTAAAGTTCGTCCTGAAAATAAATGGGCAAATTTATTATACTGACGCACGGCAGGTTTTGTCGACTACAAAACCCGCCGGGTCAGTATATACAGGCATCGCTGGTTTTGTTCCTGACAAAACCACGCGTTCGCCAGTATAATCTGCGGATGCTCAACCTGTAGGATTTTCGGTAAAACACCGGCATGCCAACCCGGCAGCGTTTATCGGAGATGCATCAGCGCAGTTATTGCAATATTGCCGGCGAAAACCGTCTTCGACAAACGCTGCCTGGTTCAATAGTATAGGAACTTACGCGAAACCCGGCAGGTTGAGACGCTCATAAATACCTGCCAACTACTGTGGCCTATGTGAAAACGGCTATGTGCGCTATGCGGCAAAAACTCAGGACGCAGGAAAGCCCGAATACTGCCGCTTATAAGGTGCCAGGAAGCCCAGCACGATATCATCCTGCGGAATGCCCTTTTCCATGAGCCGGTCGACGATGACGGCGTCGGTCCAGTCCTGCTGCACCCAGACTTTGCTGTCTTTGATGTCGATGTGGATGATGGTGTTGTATATTGGATATTTGTCTCTCCAACCTACATGCATCAGCAGGAAATGGTTTCTTTCCCGGTCTATGATCAACTCGGTGTCGATGTCGTTAGAAACCGCTGGTTTGATAGCGGCGTACTCCTCCAAAAGCTCTTCAATGATTTTTTGATATTTTCCTATTTTAGCCATTTCAATATTTTTTTATCATCCGGTTCAAAAACGAAGATCCTCACCTTAAATTCTGATATAATATCTACGACAAAATCTTTCTGGAATAAGGTTGCATAACCGTCATAAGGTATCGCAACGTAAAGAACCCTCTCACTTTCTTGTTTCTTTAAAACACTCGAATAGGTGATAAATTGCCCCACCAATTCATGAAAGGCGCTGATCATCGACCTTGAGATCAGACTTTTCACTTCGACAGCAATTTTCTGCTTGCCCTTTGTGGCAGCAATCAGTTTTTCAGCACCGAGGTCAATGTACATGTTATGCTTTTCCATTTGCAGGGTGTAGGGATCATGTGTTATTTCCCATCCGTCATTGATAAGCGCTTCCTTCGCTGCTTCATGAAAAATATCCTTCGCCGGCATATCCGAGATTTCTATTCAAATTTACGGTTTAATTGTGACTTTGCAAAGCATAGGCCTCGCCGAAAAAAACAAGTCAAAGTTATTGAAAATCATTGAAATTATAATCAAAAAAGTTTTATTTTGTGATTTTATCATCTAAAAAAGAAAATCCGAATACCGGCAAGAGACCTAATCCATGAGGTAGTGAAGAAGGCTTTAGAGAAAGAAGGTTGGTATGTTACTGATGATCCGTTAATCATCTTCATTAAAGAAGATAATGTCGCTATAGACCTGGCGGCTGAAAAACTTTTGGTCGCCGAAAGAAGTACCCCAAAAATTGCTATCGAGGTGAAGAGTTTCGCCCAGCCTTCTCTATTCTATGCTTTCCACGAAGCCCTCGGGCAGTATATTAATTATGAAACTGCTTTAGCTGAATCTGGAGACAACCGCCAACTATACCTGGCTGTTTCCAGTAGTGTATATGAAAACCTTATGAGCAACTACATCATCAAAAAGTCAGTAGAACGTTGTAAATTGAGGATGATAATAGTTGATTTGGTGGTAGAAGAAGGTATTCCCAAGTCCGATATCGTTTTAGGATATTTCCCCTCTGACCACCGAGCCATCACAGAATTCGCAGCCGCCTGATTTACATGCAACAGCAACTCCACGCCCTCCAGTCCTCCCTCGACGGAGAACTCCACTACGGTAGCCTCATGCGCCACCTCTACGCCACCGACGCCTCCGCCTACCGGGAGTTGCCGCTGGCCGTCGCCCTGCCCAAACATGCGGAAGACATCCGCCGGTTGATCCTGTTTGCCCGCGAACACGGCTTGTCCGTCATCCCCCGGGCGGCCGGCACTTCCCTGGCGGGGCAGTGTGTGGGCGACGGCATCGTGGCCGACATTTCCAAATACATGAACCGCATCCTGGAGGTGAACGCCGAAGAGGGCTGGGTGCGGGTGCAGCCCGGCGTGATCCGCGACGAGCTCAACCTGTTCCTCAAAGCGTACGGCCTGTTCTTCGGCCCCGATACCTCTACCGCCAACCGCTGCATGATCGGCGGCATGGTGGGCAACAACTCCTGCGGCACCACCTCCATCGTCTACGGCACCACCCGCGACCATGTGCTGGAACTGCAAACCATCCTCAGCGACGGCACCGACGCTACCTTCCACGCCCTAAGCCCGGAAGAACTGGAGCAAAAACTACAGGGCGACAAGCTGGAAAACCAGGTATACCGACAATTGTACGAAGCGTTGAGCCGCCCCGAACAACAACAGCTGATCCGGGAGAACTATCCCAAAGCCAGCATCCACCGCCGCAACACCGGCTACGCCGTCGACGTGCTTCTGGACGGGCAGCCCTTCCGGCCGGAGGGCGAGTCCTTCAACCTGTGCAAGCTGCTCGCCGGCTCGGAGGGCACCCTGGCTTTCACCACCGAGGTCAAGTTGCATGTGGACCCCCTGCCCAAGCCAAAAGACGTGGTCGTCTGCGCCCATTTCAACAGCATCGATGAGTCTATGGAGGCCGTCCTGGTAGCCATGTCTTTCCGGCCCGACGCCTGCGAGCTGATGGACAAGATTTTGATGGACCTGACCAAACACAACATCGAGCAGCGCAAAAACCGCTTCTTCGTTGAAGGCGACCCCGCCGCCATCCTGATGGTCGAATTTCGGGGCGATACGATAGAAGATGCTACCGAACAGGCAGAGGCGATGATCGCCGCTATGAAAAAAGCAGGCCTGGGCTACGCCTATCCCGTCGTAGCGTCACCGAAGACGAAGCAGGTGTGGGATCTGCGCAAGGCCGGCCTGGGCATCATGGGCAACCTGGAAGGCGACCCCAAACCGGTGGCCTGCATTGAGGACACTGCGGTCGACATCCAGGACCTGCCCGCCTACATCCGCGAGTTCACCCAGCTGATGGCGGGCTTTAAACAGCAGGCGGTCTACTACGCCCACGCCGGCGCCGGCGAACTGCACCTGCGCCCCATCCTCAACCTCAAAGAGGCCGAAGGGCAGCGCCTCTTCCACGACATCACCGGGGCGGTCGCCCGCCTGGTCAAAAAATACGACGGCTCCCTGAGCGGCGAGCACGGCGACGGCCGGGTACGCGCCGAATTCATCCCCCTGATGATCGGCGAACAGAACTACGAGCTGCTCCGGGAGATCAAACGCACCTGGGATCCGCAGAACATCTTCAACCCCGGCAAGATCGTCGACGCGCCGCCCATGAACAGCTCCCTGCGCTACCAGGCCGGCCAGCAGACGCCTGAGTTCGACACCGTTTTCGACTTCTCCCAAACCCAGGGCATCCTGCGCGCCGCCGAGAAGTGCAACGGCTCGGGCGACTGCCGCAAGCTCAGCTTCGCCGGCGGCACCATGTGCCCCAGCTACCGCGCCACCCGCGACGAAAAGGACACTACCCGCGGCCGGGCTAACACCCTGCGCGAGTTCCTGACCATGAACGTGAAGGACAACCCCTTCGACCACCCGGAGATTTACGAGGCGATGGACCTCTGCCTGTCCTGCAAAGGCTGCACCGCCGAATGCCCCTCCAATGTGGACATGGCCACCCTCAAGGCGGAATTCCTGCACCAGTACTACAAATCGAACGGCGTGCCGCTGCGCTCCCGGGCCTTCGCCAATTTCGGCAGGCTGAACGGGCTGGCGTCCATGACTCCGGGCCTGAGCAATTTCTTCCTCAGCAATGCCTTTTTCAGTGGGCTAATGAAGCGCTTCCTGAACGTTGCTCCCCAGCGTTCCCTGCCCCTGCTGCACTCCACCACCCTCCGTCGCTGGTTTGCCCAAAACCAGGCGAAGCTGTTGCCCGCTACCGATCCGGTGGGCGCCGTATGGTTCTTCTGTGACGAATTTACCAACTACAACGATACCGCCATCGGCATCAAAGCCATCGAACTGCTGAGCCGCCTGGGCTACGAGGTGCGCATGATCGATCACGAGGAGAGCGGGCGCGCCCACCTGTCCAAAGGCTTGCTGCCGGAGGCCCGGCGTATGGCGCAGCAGAATGTCGAAATATTCAAAGACATCGTTACCGCCGATACGCCCCTGCTCGGCGTAGAGCCCTCCGCCATCCTCGGCTTCCGCGACGAATACCCCCGCCTGGTGCGCCCCGAACAGCGGGAGGCTGCCAAAGCTCTGGGCCAGAACGCTCTGATGATGGAAGAGTTCCTGGCCCGCGAGATCGAAGCCGGCCGCATCCGGGCGGAGCAGTTCACTGCCCAACCCCGGCACATCCTGCTGCACGGCCACTGCCACCAAAAAGCGCTGGCCAGCGTGGATGTTTCTGCCTTTGCCCTCAGCCTGCCGGCGAACTATACCGTAGAGGTGATCCCCTCCGGCTGCTGTGGCATGGCCGGTTCCTTCGGCTACGAGGCGGAGCATTATGCGGTGAGTATGAAGGTGGGGGAGGAGGTGTTGTTTCCGGCAGTGCGCAAGGCTTCACAGGAGGTTGTCATTGCCGCGCCGGGTACCAGCTGCCGGCATCAGATCAGGGATGGAGCGGGGCGGGAGGCGGTTCATCCGGTGGAGGTGTTGTGGGGGGCGGTGGCGGGGTGAGACTTGGCAAGTTTTTCTGACGGGGAGCTGGCGGGAAACTTGCCAAGTCTTGATTCCGCCAATAGGCTTCAGGTGTAAAGCGAAATGTCTATTTTGTGAACTTCCGGTTCAGCAATTACTCCAAATTCAATCAATGCCGCTCGGGCAGAAGTAAGCATCCTTTTTTTCCAACTGCCTTTTTGATGCAATACATCTCCTTCTTCATTAAACCATCGAAGCGAAAAATGCCAGAAGTTTGACCGTACAGGTGTATGCAGTATTCTGCAAATAGCCGTGAAGCCATCCTCGGTGCCTTTATTATATGATATGGATAAACCATAAGCGCGATCTACTTTTCAGCAAAGTATTGAATGTATTGATGTACTGCCGGGTCGAATTCACCTCCATATGCCAAAACAGGGGCGCCATACCTCCTTAGAAACTTCACACAAATTTACCCTGAGGAACCAAGGCGGACAATATTTAGATTTTTATGAATATATAAACACCATTCGAAATGTGTTGTCATTATTGCCTTTCAGCAAGTTGATCGCTCAAAAAAAATATCAGCCTAACCCATATCGTATCCAGTTTAGGTAAGGCCCTAACTATTTGTTCTCAAAAAACATACAAAGTAATTCCCCGCAAAGGGGGTACCTCAGAGGCTTTCAAGCCCTTTCCAGACGCGGCTTCGGGGATGGCTATGTCGCGGAGGTAATCTGCTTTTACAGGAAAATGAGGGTTAGGTATTTAAAAAAACTATATTTTCGCGCCACACCCCCTTTTCCTGAATCTGGAGAGGGAAGTGCTGACATAAGGCATAATCCCCAAGCATCACGCTCCCGGGGAAACCCCGCTCCGGCCCTGTTGTGGTTTCCGGCATTCCCGCCCGCTCCCACACAGCCGGAATGCCAGAAACCACAACAAAAAAACCTAACCATGCCAAAACAACTCATCGAATGCGTGCCCAACTTCAGCGAAGGGCGCGACATGGCCATCATCAAGCAGATCACCGACGAAATCGAAAGCGTCGAGGGCGTCAAGCTGCTCGACGTCGACCCCGGCAAGGCCACCAACCGGACGGTGGTGACCTTCGTGGGCGAACCCGAGCCGGTAGTGCAGGCCGCCTTCCTGGCCATCAAAAAGGCCGCCGAGCTGATCGACATGCGCAAGCACAAGGGCGAGCACCCCCGTATGGGCGCCACCGACGTCTGCCCCCTGATCCCCATTTCCAACATCACCATGGACGAGGTGGTGGAATGGGCGCATAAGCTGGGCGAAATGGCCGGCAAAGAGCTGGGCATACCTTTATATATGTATGAATACGCTGCCGGCAAACCGGAGTGGAAGAACCTGGCGGCCATCCGCGCCGGCGAATATGAAGCCCTGCCTGAAAAGCTGGAAAAGCCGGAATGGAAGCCCGATTACGGCCCCGCCCGCTTCAACGCCCGCGCCGGCGCTACCGCCATCGGCGCCCGCGACTTCCTGATCGCTTACAACGTCAACCTCAATACCACCTCCGTGCGCCGCGCCAACTCGGTGGCCTTCGACGTGCGGGAGAAAGGGCGGGTGAAGCGGGAAGGCGGAAAAGTGAACGGCCCCATCGTTAAGGATGCCCGGGGAGAACCCGTCCGCGAGCCCGGCGCCTGCAAGGGGGTGAAAGCCATCGGCTGGTTCATCGAAGAATACGGCATCGCCCAAATCTCGATGAATATTACCAATGTGCAGGAAACGCCCCTGCACATCGCTTTCGAAGCCTGCCGCAGGAGCGCCAACGAGCGGGGGATGCGGGTCACCGGCTCCGAGCTGGTCGGCCTGGTGCCGCTGCAGGTCATGCTCGACGCCGGGCATTATTTCCTCCGGCAGCAGCAGCGTTCCCTGGGCGCCTCGGAAGAAGAGGTAATCAAGATCGCCGTTAAATCGCTGGGCCTGGATGAACTGACGCCCTTCGATCCCCGGAAGAAGATCATCGAATACCAGCTGCGGGAAGACACCCCCACGCCCCTGCTGGACATGAACCTGCGCGCCTTCGCCAACGAAACCGCCTCGGAGAGCGTTGCCCCCGGCGGCGGCTCCATTGCCGCCTACGTTGGCGCGCTGGGCGCCGCCCTGGGCACGATGGTGGCCAACCTGTCCTCCCACCGCCGCGTGTGGGACCACCGCTGGGAGGAATTCTCCGCCTGGGCGGAGAAGGGGCAGCATATCAAAGATGCCCTGCTTCGGCTGGTGGATGAAGACACCCGCGCCTTCAACCGCATCATCGAGGCGGTGCGCC